>NZ_JAHPRO010000016.1 GCF_025562455.1 Acinetobacter sp. WU_MDCI_Axc73
TCGCCAGCTTTTAAATTTAAAACCCCCTTACCTCTCGGTCAGGGGGTTTTTATTGTATATAGAAATGTAAGAATAAATATAATTAAAGTGTCTTATCAGTGATTTGCTATTAAACAATGATTATCATTTTACTCAGTTTTACCTGTCATTTAAGGCATAGTAAATCATCAATAAATAGATTAATTTATGTTTTATTGGTCTGGTTGTTTCAAAAATGTCTAAACAAAATTTGAAGATCGTTTTATTTCATGGTTTCATGGCGCGTGAACACATGCAACGTCATTGGTTACATTATTTAGCTGAATTAGGTTATTCGAATGTAGGGTTATATGGGCATTTACCGTCAGCCAAAAAAATTGCGGAACAAATTATTGACTTAGATCAGAGCAAAAAACAAAAGTTAGTTTTAATTGGATATAGTCAAGGCGGATTTCAGGCGGTAAAAGTTGCTCAGGTGCTTGAAAGTCTACAATATCCTGTGGAGTTACTGGTCACAATTGCAGCCGGTGGTAAAGGGCGATTATTACCTAAACAATGGGGATATAATCCACGTCAAATTCCTGATAACGTCTCGAAAACTCTAAATTTCTTTTCATTAAGTGATCGTTTAGGGTCTGATCGTTGTTATCGAGATAATTTAATTCAAGCTTCCAATCATGATCAGCGTATTGAAAATATTATTTTTGATGGAAGTGCCCATATTGGGCATATCGAGTTAAGTCGATGTTATCCAAAACAGCGCATTCATCATTTGGTTAAACAACATCTGATTTCCCGTATAGAAAAAGAGTTGTTTAGACTTGAATCATCTAGCAATTCAGCTCTATAAATAGAATAGCGATGGATCATGAGCGTATAAAAATTTGTTTTTAGTTTAAAAAATAAACAAATTAATTGTTATCTCCTTGTTTATTCACTTTTTATAATTCTCTAAACTGAATGAAATTCATGTTAAAATGATCGGCTTTCATCTTTGATGTCATCCCTCCTTTTCAGCAAGCCGAGAATCGCAAGCTATGTCTACTGCCTATACTATGCAGACCGCGCCAAAAGCGCTGTTTGATTACGACAAATATTGGGCGTCGTGTTTTGAACCTGCACCATTTTTGCCGATGTCACGAGAAGAAATGGATCAGTTAGGTTGGGATGCTTGCGATTTTATTTTAGTGTGTGGTGATGCTTATATTGATCATCCATCTTTTGTTTCTGGCATCATCGGTCGTGTATTGGAAGCGCAAGGTTATCGCGTTGGGATTATTGCACAGCCTGACTGGACCAATGTCGAAAGCTTTCGAGTGTTAGGAAAACCTACTATTGCTTGGGGTGTGACCGCAGGCAATATGGATTCAATGATCAACCGGTATACCGCAGATCGTAAAATTCGTTCGGATGATGCTTATTCTCCAAATAATCAAGCGAATAAACGTCCAGATCGTGCGGCAACTGTTTATTGTCAGCGGTGTCGTGAAGCTTTTCCTGATGTACCCGTTTTACTAGGAGGGATCGAAGGCAGTTTGCGTCGTATTGCTCATTATGATTATTGGTCAGACAAAGTACGTCGTTCAATTCTGATGGATTCAAAAGCAGACTTACTGATGTATGGTAATGGTGAACGTGCCATTATCGAGGTGATGCATCGTTTGGCCAAAGGTGAAAAAGTTCACGAGATTACCGATGTCCGTGGGACTGCATTTATTATTAATAAACACAATAAAGCATCCAAAGCGCAATTTGTTGAAATTGCCAGTAATGATGTGGATAACATTGGTCGGGTTGATCCGATTATTAATCCTTATGTGATGACTGAGGATATAGATGGTTGTGAGGTTGAAAAAGAAAAAGGCAACTCTTTAGCGCAATATCAAAACTTTCAAAAAGAAATTGTAACTCATCCGATTGTACGCGAAGGTGATCAACTGGATGAAAATACTCAGATCGTACAATTAAAACCTATACCATCCAAAGCCATTAAGCATAAATTACCACCGCGTGAATTAGCGGTAATTCGTTTGCCGTCATTTGAAGAAGTTGCTAATGATCAAGTGCTTTATGCGCATGCCAATCGGATTTTACACTTAGAAACTAATCCAGGAAATGCGCGGGCGTTGGTACAGCGTCATGGCGAACGTGATGTCTGGATTAATCCACCTCCAATTCCTCTGACCACAGAGGAAATGGATTATGTGTTTGATCTACCTTATGCGCGATTGCCACATCCAGCCTATGGCGATGCGCGTTTCCCTGCGTTTGATATGATCAAGTTTTCCGTCAATATCATGCGTGGATGTTTTGGTGGTTGTACATTCTGTTCGATCACGGAACATGAAGGGCGCATCATTCAAAACCGCTCAGAAGACTCAATTTTGCGTGAAATTGAAAAAATTCGGGATACTGCACCGCAATTCACTGGCATTATTTCTGATTTAGGTGGCCCAACTGCAAACATGTATCGTTTGGCCTGTAAAGACCCAGAAATTGAAAAGAATTGCCGTAAGCCTTCATGTGTATACCCAGGCGTGTGTCAAAACTTACATACAGATCATGCACCTTTGGTACAGCTTTATCGCAAAGCACGTCAGATTAAAGGCGTGAAAAAGATTCTGATTGGTTCAGGGTTACGTTATGACTTGGCTGTATTGAATCCTGAATATGTTAAAGAATTAGTGCAGCATCATGTTGGTGGTTATTTAAAAATTGCACCTGAGCACACTGAGCAGGGGCCACTTTCAAAAATGATGAAGCCGGGTATTGGGACTTATGATCGCTTTAAGCAGATGTTTGAACGGTTTAGTAAAGAAGTGGGTAAAGAGCAATATTTGATTCCTTACTTTATTGCTGCACATCCGGGTACCACTGATTACGATATGATGAATTTGGCAGTTTGGTTGAAGAAAAATGGTTTCCGTGCTGATCAGGTACAAACCTTTTATCCATCGCCGATGGCGACTGCTACAACTATGTATTATTCAGGAAAAAATCCACTGTCCAAAGTGGCGCGTTATACTGAAAATGTGGATATTGTTAAAGGTGAGAAGCGTCGTCGTTTGCATAAGGCTTTTTTACGTTATCATGATCCAAATAACTGGCCTTTATTACGTGAAGCCTTAAAGGAAATGGGACGTGCTGATTTGATTGGTAATTCCAAACAGCATTTGATTCCGACCTACCAACCGCAAGGGACAGCAGAAGGTGAATATAAATCTGCGCGTAAGAAGAACTCAACTAATGCGGGTGATTCGGTTAAACGTAATGCTCAATTACATCAGCAGTCACATCAGTCAGAGAAACGTCCACAAAAAGGTCAAATTTTGACTCAGCACACAGGTTTACCTCCGCGTGAATCAGGTCAAAAAAAACCTTTCGATGCATCAAAATCTAGATCGAAGTCAAAAAACAAGACGCGAGCTTAAATTTATTAATTCTGAAAAAAGCATTTCATGATTTGAAGTGCTTTTTTTATTTATAGTGTTTTTAACGTTATAAAGGGTTAGATCATAATCCAAGCAGACATATACAAAACTTTACTTATCAGATTGCTGTCTATTCATTTATGAAAAATAAAATGAATACATCAGGATATCTATTATATGAGATTCTTTGATATAGAGAATATCCGATATACAACACTTGCATCTCGAGTTTAATTTATTATGATGATAGGAACCATGGAATGGTGTTCTAGGCTTTGGTCTAACTTGATTAAAAGAACATAACCTTTTAATTTAGAGGAAATGGAAACCTGTAAGATGAAAAACAAACAGGTGACGTAGAACAAATCGGTCTTGAAACCGAAATATAAAAAATATTAAAGGATTGATTCTCATGTATTACTTTTTAGCAATTGGCATATTATTGCTGATTTCATTAATGGCTTATAAAGGTCTGAAGCGTGAACAACTTTATGATAGTGCATTAAAACGTCGCGCTGTGATGAGTAGTCATGAACAATTATTTTTCACACGCTTAAAACATGTATTTCCAGAGTTCACGGTTTTGACGCGAGTTTCATTTGATGCTTTACTCACCACCAAACTTTTAAGAACGCGCCATAAGTATCAGTCAATGGTGGCTGACTTCGTCATATTAGATCAAAATTATCAGGTTTTTGCGATCGTTGCTTTTGCCGATCTAGGCCATGCTAAACGAACCCATCCTGATTATTATCAGGATCGTTTACTGGAACTAGCGGGATACCGAGTGATTCGTTACGATGTGGTTCCTGAGCTCGAAGATTTAAGAGAACAGTTTGAAAATGATCTGAGTTTAGTCAATACTCAACCTTCTCAGATCACTTTTCCAACGCAAAGTCGGGTATTTAAGCTCGATACAGTTAGTAATCTTAAGGTTTAACTGCAACCACTGTCATTTCAACCAGTACGTCTGGGCGATACATTTTTGCTTCAACACAAGTGCGTGGAAGTGCTTGTATATCTGCACACCATGCATCCCAGACGTCATTCATGCCTGCGTAATCATTTTCGATATCTTTCAGAAAGATTATCACAGACAGGATGTGACTTTTATCCGTGCCTGCATCTGCCAGAAATCGATGGATTAAATCTAGTGTTTGCTGGGTTTGACCTCGGATATCCAACGTGAAATCTTCAGCAAGCTGGCCCGCAAGATGTACCAGATTGCCCGAAATTGCGATTTCAGAAAAACGTTTGGTAATATGTAAACGTTGAACGCTCATTTATTTTGCCTGTACATATTCAGAAGATGCTTCTGATTGTACGTGGGCTTTCATTCGCGCTGCAACTACAGTGGTGAGTAAACATCCAATGGTTAAATAAATAGCAACATAGTGCCATTGCCCATTTGCCAACGTTACCAGTGCCGCAGCGATAAAGGGGGTGAAACCTCCACCCACAATACTAGCGACCTGATAACCGACACCTGCACCGCTATAACGGTAAGCTGTACCAAATAACTCGGTAAAGATAGGCTGATGTACGCTGACTACCATATCGTGAGAGAGGTTGGCCAACAAAATCGCAAATAAAATAATCCAAATTGTTGAACCACTTTCTAAGGCAAAGAAAAATGGAAAAGCGCAGACGGCGCCAATCAAGCCACCTACAACACACAACCGGCGACGGCCAAAACGGTCAGAAATATGTGCAAAAAAGGGAATGGTGAAACAGCTAATCGCACCAACCATCAGACCAATATTTAAAAATAAACTAGAGGACATGCCTAGATTTTTCGTGGAATAGTTTAAGGCAAAGGTGGTGACCAGATACATGGTCAATAGTTCAGCCAAACGTAAGGCGATAATGTAGAAAAAGCCTTTAGGATTTTGACGCACCGCTTCAAACAAAGGAATTTTCGCAGGCTGTTGATTCGCTTTAACCACATTTTCCATAAATTCTTGTGATTCTTCCTGACCACCCCGAACCCATAAAGCAAATAAAACCAAAATGATGCTCGCTAGAAATGGAATACGCCATGCCCAGTCTGCAAAAGCATCCTGACCAAATAGATAGATGACCAATGAGACACTACCTGTAGCCAGCATAAGCCCGACCCCGTAACCGATCTGTACACCACTGCTGTAGAAAGCCTTACGTCCTGCGGGTGCACTTTCTACAGCCATAAGCGCTGCGCCGCCCCACTCACCACCAACAGCGAAGCCTTGAATCGCACGAAGTAAAACCAACAAAACTGGCGCCCACCAACCAATACTTGCAAAATTAGGAAGTAAACCAATCAGAACAGTTGCTGTCCCCATTAAAAATACGGTTAGGAACAGCATTTTTTTACGACCTAGACGGTCACCAAAATGACCAAAGACAATGCCACCCAATGGGCGAAATAAAAAACCTACACCAAAAGTAGCAAATGCAGCCAGTGTGCCAATCGCAGGGCTAACATTAGGAAAAAACTGATGATTAAAAACCAGTGCAGCAACAATACCGTAGAGGAGAAAGTCGTACCAATCGACCACAGCGCCAATGAAACTACTAAATGCGGCTTTACGAGCGCGTTGCGCTTGCGAGAGAGAAGGAGAAGCGGGCATGCAAAAGGAATCCCATGTTTTTAAAAAACCAGTTGCCCTGTAATATTCGGATTTTTTCGTCGCGCTCACTACAGGACAGCATGCTAAAAATAAAGGTAAGGTTTTAGCATAACCGCAGATACATGGGTAAATGCATTTGCGAGGCTAGATTACTCTAAAATAAAACAGAAGTGAAAGGTATAAAGGTTGATTTTTTGCATATTTGAATAAAAAACCACCAGTTCACCAAAGTGATAACTGATTCTCATCGGCTTGCGGGGCGAGTTGATAGACACCCATGCCGATCAGACGGTATTGAAATTCGGCTGGCAAATGCATTTCATAAAGCAGAACCTGTAAAATATTCAAAAGTTCTGTGAATGACTGAATGGGGCGTTTAAAACTCTTACTATGCTGATAAATTTGAAAATTTTTAAGTTTAAGTTTAATGCTGACACCACGTGCAGTCAGTTGTTTGTGTTGTAGATTATTCCAGACTTTTTCGGCCAATGGCGGCCAATAGGCCAGACATTCGTTCAGATATAAATCACCATCAAAAGTCGTTTCTTTGGATATTTGCTGACGTTCCCGTTCGGCTTGTACGCTACGATGATCAATGCCTTGTGCATAGAGAAACAGCTGCTTTCCATATTTACCAAAATGGTGGATTAGTATATTTTCCTCAATTTGTTGCAAATCGCCCAGTGTTTCAAGCTGAAGCTGTTGTAATTTTTGCTGTGTTACTCGACCAACCCCTGGAATTTTTTTTAAGGGTAAGTCCTGAATAAAAGCCTGCACTTGACTCGGTTTAATAACACATAAACCATCAGGTTTATTCCAGTCAGAGGCAATTTTGGCTAAAAACTTATTCGGAGCGACACCCGCCGAAGCTGTAAGTCCTGTGACTTTCAAAATATCCTGACGGATTTGAATCGCAACATCGGTCGCACTGGGTAGGTTTTTAAAATTTTCGGTGACATCGAGATAAGCTTCATCCAGAGACAACGGTTCAATGATTGCTGTATATTGCTGAAAGATCTGATGAATTTGTGATGAAACAGCGCGATATTTTTCGAAATTAGGTTCGATCACAATAACATCAGGACAAAGTTTACGTGCTTGTCCCATTGACATAGCCGAACGTAAACCAAATTCACGTGCAGGATACGATGCTGCCGCAATCACCGCACGTGGATGGTGTGATGAAATCACCACAGGCAAATGCTTTAGCTCTGGACGTTCACGTAACTCGACTGAGGCATAGAACGCATCCATATCGATATGAATGATTTTACGCATACTCATGGTTTTGGTGCTTGTTTATTTTGCTCGATAAAATATTGCCATTGGCGCTGCGTGCCTGAGAACACATTTAAATCCACTGGTTTGATAATGCCTTGAATCTTTCCCTGATTGGTATGTTGCCAAAACATCCAGTCTTTTTGGTCTTTTAATTGCGGTTTTTCCTGATAATCACGAATCCAAAGAGGGGTATCCTTAAAACTCCCAAGTAATACAATGTGATAGAAGCTTTTTGACACATAAAAAATGGGTTGTTTGGCATAATGCTTTTTTAAAAGATCATGCATCACCTTGATTTGCTCAAGTAACTGCTCTTTGGTATAGGTATTGATACAATTGCTGTCATATTCAAGATCAATCACAGGAGGAAGTGCATCAAGTTTTTTGGGCACAGTTTCAATAAAGTTTTGCGCCTGAATTTGACCATCACGACAGAGGCGATAAAAATGATATGCGCCCACGTGGAATCCACGTTCGCGCGCTTTAAGCCAATTTTCCTGAAATTTAGAATCCTTAAAGTCGCCCCCTTCAGTTGCTTTTAAATACACAAACTGAAATTTTTCAGGAGAAATTTTTGACCATTGAATATCACCTTGATGATGAGATAAATCAAACCCTTGTACTGGATAATCCTGCGCGGATGCCTGACGATGATAAAACACCCCAACATATAGCAAGGCTGCCATGACCACAGCGGCCAGTCCTCCACCTAAATAGGGGATATATGTAGATGTTCGAGAGGTGATCGTTTTTGGCATAGCAATAAGATTAATCATTGAATTTACATCTTAGCTTGAACCCAAAAGATATACCATGATGAAAATGCAATCTATCTAAACTGGCGTGTTCGCTGGAATGCGCGAGAACACCAGCGCGGTAATAATATTAATACATCCCAGACAAATCAGGGACGCGTGGAATGCTGTGGTGAGATGCTGAGCTCCAAAATACTGGGTAAAAAAGTTAATCAATGTACCCGCCAGTGCTACTCCGATACTCATGGATAACATCATGATCATCGATAAAAAACTATTGCCACTACTGGCATCATGTTGAGATAAGTCTTTTAGGGTTAAGGTATTCATCGATACAAATTGTATGGAATTTAAAGTGCCAAAAATAAAGAAATGAATTGCACGTAGCCATATAGGCGTCTCTGCTGTCATCAGGGCAAAACTGGCAATACAGGCACCGACCAAAATCGTATTGGTAAGCAATACATAACGATAGCCAAATTTTTGAATAATGGGACGAATAATAGGCTTTGAAAATAACGACCCAAGCACCAAAGGGATCATGAGTAAACCTGTATAAAAAGGCTCAAAGCCAAAGGCAACTTGCAACATCAAGGGTAAAATGAAGGGAACTGCATTACCACCAAAACGTGCAAAAAAATTACCTAATACACCAATCGCATAAATTTTGTTTTTAAATAGATCGCTTCGAAACAGTGCATTTTGATGAGTATGTGCATGATAGGCATAAATTAAAGCTGCAATGAATCCTGTACTCAGTAAACCAATACTGAACCATCTGGAATATTCACGGCTGGCCAAATGTTCAATCCCTAAGGCGAGGCCGACCATTGCCACGACCAATAAAATAAAGCCAGTTAAATCAAATGCTTTAACGGTTGGCTCAGTAACGTTGGGCATGGCTTTGAAGGTGACCATAATCCCTAAGATACCCATTGGGATATTAATCAGGAATACCCAATGCCATGTGGCAACCTCCACTAGCCAACCTCCGAGTGTAGGGCCAATCAGTGGTCCAATCAGCCCAGCAAGACTCATTAAACTCATCGCTGCCAGAAACTGAGTGCGTGGAATCAGTTTCAACATGGCCAGTCGCCCTACTGGAAGCAATAAGGCACCTCCAACCCCTTGCAGGATTCGAAAGAAAATTAATTGATTGAGTGTTTGAGAAAGCCCACAGCCAAGCGAGGCCAGAGTAAAGATAATAATCGCGGCAAAATAAGTATTTCTTACACCAAAACGATCGGCTAACCAGCCACTCAAAGGAATACATGCTGCAACGGTTAATACATAGGCAACCACCACAGCATGCATACGCAGCGGATCTTCATTGAGATGGTGCGCCATCGAAGGAATAGCCGTATTGACGATGGTGGTATCCAGCGCCTGCATAAAAAAACCGATAGAAACCAGAAATACCAATAAGCGAAATTCAGGCTGTAATTTTTGATGCGTAGGTGCGGCATTCATTGATGTAAAAACAAATCCAGAGGGCGTTGTCTAAAAGTAGCATAAAATCAGACAAAAGGCTTTTGGACTGCTGTTGACAGATCACGATTTTATTTTTATTTAGTTTATTTGAAATAAAATGCGGATATTGAAAAATCCGCATATATCTTTTCAATTAAATGAGAAAACTTAAACTACAAAACGGCTGGGTTGGTTTAAGTTCTTGATGGTGGTATAAATTTCTTCAATACAGTGACAAACGATCAGCTTGGCTCGATGTTGCGGAGGTAAAAAACCTTCCTGAACAGCATGGTCAAGTTGAGCGATCAAAGCATCATAGAAACCATTGACGTTATATAAAATCATGGGTTTTTGATGTTGGTTTAATTGTCCCCAAGTGGCAATTTCCAAAATTTCTTCAAATGTTCCTAAACCACCTGGTAATGCAACAAAGGCGCTAGCACGATCTGCCATCATGGACTTACGTTCATGCATGGTGTGTACCACATGTAATTCGGTTAATTGAGCATGCGCTACTTCATAATCCAGCATAAATTCTGGAATGACACCGACTACTTCGCCATGATGTTCCAGTACTGTATCGGCGACTTGTCCCATTAGTCCAATACTAGCGCCGCCATATACAATGCCAAAACCCTGTTCAGCAATACCCTGTGCCAGTTCAATGGCTTTCTCTCGATAAATCGGTTTGTTTCCGCTACGTGATCCACAATATAAAGCAATTAAAGGTTGAGTTGTTTTTACAGTTACATTCAGATCTGCTGTCATTTCTACTACGCTATTCATCTCGTTTTCGTTTTACCTTATCACGTTCATTTCTACTTCACTACATTAAGCAAGAAATATGACAACTTTATGCGTGTGGCGCATAAACTTTGCGAGGCTTTGTATCGGGTTGGTGAAGGACGTTTGACAATAATTTAAAAAAAGATGAATTTTTAAAAAATCTTGCCTATACTGAAAACCTGTTTAACAACAAATTTATGCCCATGGGTAGTGGTTGTCGTCACTTCGTTTTTTCTTTGTCTATACAACAAAATTTGAGCCTTATTTTTAGCGAGAAAAATATCGCGCTGCCTCAGAATAAGAACAATATCACATCGCAGTGGGAGACTTGTCTATGATCTTTGAATGGATGTCTGACCCTTCTGCATGGGTGGGTCTTGCCACACTTGTGATTCTGGAAATTGTTCTGGGTATCGATAATCTGGTTTTTATTGCCATTTTGGCTGAAAAATTACCTCCCGAGCAGCGTAATACTGCCCGTATTGTCGGTCTGATTCTGGCGCTTGGCATGCGTCTGATTTTATTGGCCTCAATTGCTTGGGTAGTGACCTTAACGAGCCCGTTATTTTATATTTTTGATCATCCTTTTTCTGGGCGTGACCTCATTTTGCTGTTCGGTGGCGTATTTTTATTATTTAAAGGCACCATGGAATTGCATGAACGTTTAGAAGGCAAGCAATTTCAAAAAGAAGAAAATCCAGTACATGCTACGTTTTGGATGGTGATTGTACAGATTGTAGTTTTGGATGCCGTATTCTCACTGGATAGTGTGATTACTGCGGTAGGAATGGTCAAACATTTGTCGGTGATGATGATTGCAGTCATTATCGCGGTTGGAATCATGCTGTGGGCTTCCAAGCCACTTATGGAATTTGTCAATAAACACCCGACCGTGGTCATTCTGTGTCTGGCATTTTTGATGATGATCGGTTTCTCGCTAGTCGTGGAAGGTTTTGGTTTCCATATTCCAAAAGGTTATTTATACGCTGCTATTGGTTTTGCCGTGTTGATCGAAATGGCGAATCAGGCCATGCGCCATAATCAGGAAAAAGCAGTGACCACCACCGATTTGCGTTATCGAACAGCCTCTGCGGTTTTAAAAATGCTAGGGGGTAAAAATAATGCAGGCAGTAGCGATAACTCGCAAAATGAAAATGAAGATGTATTGGCAACCCAAGCCTTTGCCGACGAGATGTTTGATGAAGAGAATGGTGCTTACCACAGTGTGATGGTACAGGGTGTGTTAGGGCTTTCAGAGCGACCTGCTAAATCTGTGATGACCCCGCGACCTGAACTGGAATGGATTGATCTGGAAGAAGAGCCTGAAGCCTTAAAGCAGCGCTTGCTTTCGATGACCCATTCGCGCTTGATCGTCGCCAGAGGTGAACTGGATAATATCGAAGGCATTGCACTGACCCATAAAGTCTTAAACGAATATATCGAAACAGGGGCCATTAATTTTAGTCACCACTTACGTGAACCTGTGATTGTGCATGAAAATGCACAGGTATTGATGGTGATGGAACAATTGCGTCAGGCACCTTTGCAAATGGCGATTGTACTAAACGAATATGGTTCGATTGAAGGGATCGTGACCCCAATCGATGTACTCGAAGCGATTGCGGGAGAGTTTCCTGATGAAGATGAACTGGAAGCGGTTGCAGAAAGTCTGGAAGATGGTTCGCTCATGCTGGAAGGATCAACTGACATTCGTCATGTATCATTATTGCTGAATCGTGATTTGGTCAATGAAACTGAAGAATATTCTACCTTATCGGGCTATATCTTGTTTCACTTGGGACGTTTGCCTGAAAATGGTCAAAAGGTTCATGCGGATGGCTATATTTTTGAGGTGGTCACCATGGATGGACATAAAATTGAGAAAGTCCATGTGATTGTAGATGAAACATTGCCGAAGAAAAATGATTGATGTTTCAGCGAGGGATCGTTAAATAGTGATCATTGAAATAGCCCTTGATAGGGCTATTTTTCATACTTAATTTTTTATAATCGAGAGCGCTATGAGTTCCGCAATTCAATGTCCTTGTGGTCAAGGTGATTATGCAAATTGTTGTGAGCCTTTGCACTTAAAACTAACAGTGGCACAGTCGGCTGAACAGCTTATGCGCTCTCGTTATAGTGCTTTTGCACAGCAACAAATTGATTATTTGATTGAAACGACGGCACTCGGTCAACAACCTAGTCTGGATCGCGTCGCCATTCGTGAATGGAGTCAGAGAAATCAATGGCTCAAGCTTGAAGTCATACAACATCTGCCAAAATTAGACAAAACCCATGCATCCGTTGAGTTTAAAGCACACTATCATGACGGCAATACAGTACAAGTACATCATGAGCTTTCATATTTTGTCCAACATCAGGGGCAATGGTACTTTCTTGATCCGACTGTAGATCATCATTTCACGATGAAACAACCCTGTATTTGTGGTTCCGGTAAAAAATTTAAGCAGTGCTGTGCGCAATTTTTATAAGTTTACCGTAGAATAACCGCGATATTTTCCCCGACGTGGATGAAGGGCAATGTTACTGACTATTATTTATATTGTTGCAATTACCGCTGAAGCAATGACTGGAGCATTGTCGGCAGGTCGGCGAAGTATGGATTGGTTCGGGGTGATGTTGATTGCCTGTGTAACCGCATTAGGCGGGGGGTCGGTGCGTGATGTACTATTGGGGCATTATCCGCTGACTTGGGTGAAGCATCCTGAATATCTGATGTTGACCTGTGCGGCCGCGTTTATCACCATTTTAATCGCGAAATGGATGCGTCATTTACGCAATATCTTTTTATTACTCGATGCATTAGGGCTCATAGGCTTTACCATTATTGGTTGTCAGATTGCATTACAAATGGGACATGGTTTTATTGTCTCGGCTGTTGCAGGGGTATTGACGGGCGTGTCTGGCGGTATTTTGCGGGATATCCTGTGTAATGACGTACCGCTAGTGTTCCGCCGTGAATTATATGCCAGTATTTCGTTTGTCGCGGTCATTTGTTATTGGGTATGTCTTGAAATTGGCATGTCACTTGAGCTCACGGTAATTTTCACACTGGTCTTTGGTTTTGCATTGCGTTGTATTGCGATTTATTTTGGTCTGGAAATGCCAAAATTTATTTATCAGGATGATGACAGTGATTCTGCTTCTTCCACAGATCGGCATTAAAAGAACTTCAGAGTTTGGATAAAAGGACTCGGTCTATGTTGATTGAAGCAACAGAACATCACATTGCTGCTATTGTTGAATTAGTCAATTTTTCTTATCGCAATAAAGGGCATGAGGGTTGGACATCTGAGGCTCTGATTGTAGAGGGTGATCGTATCAATGCTGATCAGCTTCAGGATTTGATGAATTCCAATGCCGCCGTCCTTTTATTATTACAACACAAGCAACTTGTTGGCTGTGTGCATGTACAAAAAAGGCAGGATGCAGGCTATATTGGCATGCTCACTACGCATCCTGAGTTTCAAAATCAAGGCATAGGGAAACAATTACTCCAAGCCGCAGAACATTATTTAATCGAAAAATATTCAGTGTCTTGTTTTAAGATGTCGGTGCTTTCAGCACGTACAGAATTGCTGGATTTTTATCAAAGGCGGGGTTATCAGCTTACAGCACAAGTCGAAGATTATCCGATTCATGCCAATGTTGGTCAGCCCATGTTGAAAGATTTAACTGTGCTACATTTAGGCAAACCAGCGCTAAAATAATTGAAAATACCGTGGAATGGGTCGCTAACTTGAATCGAAATATAACATTTAACTTGAATGCTGAAATTTAAAAATATAGTTTGAACTTTAATGTAAAAATACGTTTATATTAGATTGTTTTCATAACTCTTTTTCCTTCCTTAATGAAAAAAGAGGAGCTACATAATGATGAAAAAAACCGATTATTCTGCCAATCAATAAAAATTAAGCCCAAGTTTCAAGGTTGCTCAGTCTATGGATTTAGTCTCTCGTGTACAAAACTTACCTATTGGCAAGTTCCACTATACTTTACTTTGCGTAGTGGGATTGGGCTGGATGTTTGATGCCATGGATACAGGTATCATTGCTTTTATCATGACAACCTTAGTCAAAGACTGGGCGCTGACACCTGCCGAAAGCGGTTGGATTGTCAGTATTGGTTTTATTGGTATGGCGATTGGTGCGGTATTTTCTGGTGGATTGGCAGACCGCTTTGGACGAAAGACCATTTTTGCCTGTACGTTGATGTTATATAGCCTTGCAACTGCTGCCTGCGCATTTGCGCCAAATTTGACCTCTTTACTGATTTGCCGTTTTATCGTCGGGCTTGGATTAGGTGGACAACTCCCTGTTGCGGTGACGTTGGTCAGTGAATATGTACCAGCACAGGTACGTGGTCGTTTTATTGTCTTGCTGGAAAGTTTCTGGGGATTGGGTTGGCTGGTGGCAGCGCTGATTTCTTATTTTGTTATTCCAAAATTCGGTTGGCATATGGCTTTCTTACTGGGTGGCTTACCCGCGCTATATGTCTTCGTGATTATAAAAAAAGTACCTGAATCAATTCCTTATTTGATTAATCGTGGTCGTATTGATGAAGCACATGAACTGGTGCAACAGCTTGAGCAACAAGCTGGGGTTGCTGTGGTTGAAAAAATTGAAGTAAAACCTGTTGCAGAACAACGAAAAGTATCATTTCGTCAGCTATGGTCATCACCGTTTGCAAGACGAACTTTAATGTTATGGTTAATCTGGTTCGGTATCGTTTACTCCTACTACGGGATTTTTACTTGGCTACCGAGTTTATTGGTAAAACAAGGCTATAGTGTTGTGCAGTCATTTGAATATGTTTTATTTATGATACTGGCGCAACTTCCAGGATATGTTGCAGCTGCATGGTTGGTAGAACGTCTGGGACGTAAGATGACACTTGCAGGCTTTATTGGAGGATGCGCGATTGCAGCCTACTTTTTCGGGCAAGCGCAAAGTGTCAACATGATTATGTTTTGGGGCTGTTTGATGTCATTTTTTAATCTGGGTGCATGGGGCGTACTTTACACCTATACCCCCGAACAGTATCCCGCTAACATTCGTGCATTTGGTTCAGGCTGGGCATCGGCGATTGGTCGAATTGGAGGGATTGCGGCACCTTTGGTGGTGACGCAGATGATGGTCGTACAAAATGGCTTTCATCACGTATTTATGATGTTTACTGCGGTTTTATTGGCGGTGGCTGTAGTTGTTCTTATTCTGGGAGAGGAAACACAAGGTAAAACATTGGAGTCGATTGGCTTATAACAATAAAAAGAGGTTGAACATACTTCATAAAATGGATAGTTTTAGTCCATAAGATATCATTTGACGCGGTGCATGATAGTAAGGTCTTGTATCCTGATGCACTGCCACTTAGCATAACCATGAATAGAAAAATTGATGAGGATCATTCTCGAATATGTCCAGCCTTGCGCACCATGCGACAGAAAACCGTTCCGTTGCCGAATTTACTGAACAAGCCTACCTGAATTACGCCATGTACGTGATTATGGATCGTGCTTTGCCTCATATCAGTGATGGTTTAAAGCCAGTGCAACGACGTATTGTCTATGCCATGAGTGAGTTGGGTCTAAAACATAGTGGGAAGCCGAAGAAATCGGCACGTACAGTGGGCGATGTATTGGGTAAATATCATCCGCATGGTGATTCGGCGTGTTATGAGGCAATGGTGTTGATGGCACAACCTTTTAGTTACCGTTATCCCCTGATTGAAGGGCAAGGTAACTGGGGTTCACCAGATGATCCGAAATCTTTTGCTGCCATGCGTTATACCGAAGCCAAGCTTTCAGCGTTTAGCGAATTATTATTGAGCGAACTTGGACAAGGTACCTGTGACTGGCAGGATAATTTTGATGGTTCCATGAAAGAGCCTGTCACTTTACCAGCGCGTGTTCCGAATATTTTATTAAATGGCACGACTGGTATTGCAGTTGGGATGGCAACTGATATTCCACCACATAATTTGCGAGAAGTGGTGAAAGGTACGATCGCCCTGATTCGTAACCCTGAAACATCGGATGAAAAACTGGCTGAATATATTCCAGCACCTGATTTACCGACTAAAGCTGAGATTATTACACCACAGGATGAACTACTTAAAATACAAACGACAGGTCGTGGTAGTTATCGTGTCCGTGCCATTTATCACATTGAAAAGGGTGAAATCGTCATTACGGATTTGCCTTATCAAGTGTCTGGTTCTAAAGTAATTACCCAGATTGCCGATCAAATGCAGGCTAAAAAACTGCCGTTGGTGAGTGATATTCGTGATGAGTCTGATCATACCAATCCAACCCGTTTAGTCATTGTTCTGCGCTCCAACCGCGTTGATGCAGAAACGGTGATGAGTCATTTGTTTGCGACCACGGATCTTGAATCCAGCTATCGTGTCAATTTGAATATGATTGGCGCGGATGGTCGTCCGCAAGTCAAATCGATTCGTCGTATTCTGCTGGAATGGATTGATATCCGTAAAGCAACCGTCACACGCCGTTTACAGTATCATTTAAACAAGATTGAAAAACGCTTACATATCTTGGCAGGTTTACTCATTGCCTATCTGGATATTGATACAGTAATTCGTATCATCCGTGAAGAAGATCAACCTAAACAAGAGCTAATGGCACACTTTGGGATTGATGAAATACAGGCCGAAGCGATTTTAGAGTTGAAGTTACGGCATTTGGCTAAACTTGAAGAAATGGAAATTCGTCGTGAACAAGAAGAATTAGAAGCCAAAGCTGCTGTGATCCGTGAACAACTGGGTAATCCAGAATCACTAAAAAATCTGATTATTAATGAACTTAAAGAAGACGCGAAAAAATTTGGAGATGATCGTCGTTCTCCAATGGTTCAACGTGAAGACGCGGTACAGATTCGTGAACAGGATCTCATGCCTGCAGAAACCGTGACGGTGGTTTTATCAGAAGCAGGCTGGATTCGCTGTGCCAAGGGCGCAGACGTGGACGCAGAGAATTTGAACTATCGTGCGGGTGATCAATACTTAAGTCATGCAGTTGGTAAATCAAATCAGCGCGCTTATATTCTGGATGAAACAGGAAGGAGTTACGCATTACCGATTGCCAATTTACCTTCTGCTAGAGGTTCTGGTGAGCCTTTAAGCTCCAAGTTATCGCCAGCCAATGGTGTGTCGTTTATACAGGTTTATATTGGCGATGATGAACAGGAATTGATTGCGGCGAGTAGCGCAGGCTACGGCTTTAAGAGTCAGGTCAAACAACTGGATACGAGTGCCAAAGCAGGTAAAGCATTTTTGAGCGTACCTGAACAATCACATGCCTTACCACTTATTCCGGTACAGGATGCTACCCATGTTGCAATCCTGAGTTCCGCAGGACGTTTATTGATTGTTGAGATGTCAGAATTACCAATACTCAATAAAGGCAAGGGTAACAAGTTGATACAACTTGATAGCAAAGAACAGATTTTATCCATGACAGCATTGAATTTAAATGAAATAATTCAGGTGGTTGCAGGACAGCAACAATTAAAATTAAAAGGTGATGATCTCCTCAAGTATGCTGGTAAACGTGCGACGAAGGGGCAACTCTTACCACGAGGATATCAAAAAGCAAATAGACTGTTGATTCAGAGATAGTTCTGGCATCTGCTGCGATATTTAGGCTATATATAGTCTATATTCGCGGAAATGAATGCAGTGTGTAGAGCAAACAAGTCAAAACAAGACTCTCACATTGATAAACAGTTTTGATTTAAGGATTACTGATTGGAGATAATGGCGTTATGGAAAAAATATGGTTTGCTGAGTACCACAAAACAGGGATTCCAGAAACAGTAGAATTACCCCCAGAAAATACGTCATTAAATGATGTATTTGAACGTAATTTTCAAAAGTTTGGTTCACGTGATGCCTTTATCTTTATGGATAAAGTCCTAACTTTCAGTGAATTGGAAGAAGCAAGCCGTAAATTTGCTGCCTATTTACAAAGCTTGGGTCTGGCAAAAGGTGCGCGTGTCGCAGTGATGATGCCGAACGTATTGCAATACCCTGTGGTCGCTTTAGGTGTATTCCGTGCAGGTTTGGTGTTGGTCAATGTTAACCCCTTATATACTGCACGTGAGCTTGAACATCAGTTGAATGATTCAGGTACAGAAGTGCTTGTGATTGTGGAAAACTTTGCTAGCGTTTATCAAAGTATTATTGGTAAAACGCCTGTTAAGCATGTGGTTGTCGCTTCAGTTGGTGACATGCTGGGTACATTGAAAGGAACTTTGGTTAATTTTGTACTGCGTAAAGTACGAAAACAAATTCCAGACTGGAATATTCCAGGACATATTAAATTTAATACAGCATTGAATAAAATCAGTCCAAACAGTTATAAGCGTCCAAATTTGACTTTAAGTGACACGGCTGTGCTCCAATATACAGGTGGAACAACGGGGGTCTCTAAAGGTGCTGAGCTGACCCATCGTAATCTTGTTGCAAATATGCTGCAATGTGATGGTATCTTCCAAAGTAAATTTGGTGACAAAGATGGCGATAAAAATGATCGTATTTTTTGTGCACTGCCGCTTTATCACATTTTTGCGTTTATGGTTTGTGCCATGTATGGCATGTACAAAGGGCAAGCCAATGTTCTGATTCCTAACCCACGTGATTTGCCAGCTGTGATTAAAGAATTACGTAAATATCAGCCTTCATTCTTCCCCGCTGTAAATACTTTGTTCAATGCATTGGTTCATAATGAAGAATTCAAACAGCTTGATCATAGCAAATTGAAAATGGCGATGGGGGGCGGTATGGCAGTGCTTCCGTCAACGGCTGAAGCTTGGAAAAAGATTACAGGTACTAACATTATTGAAGGTTATGGATTGTCTGAAACTTCTCCAGTTGCAACAGCCAATCCACCAGCATCTCAAGAGTTCAGTGGAACGATTGGTATTCCTTTGCCATTGACCGATGTTGCAATTTTAGATGATGATGGCAATGAAGTTGCTTTGGGTGAACAAGGCGAAATTTCGATCCGCGGCCCACAAGTCATGAAAGGCTATTGGAATCGTCCAGATGAAACAGCGAAGGTGATGACAGCCGATGGTTTCTTCCGTACAGGTGATATCGGTGTCATGGATAGCCGTGGTTATGTCAAAATTGTAGATCGTAAAAAAGATATGATTTTGGTGTCTGGCTTTAACGTTTATCCAAGTGAAATTGAAGAAGTTGTCGCAAAACATCCAAAAGTTCTAGAAGTTGCAGCCATTGGTGTCCCAGATGAAAAATCGGGTGAAGTGCCAAAACTGTTTGTTGTGAAGAAAGATCCTTCACTCACTACTGAAGAAGTTCTAAGCTTTGCCAAAGAAAATTTAACAGGTTATAAACGTCCACGATATGTGGAGTTTATGGATGAATTACCAAAATCGAACGTAGGTAAAATCTTACGGAAAGATTTGCGGAAAACTGCATAAATTAACCGTTGAAAAAATGCCTGAGCTTTCAGGCATTTTTTATTTTCAAAATTATGGTGCAGACTTGATAAACCAACGGTCAATATACGGTCGACCGATTCCAATCATTGCAGTAAATAACAACATCGCACCGAGTTGTAAGCGAAGCGCGCTTAAATTAAATTGACCAAAACTAAAATAATTATCTATTGTGCAATACACGACCAAAATTACGAGCCAATGCCATAAAGTTTGGCGCTTAATACCGACTGCAATAAAGGCAATCGTTAAAATCACAAATGTTCCTAAGGTTGACTGCCAATTGAGGTTGGCACAAATTACACTAATCAAAAATGCTGTGAGAGGAAGAACAATTTTGAGGATACGATCAACTTTTAATTGGTTTTGGCGCTGTTTGGCCAGTTCGCTGAACAGTTGATCTTGATCAGAATTGCTCATTAGGATCTCACTTGATAGTCTTATTTATAAAAACACACTATTTAAGCGAATTTCCTCACAAAACACCATGCTATGATAAGGCAATTTAAATAAATACATCTTGAGAACGAGATTATGCAGGGCATCAGTGGCATTATTTATCTGATTTTGGCGGCATGTTTACTACCTTATGTGTTTACCATAATTGCCAAATTTAATGCGGGGTTTAAGGCGAAAGATAATCAAAATCCACGTGAATTTCTAGCAAAAAGCACAGGCATAGCTGCCCGTGCGAATGCCGCGCAGCAAAATAGTTTTGAAAGTTTACCCTTATTTATTGCAGCCATACTCATGGCAGAGTATATGGTTTTACCGCAAAGTATTATCATGACCTTTGGAATTGCTTATCTGGTTTTACGCATTTTTTACGGTATTTGCTACTTAATCAATTGGGCAACGTTACGCTCAATTATCTGGTTGCTGTCCATGCTGTGTCCAATTTCTCTATTGATTTTGGTTATTCGGTTATTATAGAAATCATAAATAATATATGGGTTAGATCTTGGTTTCAAATTGGTCGGGAACATGAAAAAAATCCTTTGCCAAATTGTATAAACGACGCAGTTTCACCTAGAAAACCGTTATAATCGTCGCGATTTAAATTGGTTTAACCGTTAAAAGAGTGTTGCTATGAGCTACCACAATATCCCTGCGGGTAAAGATGCACCAAATGATATTTACGTTATCATTGAAATTCCAGCGAATGCTGCGCCAATCAAATACGAAATTGATAAAGATTCAGATGCATTATTTGTAGATCGTTTTATGGGGACAGCAATGTTCTACCCAGCGAACTATGGTTATGTGCCAAATACATTGTCAGAAGATGGCGATCCATTGGATGTCTTAGTTGTGACCCCTTATCCAGTTGCGGCGGGTTCAGTTATTCGTTGCCGTCCAGTGGGTAAATTGAACATGGAAGATGATGGTGGGATTGATGCTAAATTAATTGCTGTTCCACATGAAAAATTGTCACCACTTTATAAAGATGTAAAAGAATATACGGATCTTCCGCAACTTTTGATTAACCAAGTTGAACATTTCTTTGCTCACTATAAAGATTTAGAGCCAGGAAAATGGGTCAAAATCAGTGGTTGGGAAGGCGCGGATGTTGCCAAAGCAGAAGTTGTAAAAGCGATTGAAGCTGCGAAAAAATAAGTTTTATTCTGTGCGATAAAACTAAAAAAACCCTACATTTGAATGTAGGGTTTTTTTGTATCAGATTGATTTTAACCGATTAGAAAAATTTAATCGGGAAATCAACAAAGATACGCCATTCGTTGGTATCACCAAGATAGGCATTAGTTTGATATTCATCACTGGCGCGATAAATTGAATTACGTACACGGATATTTAAATCTTTGGCAGGGCCCGTTTGGACTTTATAAGACACCTGATTGAAGAACTCGCGCTCTTTGGCATCATCAGTCAAGTTATTTACTCGGATGTCCCAACCATAAACATAAGCGGTTGTCCATGACAGACCAGGAACAGCTAAATCAGCAAAGTCATAAGTGTATTGGAGCTGTACAGATTTTTCATGGTTACCAATAAAGTCAGATAGGTATGAGTTTGGCAGATAAATACTTTGACCACCATCGCCATTTTGGCCATAGTCATAGCCAACATTGCCTGTATTTTGTTGATAAGCCAACATACCTGTATGTGGGCCAGTATTATACGTTGCAGATATCGCCCAGATATTATTTTTCTTGTCTTCATCGGCTGGACCAGTCGCAGAGTAGGTTGTCCCTGGTTCAAACTTGGTATGGTAGCCACTGAAGTCATAAGTCAATGAGTCTTTATTGGCAAGGGGTTGCTTATAATTGACATTGACATAATGACGTTCAAGTTTGTCTTTCAGATCAGCACCATAATAAGATGCTTTTAACTGATCATTAAATTGGTATTTTGCCCCCCAGACGTAAGCACGGTCCAAGTGGTTTTGGTCAGATGCAATCTGCTCAGGTAATTGGTTCTTGGTAAATTTACCTGCAACCACTTCCAAGTTTTTAACTTCACGGCTAGTAATAAGTGTTCCTTCAAAATATTCAGGCACGTTACGTGTCGTCATACTTGCAAGGACGGGTAAATCTAAAATTTGTGTACCATAGGTTAAAGTTGTGTTTGATGCCCGAGCTTTGACATAACCACCACCACGTGTCCATTGGTCGTATGGATCTACACGACCGTTAGCATCACGAGCACCATTATTTTTTAGCGCAATCATGCTGTTGCCAGCATGATAGTTATCGCCTAATTTAAAAGAAAAATCACCAACTACACCTGCTGCAAAACCGACAGGACCTTGGGTAAAGCCAGACTCAAGATTCAGCATGACAGACTGCAGCCATGAGTTGGTATCTTCAAAACCATTCTTTTTATCGCGTTGAATAAAACCGTTGCGTAATAGAACCGATGCGCTAGCACCCTCAACAAAACCTTTTGCTTCACTTTGTTCACTTGCATACGCTGAGGAAATAAGGGCAGCGTTAACCAAAACTGCTAAAGTAAGCTGTTGTGCTTTTAGCATTGAATACCTCAAAAATAAATCTAAAATGGATTTCTAAGTGGGACTCAGAAAATGAACAAATTGTATAGATAATCTATAGAAAAGATATCATTTCCATTAAATTATTTTACTAATGTATATATGCAATTTAGAAATAGCAGATTTTTTGTTAACTTTATTTGATTAATTTTTTGATATTTTTTAGTTAATTTAAATAAAATAAGAATGCACTTAAAAAATGCACAATTATTATGCAAAGTTAAAAAAAGACCCAAAACTACGCTATCTCATATTTTTTGTTACATCGTTGACTGAAATGTATTCATCGTTAATGACATCTATTAATGTTATCAAAGCCTTTATATAAAAATGATGACAGTCTCATTAAAACGAATGGAAACTTTACAATCTAATCATGCACACTACATTTCGATTGCAGCAAGGCTTGAAGCCAATTTGGGGTGCTTAAAGTTGATAGATTCAACTTCAATATTTTCTCCTTTTTTGTGTCTTTAATTTAATAAAAGAGATGAGCTGTCTAAAAGTTGGCATAGCATTTGCTAAATCAACATCGATGCAATTTAAAACACAATATCCGTCGGAGTAATCCGACTATGGGGGAGATCAGAATGAAAAAATTTGCATGTAAAGCAGTAGCTTTGAGTGTTATGGCTGTTGGTTCAACTGCTGCAATGGCTGAAGACAAACCATCAATGGCAGGTTTTTCAGTTTCAGGTAATGTTGCTGCTACCACCGATTATCGTTTCCGTGGTGTGACTCAAAGCTCAAATAACCCTGCAATTCAGGGTGGTTTTACCATTAATCACGAATCAGGAGCTTATCTTGCATTATTTGGTTCAAGTGTCGATTTCGGTATTGATGGTAACTCAACTGAAACGGATGCAACCTTAGGTTATGCAAGCTCTTTCAAGGCAACTCCAAATTATAGTATTGGTTATGATGTAGGGGTTACTTATTATGGTTATATTGGCGCAAAATCTAACTTTACCAATCCTTACAATGAAAAATCAGGGTTAAACTTTACTGAGTTTTACGGAAAATTAATCTTCGCTGATTCATTATTTAAAGGTGATAGTATTACCACCATGATAACGTACTCACCTGACTATTGGGGGCGTACTGACGACTTCTGGTATTTTAATTTAGGTTATAGTGCTCCGATTGCAGATACAGGTTTTACGGGTGTCGCTTCTTTGGGTTATAACAAGCTGAAAAATAAAGATTCTTTAAGTGTTGTTGCAGGTGGGCCAGGTAAAGACGACAGTTATCTCGATTATAAATTTGGTGTGCAATACAACATTTTAGGTGTTACGGCTGAACTCGCAGGTGTAGGTACCGATGTGAGTACATCAGGTATGACGGATGCGGGTAAAAAACCATATGATTTAGGTGCAGTATTGACGCTATCTAAATCTTTCTAATTTTCATATGTTAAAAAAATGCCTCTTTGTTGAGGCATTTTTTTATTAAAATCATATTGTTTGTCGATAAGATAAAGCTTCTGACAAATGTACACTTTGAATATCTGAGCTCTGAGATAAGTCTGCAATTGTTCGGGCAACACGTAAAATACGATGATAAGAACGTGCCGATAGATTCATGCGCTGTTGAGCCGTTTCCATCATTTTTTGTGCAGTAGAATCAAGCATCGCGTATCGCTCAAGTTCTTGCGGTGAAAGTGCAAAGTTGGCTTTTTGCTGACGATTAATTTGGGTCTGATAAGCATCGATTACTCGGCTACGAACAGTGAGAGAATCCTCAACTGCTGCTGTACTTTGTAATTCATTAACCTGTAACGGCGGCACATCAATATGTAAATCGATTCGATCTAACAAAGGACCAGAAATCCGATTTTGATAACGTTGAATTGATTCAGGCGAACATTGGCAGCGACTATCTTGATTAAATGCATAGCCACATGGACATGGATTCATCGCAGCAATCAACTGAAAATTGGCAGGAAAAGTAATTTGTCGAGAGGCGCGTGAAATGACGATTTCTTTAGATTCAAGTGGTTGTCGCAATACTTCAAGCACTTTGCGATCGAACTCTGGTAACTCATCCAAAAATAAAACGCCTAAATGAGCCAGTGTAATTTCGCCAGGTTTAGGATGTGAGCCTCCACCTACCAATGCAATCGCAGAGGCAGTGTGATGCGGTGCGCGAAAAGGACGTAACCCAAAATGATGCTGATGATTGGCAATCGAATAGATACTAGCGACCTCAAGATTTTCTTGTGTCGATAATGGCGGCAAAATGCTAGGTAGACGTGAAGCTAACAACGTTTTACCTGTACCCGGCGGCCCCTTAAATAATAAAGAATGTCCTCCTGCTGCGGCAATTTCAAGCGCACGACGTGGTCGTAATTGTCCTTTTACATCAATCAGATCATATTTGTAAGCTTGAATATGACTGTTATGTTGAGTGATGTGAGCAGAAAGAGGCTGTACTCCCAGAAAATGTTCACAGACCTGTTTTAAATGGTTAGCTGAATAAAGTTGAAATTCAGAAAGCTGTTCAACTTGTTCAAGATTTGCCTTGGGAATAAAAAGCTGATGTTGGGCTTGTTGACATGCCATCGCTATGCTTAGAGCACTGGTGACAGGTCTTAAATGTCCATCCAAAGCCAATTCTCCAATAAATTCAAATCCATCTGTACAAGCCTCAGGCAACTGTCCAGAAGCAATCAGAATCCCTAAAGCAATCGCGAGATCAAGACGGGATCCATCCTTCGGCAAATCGGCTGGTGCGAGATTAATCGTGAGGCGTTTGGTTGGAAACTGAAAACCACTGTTAATAATCGCAGAACGTACTCGATCCTTACTTTCACGTACTGCTGCCTCTGCTAGCCCAACGATCGTGAGCGATGGAAGCCCCTGACTTAAATGAACTTCGACCTCAATTAAAGGAGCGTGTAACCCTAAAACCCCACGGGTTAAAATTTTTGCAAAAGACATTTTGATATTGTTCCATTATGGTGCTTTATTTTTAATCGTTTTAAAATATTTATGCACTGAGTTGGTGCTTATTTTTTGTTTTGAATCATATCCTCTAAAAGATTCATTTGTTCCTGTAATTGGCTAAGACGCTGGTTGGCATGTTGAAGTGCCAGACGTTGACGATCAATTTCTTGTTTTGAAACTAAATCCAGCTTCTCTACAGCTTCATTGAGCAAAGCTCTTAAATTATTTTCAAGGTCTTTTTTAGGTTGGTCGACTTGTTCAAGTATCGCCTGTAATAGTGTTTCAATCATGAGATATCCGCGTAAATAATATGTTCCGCGTGCAGTTTACCACTGCTTTTATATTGACCCTAGTGCTCTCCGATTAATCAACCTATTTTTATAGCCAAACTGCAAAACAAAGTAGAAAAATGTTTAAATTAAAGGGAGATGCTACATCTTGTAGCGCAAATAGGTTATAAAGACAAAATCACGTTGATCATTTCTGATTCCCTCAACCTAAGAAATATTGGCATGAAAATTGAACATAAAACCTTACTGGTGAAATAAGCCGAAGGAAAACAAACATGAAGCTCGTAACTGCTATTGTAAAACCATTTAAATTAGACGATGTGCGTGAAGCACTTTCTGAAATTGGTGTTCAGGGGATTACTGTCACTGAAGTGAAAGGTTTTGGTCGTCAAAAAGGTCATACTGAACTGTATCGTGGTGCAGAGTATGTCGTTGATTTTCTTCCTAAAGTGAAAATTGAAATTGCGATTAGCGATGAAATGGTCGATGCGGTCATCGAATCAATTACGCGTGTTGCTAGCACAGGAAAAATTGGTGACGGAAAAATCTTTGTGACAAATCTGGAACAAGTGATCCGTATTCGTACAGGCGAAACTGGCCCAGACGCTGTTTAAGTGTTGGCACAAAGTTTGCTGAATACGGCATAACTCACAAAATTTTAGGTTGGGGGATACAAATGAAAAAAATGCTTTTAGCACTAGGTTTATCTAGTGCGCTTCTTGGTGGAACAGCCGCATGGGCTGAAGAAGCCGCATCGACACCAGCAACTGAAACAATGACTGTAGTGACTACAACAGACACTCCAGTGGCAGATACAACTGTCGTTGCAGTTGAGCCTGCGCCTGTAACAGAAGCTCCTAAAGCTGAACCAAAGCTTGATACAGGCGATACTGCTTGGATTCTTATTTCGACTGCATTAGTACTACTAATGACGATTCCAGGACTTGCCTTGTTCTATGGTGGTATGGTTCGTAAAAAAAACGTATTAAGTACCATGGCACATAGTTTTGTTGCGGCAGCTATTGTCAGTCTGGTCTGGGTGGTTATTGGTTATACACTGGCCTTTGGTAGTGGTAATGCCTTCGTGGGTGGTCTGGACAAATTTATGTTGTCTGGGATTACTACAGAGGCACTAAGTGGCACGATTCCAGAAATTCTCTTTGTTATATTCCAAATGACCTTTGCAATTATTACTGTGGCTATTATTAGTGGTTCAGTCGCAGAGCGTATGAAGTTTAGTGCATTTGTTGCTTTTATTACTATTTGGGTGATTGTGGTTTATGCACCAATTACTCACTGGGTATGGGGCGGCGGCTGGTTAGGCAGTGATGGTGCGCTTGACTTTGCTGGTGGTACGGTTGTCCATATTAACTCTGGTGTAGCTGGTTTAGTAGCCGCTTATATGTTGGGTAAACGTATTGGTCTTGGTAAAGAGTCAATGGCGCCACATAACTTGACCTTAACTGTGATTGGTGCAAGTTTACTTTGGGTGGGTTGGTTCGGTTTCAACGGTGGTTCTGCGTTGGGTGCCAATGGTGCAGCAGGCTATGCTTTAGTTGCGACTCAGGTTGCAGCAGCGGCAGCCACGATTTCATGGTTAATTGTTGAAAAAATTGTACGTGGCAAAGCATCTGTTTTAGGTGGTGCATCTGGTGCAATCGCAGGTTTGGTTGTCATTACTCCAGCAGCAGGTTTTGTAACTGTTGGCGGTGCGTTAGTGATGGGCTTAATTGGTGGTGTGGTTTGTTTCTGGGGTATTTCAGGACTCAAACGTATCTTAAAAGCAGATGATTCTTTGGATGCTTTTGGTTTACATGCCGTTGGTGGTATGGTCGGTGCAATTTTGACTGCTGTATTTGCAAGCTCATTCATTATGGGCGACAAAGCACCTACAGATATGATTCACCAACTTTGGGTTCAAGTTGAAGGTGTTTTAGCAACAATTGCCTACAGTGCAGTATTAACCTTCATCATCCTTAAAGTTATTGACCTTATTATCGGAATCCGTGTTTCGGCTGATGATGAACGTATGGGTCTAGATTTGAGTCAACATGGTGAACGTATTGAATAATAAAAATTAAATGTACAAAAAAACAGCCCGAAGCGGCTGTTTTTTGTTTATGGAGAGGTGATTTAGTCTTTGTCTAATCTTTGCTACACTAACTATAAGAATGAATTCATTTTGAGCTGCTATGCATTGTCCATTCTGTAACGCCGCAGATAGTAAAGTCATTGATTCACGTCTTGCTGCTGAAGGCTGTCAAATTCGTCGCAGACGTGAGTGTCTCCATTGTGGTGAACGCTTTACAACTTTTGAGAGTTATGAGGTGGTGATGCCTCGTGTGATTAAATCAAACGGTAAAAATGAGCCTTTTGATGAGGCCAAATTGCGCCGATCACTGATGCACGCCCTACAAAAACGCCCTGTGACCCAAGAGCAAATTGAAACTGTGTTAAGTGATATTCAGTTAAAAATAAGGCGCTTAGGTGAGAGAGATGTTAAATCTCGGATGATTGGAGAGATTGTGATGCAGGCATTATTTGCACTGGATCATGTCGCTTATGTCCGTTTCGCTTCGGTCTATCAGGACTTTCAGGATGTCGAAGCGTTTCGTCGTCAAATCGAACAAATGCAGCAACGTGAACAAGAGCATGAATAAGGTAAATCCCCCAGAACATTCCGATCATTACTGGATGATGCAAGCTTTAGCCGAGGCAAAAACTGCACTCTATCGAACACGCCCGAATCCTGCTGTGGGATGTGTGATTGTCAAAGATGATCAGATGATTGGGCGCGGCGCGACGGCTCCTGTTGGTGGTTCGCATGCCGAAGTATTTGCCTTGCGCGAAGCAGGTGATCGTGCTGAAGGCGCGACGGCTTATGTGACCTTGGAGCCTTGTGCACATTTTGGTCGAACCCCTCCTTGTGCTGAAGCGCTAGTCTCTGCCAAAGTCGCCCGTGTGGTGATTGCAACACTCGATCCAAATCCTTTAGTCGCTGGCAAAGGTCAAAAAATTTTAAATCATGCTGGGATTACCACACAGGTTGGTGTTCTAGAACAAGAAGCCATTGAATTGAACCGTGGTTTTTTAAAAGTGATGGCGGGAGGTTTGCCCTACGTCCGTCTGAAAGTGGCTTCAAGTCTGGATGGGCGTACCGCGATGGCATCAGGTGAGTCCAAATGGATTACAGGCGTAGATGCGCGTTTAGATGTGCAGTATTGGCGTGCACGTTCAGCCGTGGTAATGACAGGTATACAAACCGTACTTGCCGATGATTGTCAGTTGAATGTGCGGGAGCTTGCCGAGGTGGATGATATTACAACTATTGTTCAGCCTAAGCGTGTAGTTTTGGATCGACAAGGTCGTTTGCCATTGACCGCAAATATTTTGCATTCACCTGAAACCCTGATGGTAATGGGGCCATTTCGTCAGGAACTGGCAGACCTTGGTGTGATACAATTGCCTATCCAATCACTGCGTGAACTTCTTGCCACACTGTCCAAAGAGTATCATTTATATGATGTGATGGTCGAAGCCGGAACCACTCTAGCGACTGCATTTTTACAGGAAAAATTGGTCGACGAAATGATTAGCTATATTGCTCCAACATTATTGGGGCAATCGGCACGTGCCATGTTTAGCGCTGACTTATATAAAATGTCAGAGCAACTTCGCTTTAAGCTGTTTGATGTGACTCAAATTGGTCAGGACATTCGCTTAAGACTTATCCCGATTCAAGAGACAGTATGAATTCAGAGGCTTCGGTTTACCACAAACGCCGTCACGCGGCACGGACCACAGATGAATATCTATTTCATCAGTTGGTGCCATATTTAGGCAATAAACGCAGATTATTGCATCTGATTTTAGAAGCACTGGAAATTACGGGAACGCTCAATCGTAAAAAAAAGAATCCCCCGATTTTTGCCGATTTTTTCGCAGGCAGTGGTGTGGTTTCGCGTCTGGCTCGGCAAAATGGTTATCGTGTGATTGCCAATGACTGGGAACCTTATAGTCATGCTTTAAATCATGCGATATTGGCCTGTGTCGATGCGCCTGCATTTAAAGAGTTAGGTGGCTATCAAAACGCTATTGATTATTTAAACCGTTTGCCTGAAGTCAAAGGCTGGGTCACACATAATCTATGTCCACGCAATGATGATGTGTATGATCCAAGTCGCGACCGTTTGTTTTTTAAACGTCGTAATGGGATGAGGATTGATGCAATTCGTCAGCAGATTGCGACATGGCAGGCACAAGGCGCGATTAATGATGTAGAAATGAGTGCATTGTTGGCACCTTTACTCTATTCCGCTAGTTTTGTTAGCAATACCAGTGGTGTGTTTAAAAGTTTTCATCAAGGCTGGGGCGGTAAAACCCAGACAGCATTAGAGCGGATTGAATCTTTGCTTTGGCTGACCCCAAGCCGTTTTTGTGAAATTGGTGATAACAAGCGGCCTGCGGCTGAAATGTGGTGTGTCGATGCACAGCATCTCGCCAATCAGATGAGTGGTTTTGAAGTGGATGTCGCTTATCTGGATCCACCTTACAATCAGCACGCCTATAGCAGTAATTATCATGTCTTAAATGCATTAACTCTTTGGGATCAGGTAGATTTGCCGCCACCTGATACCAAGGGTTACAAGAGCGGGATTGATCGGGCATGGCGTAAAGAAAGACCGAGCCAATACAATTCATCTAAACACGCTAAAGATGCTTATGAAAAATTACTGGCAACCATCAATGCGCGTTATATCCTGACCAGTTATTCAACCGATGGTAATATTGATCCGAAAGATTTACTAACGGCAAATTTGAAACGTGGCAAAGTGACCTTATTAACTCAAGATGTACCCCGTTATCGGGTCAGTAAACAGCGTCAGTCTGAACGCGCGCGCGTACTCGAGTTTATTGTGATTACGGATACGCATGCCAAATCAGGGCCGCCACTGCGTCAGCTTTTAGGACAACTGTATCACTTTGCAGAATTGGGTGGTGTGGATACCTCTGGACCGAGTACCCAGCTTGCACTGTGGTAAACAACGCATTTATGCAGAATCAATATTGGGAGCAGCATCATGTTTACAGGCATTATTGAAAGTTTGGGTAAGGTTGAAAGCCTGCAAAATGTAGGTGGTGATGTACGCTTACGCATTCAAACTGATCTAGATATGTCCGATGTACATTTAGGTGACTCCATTGCGACCAATGGGATCTGTTTAACTGTAATCGAGTGGGGCAGTGACTGGTATGCTGCAGACGTATCACGTGAGAGTCTTAATCGTACTACACTTGGTCAATGGCGAGTGGGGCAGCCTGTCAATGTGGAAAAGGCAATGTTACCGACCACGCGCTTTGGTGGGCATATTGTTAGCGGTCATGTCGATGCTGTTGGTGAAATTACATTGGTACGTGAAGATGCCCGTTCGATTTATTATGAAGTGACGGCACCTGCGGAAATTGCGAAATATCTGGCAGAAAAAGGCTCGATTACCGTGGATGGCATTAGTCTGACGATTAACCATTTGCGGGGCAATATTTTAAGCCTGAATTTAATTCCGCATACGGCTGAACGTACTAATATTTCGACGTGGAAAACTGGGGCAAAAGTGAACTTGGAAGTGGATGTGTTGGCGCGATATATTGAACGTCTTTTACTCGGGGATAAAGCTGCAGAACAAGGCCAACAATCGGTGGATATTAGTATGGCTTTTCTGGCAGAAAATGGTTTTTTAAAATAAAGCTTTAGTGACTAAAAAAATGTGTCCAGTTTTTAACATGGACATTTTTATTTGTGTTTGATGATCGTTAATGATGTTGAACCTAATCACGATTTAATGGTTTCTGGCATCACTAAGGAAAATGTGCCAGTTTGACGATAATTTGGAAAACATAACGAATTGAAAAAATATACATTCTAAAAATTTGAGTTTTTTAGAATGTATTCGATTTCTTCTTGCGCTGCGGTATGCAGTTTGGCTCTAAATACGGTCACTGCCTGTTCAACCAAGCTATCTGCTTCAAGTTCCAGCCGTAAACGTAAGCTTTCCAGCTCAGAATGAATTTGATCATCCGATATCTGATGGCGAGCATGAGAATAATCAATCGCGACTTGATCTGGATTTTGCTGATAACGAGCGGTCTGAGTTTCGATCTCTTGCTGAATATGCCGACGTAAAGCCATTAACTCATGAGTTTGTTGTTGAAACTTGTGAGCTTCATCAGCTTGTAGCGATGCAGCATACTGTGCTTGTTGTTCGCGTTTTTCTGCAAGCGATTGTTCAAGTGCTTGCTGTTTACGAATACGCGCTTGTTCAATTAGTTCTGCTTTTAAATCAGCATAAGCTTGATCAATTTTATCCAAAGAGATCTGTTGTGATTTTTGATCTTGTATAGTCCATGTTTCAATGACCGTCTGTGGTAGTAATAATTCACAAATTCGGGCAAGATCATCCTGATAAGTTTGACGAACCGTTTCTGGCGCGTTTAACCAACGTTTTTTAAAATCTTGACCCACATTGAGTGCCACTCGCCATCTCCTTACATTTTAATGAACTGTTACAGTTTAAAGGTGCGGGAATTGACCCCTAAACGACGATAAAATTTAAATTTTTCTCGCCCAAGCTGTTTGGCAGCTTCATTATTTTCAATAATCTCAATAATGTGAACAAACTGCTCAATTTGTTCAAGTGCCTGATTGTTAAAATTAAACACAAACCAGTCAGATTGATCGGGTAATTGCGCTGAAATACAAACAGGTGCATGCACTTGATTAACCCCATGCGCAATAAAACTTTGTGGGTCAAATGACCATAAAGCCTCATCCAATTCACCCTGTAAGGTTTGATCTGGGCAGTACCACCAAATCTTAGGATGTTTTTTCAATAACTTACGGCATAAACGGCAAGCACTGTCGACTTGCCGTTCCTGACTGGTTTCAAATAAATAGAAGCTAATATTAGCCATGCGCTTTAACGCGATTTGCCAAGAACTGGACTAAAAGTGGTACAGGGCGTCCAGTTGCGCCTTTGTTCGCACCTGATAACCAAGCAGTACCAGCCACATCCAGATGCGCCCAACGATAGTCACGGGTAAAACGTTGTAGGAAACAGGCTGCAGTAATTGCACCACCATAAGGACCGCCAATATTGGCGATATCCGCAAATGGTGAATCAAGTAATTCCTGATAATCATCGCTGACAGGCATACGCCAAACGCGGTCAAAAGACTGTTCGCCTGCCTGCAATAATTCATTGGCAAGCTCATCATCAGGTGAGAATAAACCACTTAACACTTTACCTAATGCCACCACACAAGCGCCTGTTAGCGTGGCAATATCAATCACCAATGTTGGGTTAAAGCGCTGAATATAGGTAAGCGTATCACACAGAACCAAACGACCTTCTGCATCAGTATTTAGAATCTCAACCGTTTGACCACTCATGGTCGTCACAATATCGCCTGGACGAGTCGCTTGTGCTGAAGGCATATTTTCTGCTGCTGCAATCGCACCGACTACATGGATGGGTAAGCGTGCTTCACATAAGGTGCGAATCGTACCTAATACTGACGCTGCACCACACATATCAAATTTCATCTCATCCATGGTTTGTGCAGGTTTGATTGAAATCCCGCCTGTATCGAAGGTCACGCCTTTACCGACCAACACCACTGGAGCCTGATCGAGTTTAGCGTTGTACTCCAACGTGATCATACGTCCTGGACGCGCAGAACCTTTGCTGACTGCAATAAAGGCATTCATACCCAAATCAGCCATTTGCTGTTCATCGAGTACTGTGACTTTGAGTAAATCTGGAAACTCACTCGCAAGAGCTTTGGCTTGATCTGCCAGATATTCTGGGAAACAAATATTGCCTGGTCGATTACCTAAATCACGCGCAAGTGCTTGACCAGATTGTAATGCTTCAATCAGTTGCAACTGGTCGGAATTTAAACTGCTATTGGCGCTGATCAAGTTGATGGTTTCGAGAACAAACTCATTCTTTTTTGATTTAAACTCGTCAAAACCATAAGCTGCTTGTGACAGGCTTAAAGCAAAGAGGTAATGTAAATCAGCAGGAAGTGCCGAAAGATCGATATGAATTTGTTTGAATTTGGTTTGTGTGGCTTTAATGATGCTCTGCGCCAGTTTCGCCATTTTTGTGGCTTTAAGATCGGTAGCTTCACCTAAACCCAATAAATTGACATTGGGAATGGTTGCTAATTTTCCGATAAGAGGCAAGCTCTCATTGAAATTGGCCTTATAAAGTGCTTGCTCAAGTAGTTGTTCTAATTCATTGATTTGATATGTTTTTTCAATGCTTTGAAGGTTGCTGTTATCGACCAGAATTACCAATGATTCAGCGGACGAATTTTGTGGCAATGCGGAATTAATCGTATATTTCATATGCGGTCTGGATGCCTATTTAAATATGTTCATTGATGCCTACCATTGAAACACTTTCCTGACATCAGTTTCAATTGGCAAGCGTAGGATAGGTTTTATATTTTTAACATTCGGGTAAACTATGCTGTATTGCGTTTGTCCATTTTGGAAGTATTCACTTTGATTATTCGGCGTTATCTCGTCAAGCAAGTCGTGTCAACCAGTCTGGTTGTGGTCAGTATTTTGACTCTGATCGTGCTAGGCGCAAGACTGATCAAATATTTTGGTGTTGCCGCACAGGGACGTCTTGATGTCAGTGTCCTGTTCAGTATCATTGGTTATCGATTACCTGAGTTTTTGATCTTATTATTGCCGCTCAGTTTTTTTATTGGATTGATGCTGGTATTTGGTCGCTTATATGTCGAACATGAAATGGCAGTGCTCAATAGCAGTGGGGTCAGCAAACACAAACTTGCACGTTTATTGCTGCCGATGACCTTGGTTTTTGTGATCGTCGAAATGGTACTTATGATGTGGGTATCACCATGGGGATTACGCCAGTTTAATGAGTTGTCATCGACACAAGCGTTGCGAACAGGTTTTGATCTGGTACGTCCTAAAGAATTTATTTCTTCTGGCCCTTACACCATTTATGCGGGTTCATTATCTGAAGATCGAAAAAACTTAAAAGATATCTTTGTTTATATTAAAGCAGAAAAAGTAGGGAAGCCCGATCAATTGGTTGTCGCCAAAGAAGCGACGCGTGTCGAAATGGCCGATCAGACTGCCAGTGTCGTCGATCTTACTCAAGGACGTCGTTACGAGATTTACCCTGATACTGCTAAATATGTACAGGCTGAGTTTCAGACTTGGCGTTTTCGCATCGAAAATAATAAAGAAGCCACTTACGACTCTAATGATGTTTCGGCTTTACAGATGTCAAAACTTTGGGAAAACCGAAATGATCCTGTAATTGCCAGTCAATTGGGTTGGCGAATTTTTGCACCATTTTCAATGTTTGTTGCTTTGGCACTGGCGGTGGCTTTATCTGAAGTTACCCCGCGTCAAGGACGTTATCTCAAGCTGTTTCCTGCATTGATGATTTTTGCCAGTATGATCGTTTTACTGATTGCGGCTCAAACTCGGATTAGTCGTGGTGAACTTGGTATCTGGGTTTATCCTGCAATATTAATGACTTATTTTGTTGCTGCCTTGCTCTTTGCTAGAAAACAAAGCCTTGCACCGAAGATCAAACACAAGATCAAACAAGTGAGATCATCATAATGTTAGCTCAAAAGATATTGTCCAGATACGTGACCAAGACGACCACATTGATGATGTTAGGAACGCTTCTGGTGCTGGTGTTCTTATTTATCTTGTTTTCTTATATTGGCGAATTAGGTTCACTCAAAGAAGGTTATAGTGCGTGGGATGCTTTTAAATATGTGATGTGGGATTCACCTCATAATGTCATTAAGCTGATTCCGATTGCTGCTTTAATTGGTGCTGTGCTGGGCTTGGGTTCTATGGCATCTAATAGTGAATTGATCGTGATGCGCGGTTCGGGCGTAAGTCTCTGGCGAATTGTCGGTTGGGTGATGCGACCAGCATTTTTGTTGGTCATTTTGTCATTTTGTATTAGTGAATGGGTGATTCCCTACACCACTGAACAGGCAAAAGGGATTAAAACTCAAAGCACAGTTGCAGCACTGGGCGAGGTGCGCGGTTATTGGACCAAAGAGGGTAATAATTTCTATTATATCGATTATGCCAATTCCAAAGGAAATCTAAATGGCATTCAGGTCGCGTCTTTTGATCATGACTATCGCTTAGATACAGTCGTCAACGCGCAAACAGGTCAATTTGTTCGTGACGGAGAGTGGGTTTTAAAAAATAACCGACAACTCAATATATTGGACAATGGTGATGCCAGTTTTCAGAGGATTCCAACGAAAGATTTATCTTTAGCGTTACAGCCTAAATTTGTGCATATGGTGACACTTGATCCTGAAGAGTTAGCGCCAAGCGAGTTGGTCGGTTTCATGCGCTATATGCACGAATATAGTCAAATTCCTAAAACCTATCAGCTTGCATTCTGGAAAAAAGTAGGCTCACCTTTTTCATTGATTGCCCTGACGCTGATTGCCTGTTCCTTTATTTTTGGACCTTTACGCCAACAATCAATGGGTTTTCGTTTGGTGATTGCCTTATTTGTTGGTCTAAGTATTTTCTATTTGCAGGACTTTTTAGGCTATGCCAGTTTGGTGTATTCGCCATCTCCAGCATGGTTTATTTTTATTCCAATTCTGTTCATGTTTGGGGCGGGCAGTTATTTGTTATATCGGGCACGTTAATGTTCAAATGGCTATCATATCCTCTGAATCAATCGTGCTAAATGATTAAAGTTATTATCTGTGGATAGAGTCTTGGACTAAAATTCGGTAAGATAGTGCGACGAAATTGTAGACAAAAAAGAGTATCAATCATGACGGATGCAACTGCTGGCAAAATCCCTCACGTTCTTGTGATTATGGATGGAGTGGGTCATCGTGAAGCGGTCGAAGACAATGCTTTCTTGGCAGCAAAAACCCCCAATCTTACGATGATGAAACAAAAGCATCCGCATGGTTTAATTTCTGGTTCTGGTGAAGATGTTGGTTTACCTGATGGTCAAATGGGTAACTCGGAAGTTGGGCATATGAATCTGGGTGCAGGTCGTGTTTTGTATCAGGACTTTACCCGTATTACCAAAGAAATTCGTGATGGTGCATTTTTTGAACATGAAGTGCTAGTCGATGCGGTTGAAAAAGCCAAAGCCGCACATGGTGCAGTGCATATTATAGGTTTGTTATCTGAGGGTGGCGTACATTCACATCAGGATCATATTGTTGCCATGTGTGAGCTTGCGCTAAAACGTGGTGCTAAAGTCTATTTACATGCTTTTTTGGACGGGCGTGATACGCCGCCAAAAAGCGCTCAGCCTTCTTTGGAAAAACTGGATCATGTATTTGCTCAATATCCAGATCAAGGTCGCATAGCCACCATGATTGGTCGTTATTTTGCGATGGATCGTGATAATCGATGGGATCGGGTAGAACAGGCGTATCGTTTATTGACAGAAGGCGAAGCAGTTCGCGTCGTGAATAGCGCTGTTGAAGGTTTGGAACAAGCTTATGCGGCGGGTGAGAGTGACGAGTTTGTCAAAGCTACTCGTGTTGGTGAACTTGCTAACGTTCAAGATGGTGATAGCATTGTATTTATGAACTTCCGCGCAGACCGTGCGCGTGAGTTGACTCGTGCTTTTGTTGAAAAGGATTTCGCGGGATTTGATCGCAAAGTTGTTCCAACGTTATCTAAATTTGTCATGCTAACCCGCTATCAGGCGACGATTGATGCGCCTGTTGCGTATATGCCAGAAGATTTGAAAAATTCAATTGGTGAATATTTGTCTGATTTAGGTAAAACCCAATTGCGTATTGCTGAAACTGAAAAATATGCCCACGTAACGTTTTTCTTTAGTGGCGGTCGTGAAGATGAATATCCGGGTGAAAAACGCATTTTGATTCCCTCTCCAAATGTTGCAACTTATGATTTAAAGCCTGAAATGAGTGCTTATGAAGTCACCGATGAATTGGTCAAGGCGATTAATTCGGGAGAATATGACTTATTGGTTGTAAATTATGCCAATGGCGATATGGTAGGACATACAGGCATTTTTGATGCAGCAGTAAAAGCCGTCGAAGCAGTCGATACCTGTTTAGGTCGTGTCTATGAAGCGGTCATGGCAAACCACGGTCATATGCTGATTACGGCAGATCATGGTAATGTAGAACAAATGCAGGATTACCATAGTGGTCAGGTACATACTCAGCATACCACTGAAGCAGTTCCATTGATTTATGTTGGACCGACTCAGGCTGTGATTGCTGAGGGTGGAGTTCTCGCTGATGTCGCGCCGACTTTACTGCACTTGATGCATCTTCCTGTACCTGCTGATATGCAGGGACGCAACTTATTGACCCTAACCCACGAATAAAAAGGTGATTGAATGACGCAACACGTAAAATTGAGTGCAATCTTTGCAGGCATTTTAATGTGTTGCAGCGCAATTTCAATATTTGCAGCTCCGATCGAGGTGGCCAGTGGACTGGACTTTGATGAGGATACCGAACAGCATTATGTTGAAATTCCAGTCGACTCTATTCAGCAATTTGTTCAGATTTATGGCATCGTCAAAGATAACTATGTCGATGTCAAACCTGATGAGGTTTTATTTCAGCAAGCAATAAAAGGCTTAGTGGGTGGGTTAGATCGTTATTCACGCTATTTGTCTGCGGAAGATTATAAACAATTGATGCAATATACCGAAGGGGATCTGGCCTCAGTTGATTTTTCGCTTGTGTTTGAACAACATACCAAACAATGGCAGATTCGGGATTTAAAAGACGGTTCTGATTCTTATAAATTAGGCTTAAGAAATGGCCAAAACGTGGTTAAGATTGATGACCAAATCATCCAAAATTTTAATCATGATCAAGTGCATGCACTTTTATATGGATCAATTGGTTCGACCTTACAAATTCAAACCTCAGTCATGAATACGCCTCAAACCTTAGTACGTAATAAAAAAATGGAAGCTGATATTCAGCCAATATTATTACATAATCAGGTTTTGGTTTTAAAAGTTAAAGTTTTTCAGCAGGATACTGCAAATGAAATTAAACGATTATTAGAAGAATACGATATATCCAAACTGAAAGCAGTATTGATTGATTTGCGTAATAACCCTGGTGGCTTGCTTTCAGCAGCCGTTGAAACAGCCGATTTATTTTTAAATCAGGGCGTTATTGTTTCGACTAAAAGTCGTTCAGAAGGCAATCAACAATTTCAGGCACTACCTAGTAGTGAATTTCAAAAAGTAAAATTAGGGATCCTAATTAATCATCGTTCGGCATCAGCGGCTGAAGTATTTACTGCTGCCATGAAAGACCATAAACGAGCTTGGGTGATTGGCGAAAAGAGCTATGGTAAAGGTGTCGTACAAAAGCTGTTTCCACTGCCAGATGGTGCAGCTTTGCAGATGACAGTGTCGCATTATTACACGCCCAATGGCTCAATGATTGATGGTAAAGGCATACAGCCGAATATCCTGTATCCTTTACCCAATGAAATGCGTGATGAAACTTATCTAGATAATGTCGCTGAGGTTCTGCTTAAGCAAAAATAATCATCTGCATAAAATGATTTAAATTTCTTCAGTATCTAACCCAAATTTTTTCAGGCGATAACGCAACGATCGAAAAGTCATCCCTAGTTTTTTCGCAGCCAAAGTACGATTCCAATGCGTCAAATTAAGTGCGTTTAATAGGATCTCTTTTTCAACGTTCTCTAAATATTGTTCTAGCCCTTCATGTGGCAGTTTGTTGCCTGTCGATGTAGTAGGCACAGGCTGATTTGTATTGGCGCTAGAAAGATAATCAGAATGATGGTGGGTCGGTGTCGTTACTTGGCTATAACGAAAAGGCGCGGTTTGTAAGTGAGGTAAATCAATTTGATGGTCATCACTTAACGTAATGGCACGTTCCATCATATTACGTAATTCGCGAACATTACCAGGGAAATATTGTTCTAATAAAAATGCCTGAGCACGTCCAGACAAAATCTTGACAGGAATTTCCCATTCAGCACACACTTTTTGAATAAAATGATGGGCTAGGAGTAAAATGTCTTGTCCACGTTCACGTAATGGAGGGAGTTCAAGATCCATCACATGAATACGGAAAAATAAATCCTGACGGAATTTACCTTGTTGTACTAATGTTTCAAGATCCTGATGACTGGCACTAATCACCCGAAAATCCACATCAATTTCGTGTTCAGAACCTACCGGACGTACTTTTTTCTCTTGTACAGCCCGTAATAGTTTAACCTGCATATTCAAAGGTAATTCAGCGATTTCATCCAGAAATAAACTACCGCCATGTGCCGATAAGATGAGACCTTGTTTGTCTTGAGTTGCACCGCTAAAACTGCCTTTTTTGTGACCGAATAGCTCACTCTCTAGTAGTTCACTGGGAATTGCGCCGCAGTTAATGGCAATAAATGGACCTTCGCTGCGGTTACTTAAACGATGTACCAGATTAGCAATTACTTCCTTGCCTGTACCAGATTCTCCTGTCACAAAGACGGGTGCTTGTGAGCGTGCAATTTTCTTAAGCGTGGTGCGTAGTTGTTGGATGGGTGCAGAACGGCCAATGAGTAGTCTGTTTTCCAGACTATCTTCATCATTGATGATCTGCTTTTGTGGTCGATTAAAAGCTTTTTGTAATAATTGTTCTAAATGCATCTGGTTGACAGGCTTGCTGACAAAATCAAAAGCACCTGCTTTAAGTGCTGTAATTGCAATATCCATGTTGCCATAGGCGGTTAACACCGCGATAGGCAAATGACTCCAATGTTGTGTGACATAATGCACCAGATCAAGCCCATTACCATCAGGCAGATTTAAATCTGTCAAACAGGCGTCATAATTATTATTTTGCAGTAATTCTTTAGCCTGAGTAATTCGATAGGCGCAATGTGTTGCAATCCCCATACGTGCAAGCGTCATTTGCATTAATGCACAGAGATCTTCTTCATCATCAACCAGTAAAACTAGCGGTTGTTTATTCACCATAACCCCATGAAACCCAATATTATTTATCTTTTGTTGAGCATTGAATTCTAAAGCATGCTCCTTTTTCTTGTTCTACATAACTGAGCGTTGCGTGATTTGCTTCACACAGACTATGAGACAAATATAATCCTAAACCAGTTCCTTTAATTTCGGTACTAAAAAATGGCTTAAATAGTTGCGATACATCACGTTTTTCTACACCATTTCCAAAATCTATCACATCAATAAAAACGTAGGGTCTCACGAATTTCACGGACACAATAATATGGTTTGCAGATGGATCATTGTGGCGTAATGCGTTACGAATTAAATTGATTAAAACTTGCGTCAATTGCTTGGGGTCAAACAGGATGGCAATATTTTCAGGCATGTTTAAGCGAATTTGATGTTGAACGTCTGATAGATCATCCGACATTAAATGAGGTAAAAAGCTATCGAGTTGTACAAGTATGGGATGAGTGGAGTCATTCCGCGCCATACGTAAAGTATCTTCAATAATGTCATTAATCCGTTGTGATTGTTTGCTGATCATTTTTTGTAGAAGATGCTGCTGCTCAGCTTCACTGCCAATATACAGCTCATTTGCTTGTACAATCGCTGCCAGTGGATTGCGGATTTCATGTGCAATACTTGCTGAAAGTTGACCTAAGGCAGCCAGTTTCAGCTGTTGTACCTGTTGATTAAGCTGTTGGACATCGTGTAAACGCAATAGAATCAAAGCCTGATGTGGGACAATGAGTCGCTGTACCTTGATATGTACATTGTAAGTAGATAACTGTGACTCAAAAATAAATTGTTCACCATCATCTAAGGGTGCAAATCGTAATAACTCAAATAAATCGGGTTGAGTTTTGGCTAAAGGCAAGTACTCATGTGCAAATAAAGGAGGAATCCCTAATAATGTACAGGCTGCTGGGTTACTTAAAACCACATAATAGTTTTCATCTAGCACCAAATAACCATCATCAATTTGTTCTAAAATATAGCGATTAATATTTTGAAGTTGATATAGCGCTTGTGACTGACGGAAGCTAATATTTTCTAGAATTTTAAAATGCTTTATCGCGATCCGACCAATACCGTAGATAACGAAAAATATAAATGCCAGTACAGCGCTATTACCAATGCTGTTTAAATTGTTGTAATCAAAGAAGCTTGAAAAAAATTGCTGATAAATTAGTGAAATAACAGCAAAAAGTGTCATCACTAAAGATGCTTTTCTAGGGAGTAAAATCGTGGAAGAAAAGACCGTAATGACATACAACAAACTAATATTTAGATTTGGTGCACCTACAGAAAACGTCAGCAACCCCAAAGCGATGACATCAATCACAAACAGCATAATGAGTTGATGATCAATCTGTCGTGGATAAAACTTAAATAATAAAAACTGAATCAGACTAGCTGCGCAATAAGCGATAAGCGTATAAAAATATAAAACAGGCTGATTATAGTCGGTATTTAACTGCTCAGAAATGAGCTGAAAAATAATGATTAATCCTGTGACAATAAGCAGGCGGTAGAGGGTGTACCACAAACCTAAACGGTAAATCGTATAAGAAAGTGGCGTAGAAGATTGCGCCTGCATGATTGTATTTAACTCGAATGCTTAAGGTTTGATGAGTCCGTAACGAATGGCAAGATGAGTGAGTTTGACATCACTATCGATATCCAGTTTTTCAAAAATACGATAACGATAAGTATTGACTGTTTTCACACTCACAAAAAGCTTATCAGCAATTTCCTGAGCACTGATACAATTGACTACCATCATCGCGACTTGCATTTCACGTTCTGAAAGTGCATCAAAAGGCGATTGTTGAGTATCCGATAAATACGAACTTGCCAATTGTTCAGCAATATCAGCACTGAAATATTTACCGCCTTGCATGACTTTATTAATTGCTCTGACCATCTCGGTAATTGGAGCACCTTTAGTAATATAGCCTTTGGCACCTGCCTTTAAAAGTAATGAGGGATAAGGTTCTTCTGCCAATCCACTCACCGCGATAACTTTAGTTTCAGGCGCTGTTTGCAATAAGCGACGTGTAGTTTCGACCCCGCCGATGCCGGGCATATTCACATCAAGTAATACCACTTGAGGGTGTTGTTGACGCACTATGGCAATTGCTTCTTCGCCAGATTCTGCTTGCCCAATCACCTCAACACCAGTTTGATCTTCAAGCATACGACAGATCCCTGTACGTACTAATTCATGATCATCAACCACTAAAACTGTGATCACGCTGGCCTCCTTGGACTAAAAAAGATGTTTTTTTGTTACATAAAGCAAAATTTACTTGCAATGTAATGACAAAATTAGCAATCCTATTCACACAAGTTTGAGAGAATAGTTGTACACACTGCTGCCGTCATTATCTGCATGTTGTGTCTTCAAATGTAAGGCATAATGTAGGTAATAAGCAAATCTGTGTGTACCCTGAGTTGAGTAATTGATCGTGAAAAATTCTAAAAAGTCATTAATGCATGTTTTGAGCATGTCTGTTTTGTTTGCACTAAGCTCAGCAAGCTATGCTGAGATTATTGTTAATCCTTCATCGGTTAAGGGATCTACATCATTAAATTGGTCTTCAGATCAAGCGAGTCAGCTTTTAAATGATGATGGCGAGCTTGAACCAAGTCCACAAGGTTCAACCAGTATTAGTACCACGGTGCGCAGTAATACCGCTACACCACCCGCTAATACGAATGTTTCAATTTCATCTACCCCGAAAGTTGTCATTCGTGACACGAGTGGCTATGGTTCTCAGCCTTCAGTTAATGCTCGTGCGGCGTTAGTGATGGATGCACAGACGGGTGAAGTACTCTACAGTAAAAACACCAATACAGCCTTTCCTATAGCATCTTTGACTAAACTGATGACGGCTGTTGTGACTTCAGATGCACGTCTAGATATGTCTGAAGAAATCACCTTACAGCAAATCGATTTTGCCGGTGCAGGTGGCAAAAACTCGAGCTCAACGCTACGTGCGGGCGATACCATGAATCGTGCCGAAGTATTGTTATTTGCTTTAATGAAGTCTGAGAATCCTGCAGCTGCGGCTTTAGCACGCACTTATCCGGGAGGACGTAGTGCCTTTGTGGCTGCGATGAATGCTAAAGCACGTCAATTGGGAATGACATCCACACATTATGTTGAGTCAACGGGGTTGGATCCGCATAATGTGGCTTCTGCACGTGATCTGGGAATTTTGGTCAGTGCAGCTTCACAGTACGGTTTGATTCGTCAGTTTTCAACCACGCCTACGTATGACTTTAATCTAGGCTATCGTGTTCTAAAATCGAACAATACCAACGCATTAGTACGTAATGGTGGCTGGAATATTAATCTGTCTAAAACAGGTTATATTAATGAAGCAGGACGTTGTGTGGTGATGCATACGACAGTGAATTCGCGACCAGCAGTCGTGGTGTTATTGGGAGCTTCTAGTTCACAAGCTCGTACCAATGATGCGACTAATTTATTGACTTGGTTATCTCAGCAGCCGAAACGCCTTTAGCAGATTTTTAAAAATTTGATGTCATTTTAAATTTACGATCAATATCTCCATAATAAAAAAACCAGTTGCAAGCAACTGGTTTTTTTATATCAAATCCAAACTTACATATTAGATAGAATAGAATCTTTGACTTGAATCATGGTTGCATCAATCGATAGCATGACTGCATCTGCACATTGCTTGATTGCAGTATCAGGGTCTTTTAAGCCGTTACCTGTCACTGTGCATACAATCACAGAACCTTCTGCAATTTTGCCCGCTTTGATGTCACGAATCGCACCACCAATCGATGCCGCAGACGCAGGTTCTACAAACACACCTTCATACATAGAAAGCAAACGTTGTGCTTCTAAAATCTCAGTATCGGTTAACTCATCAAACCAGCCTTTAGAATCACGCACCACTGCTTTCGCATGGTTCCAGCTTTGTGGATTACCAATACGAATCGCTGTTGCTACAGTTTCAGGCTGTTCAACAGGTGCGCCACGCAAGAACGGAGCAGCGCCAGATGCCTGATAACCCACCATAGTTGGTAAGCCTTCTGGTTTAGGACCTGTGAACTGATCTGTTGCAGCATCATAGATGACTTGTTCAAACTGATCCGCAGGTTGATTCGCGACTGCTTCGGTATAACCCATCCAGTGTGCCGTGATATTACCCGCATTACCAACTGGTAAGCAGTGATAATCTGGCGCACGGCCTAATGCTTCTACAATTTCATAAGCAATGGTTTTTTGACCTTGCAAACGATAAGGGTTAATCGAGTTAACGATCGTTACAGGAGCTTGGTCAGCCACTTCTTTGACCAGACGCATACCATCGTCAAAGTTACCACGGATTTGCATGGTGATTGCACCATACATCATGGCTTGCGCCATTTTACCCATCGCAATTTTACCTTCTGGAATCAAAACAAAAGCTTTGATGCCTGCACGTGCTGCATATGCGGCTGCCGCTGCAGAAGTATTGCCTGTAGATGCACAAATAATGGCTTTAGAGCCTTCTTCAACTGCTTTAGTGACGGCCATGGTCATACCACGGTCTTTGAATGAACCTGTCGGGTTTAAACCTTCATATTTCACATAGATTTCAACATCTTTACCAATCAGACGTGGAATATTCTCTAGTTTAATTAGTGGGGTATTTCCCTCTCCTAAAGAAATAGCACGCGTCGTTGCTGAAACTGGCAAACGGTCACGATAACGATCAACAAGACCGGTATAACGATTGGCATTAGACATGAGATAATGTTCCAAATGTGAGGTAGAGCTGGTGAGAGGGGAGCGACCCTCTCCACCGGTTTAACTATCCAGCGATTCTAAACGAATTCGCACGATTTCGCCACGGATTGCAGGTAAAGCCTGAATTTTGGCAATCGCGTCATCCATTTTAGACTCAACTACTGGGTCAGTTAAGATAACGATCGGGATTAAGTCTTTTAAACGAGATTGTTGCATGATGGCATCAATGCTGATGCCAGCTCGACTGAGAATAGTCGTGATATCTGCAAGTACGCCTGTCTGGTCTTCGGCATCGACACGTAGATAATACCCAGTGGTCATTTCTTCACGTTTGAGAATAGGTAAATCTGTCAAAGCCTCAAAAGCCAGTTGAGGGATCGTTCCTGCACCGTCTTCAGTGTAAGAAATATCGCGTACAATATCCACAATATCCGCAACTACTGCTGAAGCGGTTGGGCCTGCGCCTGCGCCTGCGCCATAATATAATGTTGGGCCAACTGCATGAGCTTGTACAAGCACTGCATTTTTGACTCCATTGACATTTGCAATCAGTTGTTCTTCTGGAATAAGTGTTGGATGAACACGTAGTTCAATACCATGTTCTGCACGGCGCGCAATCCCGAGATGTTTTATACGGAAGCCAAGATCTTCTGCATATTTAACATCCTGTGCGGTAATTTTACTAATACCTTCGGTATAGACTTTGTCAAACTGTAGAGGAATACCAAATGCACAAGACGCCAAAATCGTAAGCTTATGTGCTGCATCAATCCCTTCAACGTCAAAGGTTGGATCAGCTTCGGCATAACCTAATTGTTGAGCTTCTGCAAGCACATCGGCAAAGGCACGACCTTTATCGCGCATTTCAGTCAGGATAAAGTTACCTGTACCGTTAATAATGCCTGCAAGCCACTCAATACGGTTGGCAGCCAAACCTTCACGAATGACTTTAATAATAGGAATACCGCCTGCAACGGCTGCTTCATAGGCGATCTGAACCGCATTATCCTCGGCAGCTTTAAACAGTTCGTTGCCATGTTCCGCAAGCAGGGCTTTATTGGCAGTCACGACCTGTTTACCATGCTTGATGGCTTCCATAATCAATTCATATGCAGGATGGATACCGCCCATGACTTCAACAACTACATCCACGTTAGGTTGACGTACGATTTCCATTAAATCTGCACTTTGCTGAATACCTTCGAGCTCAAGATCGGGACGAGGACGGCGAGTGCCAACATGGGTAATTTGAATTTCACGGCCGGTGCGACGTTTAATTTCGGCGGCGTTTTCTTGTAATAGTTTAAGGGCTCCACCACCCACGGTTCCAAGACCGAGTATTGCCAGACGAACTGGTTTCACGTCACACTCCATACATGCATTAAAAAATAAACAAGGCTAGATCATAGCTAAAAAAAGCGCCAGACTCTAGGGCGAAGTGCGTTTTATCTTCGCCCTGCATCAAATTTTTATAAGTGATGGGGATTGCTGCAAAAGTTTATTTTTCCAGTCGTTTCACTAACTCATCAGGTGTGAGATATCCACCCAGATATTGTCCATCACTGTTGTAAATCGCAGGCGTTCCATTGACCCCAATATTTAGACCCAGTTGGTATTGTTCAGGCACAGGGTTTTTACATTGTGGAGCTTGTACAGGTAAGCCTTGAACAGATTGATCAAATGCAGCTTTACGGTCTTGACTACACCAGATCGCTTGCATGGTTGGCATAAATTGTTCACCACGTGGCCATGCGATATAGCGAACTTCAATTCCTTTGTTGGTGATTTCACTGAGATGTTCATGTAGTTTGTGGCAATACGGGCAGCTTGAGTCGGTAAACACATAAATCACATGTTTGGCTTTACCATTCGTGGCTGGGTAAACAATTAAATCTTCAGTTTTGAGTGCTGCAAATAATTTTTTATTTTCTGAGGATTGCAGTGTATCACCGACATTGGTCAATTCCTTGTCACCTAAACGGATCACTTCCCCTTGAATAATATATTTGCCGTCACTGGTGGCATAGACAGAACTCATCCCTTCCAGATTTACCCAATATAAATTTGGAACTTCGGTCGGTTTGATATCAATGACTTTAGCCTGAATATTGGCTTTTTTAAATTGTTGCTGTAGCGTGGTGATTAAACGTTGCTGAGCATTACGTTCACTAAGCGTTGAAGCTTCACCTGTCGCAGGTGCACTGGCTGTTAGAGTATCTTGTTTTTGTGCTGAGTCTTCTTTGGAGCAAGCTGAAAGGGCGAGAGCTGTTGCCATTGTGCATGCAAAAAAAAGACGAGATCGGGTAAACAACATAGACGACCCTTTTATCAAAATTTTAAATCGGAAAGGGCTAAGAATAGCAAAAAAAACAAGCATCCATGTGATTTATTGCACATCAACTGTAAAAAATAATGGCTAAACTTGTAGAGTTGATCACATTGTTTTGCTAGTTAATTGATCATTTTTATTTTAACCACGTGGATGATGCTGAGCGTGCAGTTGTTGCATACGAACCTGAGCAACATGGGTATAAATTTGAGTTGTCGATAAATCACTGTGTCCAAGAAGCATTTGCACTACACGTAAGTCAGCGCCATGATTAAGTAAATGGGTGGCAAAGGCATGACGTAGGGTATGTGGGGATAAATCGGCTTGAATATTAGACTGTAAGGCATAACGCTTAATCGCATACCAAAAATTTTGTCGGCTCATAATTCCGCCATGTTGAGTAAGAAATAAATAGTCGCTACTACTTTTATATAACTCAGGACGCGATTGTTCCAGATAACGCTCAATCCAATCTGTAGCAAACTGCCCCATCGGAACTAAACGCTCTTTATTGCCTTTACCTGTAATGCGTAAATAGCCCTGTTTTAAATTAATTAAATCGAGCCTTAGATTTAAGAGTTCGGTAACACGTAAGCCACAGGCATATAAAACCTCTAACATAGCGCGGTCACGAAGCCCTAAAGTCGTTTCGGTATTTGGTGCTTGTATCAGCGCTTCGACATCCTGTTCAGATAGGTCTTTAGGCAAAGCGCGTCCCAATTTAGGACTTTTATGATTTGCCATTGGATTATCTGTACGTAATTTTTGCTCACGTAAAAATTTATAAAATTGACGTAATGCAGATAGACAGCGCGCAATAGAACGTGGGCTTTTACCGAGTTTGGTCAATTCAATCATAACATCCGAGACATCATGGCTTGACCAGTTGGTTAAATTAACAGCAGATAAACTACCGCACTGGATTAAATCACTCAAATAAGCATTACGCGTATGCGGGCTGACACTCTGAGCGACCAGATAATCACGAAAACCCTGTAAAAAACTAAATTGTTCAGGGATATTTACAGCCGCTGGGATACGAGGTTTTTTGCTGATGTTCATCTTTTTATCTCTTGCATGATCAGCACTTTAGGTGAAAAGTCACGCGCTGTCGAGCCTTTATCAGGGATGAGAATTGTAATTCTTCCTTATATGTTAATTATTCTCATTTGACGTTATACTATATAAAAGAGTTCAGGATCAGATGCGGTGCGTTTATCAGAGTTAAAAGTTAAGCAATCTGCCATCATCACCAAGGTCAATCGTACCGTAGATGGCAATGCAGATCAGCAAGACCTTGTCGCAAGTCGCTTGGAAACACTTGGTTTTGTTGTGGGTGAGAAAGTTGAAGTCATCACCAAAGGTATATTTGGAGGAGATCCGATCCTTGTTCAATTAGGTTTTACTCGCTTTGCATTACGTAAAATTGAAGCTGAAAAGATTGAAATTAGCCTGCATGATGGAGTTTCAGCATGAGTGAAGTGCTTCGTATCGCGCTTGTTGGAAATCCAAACTGTGGTAAAACATCTCTGTTTAATCAACTGACTGGGACTCGTCAAAAAGTAGCGAACTATGCTGGTGTGACAGTTGAACGCAAAATTGGCTTTTTTGAATTACCTTCAAAAAGAACGGTACGGGTATTGGATTTACCTGGTACCTATAGTTTGAATGCCAATAGTCCTGATGAGGTTATTACCCGTGATGTCTGCATGGGTAAAATCGATGGTGAAGAGCAGCAGAATGCATTTTTATGTGTGGTCGATGCAACCAACTTAAAACTTCATTTGGGTTTAGTGCTTGAAGTTTTGGAACTTGGTCGTCCAGTGCTCGTCGTACTGAACATGATGGATGAAGCACGTCGCCGTGGGATTCAAATTAATGCTCAAAAACTTTCTGAGCGTTTGGGTGTTCCTGTCGTTGAAACTGTGGCTGTGCGAAATGCAGGGGTTGAAACCCTCAAAACTGCCCTAGACCAAAATAAATTTAGCGTACCACTGACTGAATTAAGTGGGCTTAAGGGTAGCCACCACCAGAAAATTGAAACCATTCTGAACGATGTCGTACAGTATGTTGATCAGGAAGATAAGCGTTCTGATTTTCTGGATAAAATCTTTTTACATCCCGTTTTAGGCTTATTAAGTCTTGCGATTTTGATGTTTGTGGTCTTTCAGGCGGTATTTGCTTGGGCAGCGCCGTTTATGGATGGCATTGAAGCTTTCTTTGGATGGTTAGGCGAAATTATTGGCGGTTTTATCACCCAGCCATTGCTGCATAGTTTGGTTGTAGATGGAATTATTGCAGGCGCAGGTGCTGTGGCTGTATTTCTGCCACAGATTTTGATTTTGTTCTTTTTTATTTTGGTTTTGGAAGAATCGGGTTACTTGCCACGTGCGGCTTTTCTACTTGATAAACTGATGTTTAAAGCAGGCTTGAGTGGTCGGGCTTTTATTCCGCTATTGTCCAGTTTTGCCTGTGCTATTCCTGGCATTATGGCGACTCGTAGTATTAGTGATCCGCGTGATCGTTTTACCACGATTATGGTTGCGCCTTTGATGACTTGTTCAGCACGTTTGCCTGTTTATGCTTTATTAATTGGAGCATTTATACCAAGTCAAACAGTGTGGGGGATTTTCAATCTGCAAGGATTGGTGCTTTTTGCTCTATATATGGCGGGAATTTTAAGCGCATTACTGGTTTCATTTGTAATGAAATTCTTTCAAAAAGATAAATCACAACATGCTTTGTTGATGGAATTGCCGAGTTATCGTTTTCCAAACTGGAAAAGTGTGGGGATTGGATTGCTCGATCGCGCCAAAATTTTCTTGAAGCGTGTCGGCGGTATTATCTTTGCTCTTTCAATTCTGTTGTGGTTTTTGTGTACTTTTCCGCAACCGCCAGAGGGCGCGACTCTACCTGACATTGACTATAGTTTCGCAGGGATGTTAGGTCACCTGATTCAACCAATTTTTGCGCCCATTGGTTTTAGCTGGCAAATCTGTATTGCTTTAATTCCTGCCATGGCAGCACGTGAAGTGGTCGTTGCTGCTCTTGGAACGGTCTACGCTTTATCTGCAACTGGTGGAGATGATGCCGTAGCACAAAGCCTGACTCAGTTGATCAGTGCGCCAAATACAGGTTGGTCATTAGCGACTGGTTTATCTTTATTGGTTTGGTTTATCTATGCACCTCATTGCTTGGCGACACTTGCAACTGTACGTCGTGAAACTGGTTCATGGAAAAATGTGGCAGTTATGACGGCATATCTGTTTGGATTGGCCTATTTAATGTCATTCATCACTTATCAAGTGGCATCTCGTATTTTTGTCTAGGCTTTTTAAAAAAGCTTATGGAGGCTGAAAATGATTGAATATCTAATTATTGCGGTATTGGTTGTTTGGAGTGCGATTGTTGTATTCAAGAAAGTATTTCCCAAAAGTGCAAATAGTGTATTTGCGTCATTTTCAGACTTTTGTGAGCGACAGGGTTGGCATACATTGGCAAAATGGCTAAAACCTAAAATGTCAGTGGGTTGTGCAGGAGGATGTGGCTGTTCTTCAGATGACAAGCCAATCGTCAAAAATGCTGAAGTAAAGCCTGTCAAATGGCATTGAATTTATTAATCTCTCTTTGTCTAAAAAGCCATCAATTCGATGGCTTTTTTACGCGCTGACACAAAAAATGATGAATAAGGTGCAAACAGAAAAAGTATTCAAAACCCGAAAGTGCTAACATTTTGCCATTCGATTCGGGCAGTAAAATGCGGAGTAAAGATGTTAATACAACGGGGTGGTTTAAAAGTCGTAGCAGGGTTTGGAATTTCAGGGGTTTCTGCTGTGAATTTTCTGCATGAACAGGGTTATCGAGTTGCAGTCACTGATTCGCGTGAAACTCCTCCGGGCCATGACCAGATTCCAACAGATGTCAAAACGAGTTTTGGTCAACTTGATACAGATTTACTCCTACAAGCAGAAGAAATTATTCTGAGTCCTGGGCTTGCACCTCAGCTCGCTGAAATCCAGGCAGCTATTGCCAAAGGAATTCCAGTGGTTAGCGATATTCAACTGCTTCGTCGTGCCACAGATGTCCCTATTGTTGCGATTACGGGTTCAAATGCAAAAAGTACAGTGACGACACTGATTGGACAAATGGCACAGAATGCGGGCCGTAAAGTCGCTGTTGGGGGGAATTTAGGACGTCCTGCACTCGATTTACTCAAAGACCAGCCTGAATTGATAGTTCTTGAATTATCCAGTTTCCAGCTTGAAACGACATCTAACCTAAATGCAGCCGTGGCAGTCGTATTGAATATGAGTGAGGATCATTTGGATCGTCATGGTGATATGTTTGGTTATCATAAAGCCAAACATCGTATTTTTCAGGGTGTCAAAAAAGTCGTTTACAACCGTGATGATAGTCTGACTCGACCTTTAGTGCCTGATCAAACGCCGATGCAAAGTTTTGGCTTAAGTGCACCTGATCTCAATCAATACGGGATTTTACGTGAAGATAATGGGACGTTGTGGTTAGCAAGAGGTCGTGAACGGCTGATTAAAAGTTCAGAGCTTTATATTCAGGGGACGCATAATGTGGCTAATGCACTGGCCTGTCTGGCCTTAGGCGAGGCCATTGGCTTGCCACGGGATTCGATGCTTGACACTTTAAAACAATTTAAAGGCTTAGAACATCGTTGTGAATTTGTCAAAACTGTAGATGGAGTACGTTATTATAATGATTCCAAAGGAACCAATGTCGGTGCTACGCTTGCCGCGATTGATGGTTTGGGCGCCGCGATTGAACCGCAACAAGGCAAAGTGGTGGTGATTTTAGGCGGACAGGGTAAAGGTCAGGATTTCAGCTTACTTAAAGATTCAGTTGCACAATATGTCAAAGCAGCAATTCTGATCGGTGAAGATGCGCCACTACTGCAAACTGCCTTACAAGGCAGTGCCGAATTGATTCAGGCGCAAAGCTTAAAACAGGCGGTTGAGTTGGCTCAAGCTAAAACAACTGAACATGATGTTGTATTATTGTCGCCTGCATGTGCAAGTTTTGATATGTTTAAAGGCTATCCAGACCGTGGGCATCAGTTTGTTGCTTGTGTGAATGCACTGGTTTAATCAGAACAAGAAATAAGGAAGATGCGATGGCTGGCTTTGCTCAGACAACCATAACCAAACTTAATCAGCTCTATGAACGCTGGATCCCTAAATTTCCTGAGGAAATAACGGCTAGAAATTTGCTGATTTTCTGTGTGGTGTGTTTATTGTGCATTGGTTCGGTCATGGTGGCTTCTGCTTCCATGCCCTATGCCGAATATATGCATGAAAATCCATTTCATTATGTAGTGCGCCATGCGATTTCGATTGCCAGTGCAGCAGTCATTGCTTATCTGGTCTATAAGGTGCCACTTAATCTGTGGTTTAGAAACACTTTTCCATTGTGGTTGATTACTATTGTTTTATTGTTGGCCGTATTGGTGATTGGTACCGAAGTGAATGGTTCCAAGCGTTGGATTCGATTGGCTGGTTTTACTTTGCAGCCGACTGAAGTGGCGAAAGTGATGATGGCAATTTTTACCGCTGATTATGTGGTACGCCGTGCCAAAGAAGTTCGTACCCATTGGAAAGGTTTAGTTCGCTTGAGTGGAATTATGGCGATTACCGTCGGTTTGATTATTGCCGAGCCAGATTTGGGCGCGACCGTGGTAATAGTTCTGATGATGGTTGGCATTTTCTTTTTGGCAGGGGCGCCACCGACTCAGTTTGCCATTATGCTTGGTGCGGTATTGATGGGAATAGGTTTCCTGATTGTATTTGAGCCATATCGAATGGCACGTGCACTTTCTTTCACCAATCCGTGGGCAGATCCCTTAGGAACAGGTTATCAATTGTCAAATGCCTTGATGGCTTTTGGGCGTGGTGAATGGTTTGGAACAGGTCTGGGGCATAGTGTCCAAAAGCTCTCATATTTACCTGAAGCGCATACAGATTTTATGCTGGCGGTATTAGGAGAAGAGTTTGGATTTGTGGGAATTTCACTGGTCTTAATTCTATCTTTTGGTATGTTGGCATGCTGTATCAAGATTGGACATCGTGCACTAAAACATAATTTTTTGCGCGCAGGTTATCTGGCATATGGTATCAGTATTATTTTCCTGCTTCAGATTTTGGTAAATGCAGGCATGAATATGGGTTTAATGCCAACCAAAGGATTGACACTACCTTTTATTAGTTATGGAGGAACATCGCTGATGATGTGTGCCGCCATGATCAGTTTGGTGCTTAAAATTGATTCGTCTACACAGCAAGTTAATCCAAACCGTGAAGAATCCAACTTCTAATCGTGTTAAAAAAATTGATGCTTGATGTGTAGAAACCCAGATGAAAATCTGGGTTTTTATGGATTATAGGAAGGTACCGATCAGTTCAGTTTGATGTGGAATCTGGTGAGTATTCCATTGAGTAACTGCTTGTTTAAGCATATTAGAGGCTGTATCAAGTTCAACAGGTGCTTGATGTAATGCTTCAATCACCTGAGCGAGTAACAATGGTGCCTGTTTTAGATCAAGTGCTTGTGCCAGATTTTGTTTGGAAAGCTTTTGCCCATGAGCGTTCATGGCCAATGGTAGATGCATATAACTTAAACGTGGATAACCGAGCACCTGACCTAACCAGATTTGTCGCTGAGTATTATCGAGTAAATCTGCGCCTCGAACGACGTGGGTGATGCCTTGCAAATAATCATCCACGACCACAGCCAATTGATAATTAATAATGCCATCACGACGTTTTAGCACAAAATCGCCTAAATCGTGCTGGAGATTACTACAATGACGACCTTGCAAACGATCATTAAAACAGATGCACTCATCGCTGACCTTTACCCGAATTGCCTGATTGTTAAAATCCAGAGCAAGATTGCGACATGTGCCTTGATAAATAGCATTTGAACCCAGCATTTTTCGGGTGCATTGGCAGGCATAAACCAAATTTTTCTGTTTGAGTTGTTCAATTACGTCTTCATAAATAGATAAACGTTGACGCTGAAAAATAATCTCGTCATCTGGCTCAAAACCAAAGGCATCAAGACTATTTAAAATATGTGTTTCACTGTCAGGATAAATGCGAGGAATATCGGTGTCTTCAATGCGAACAAACCATTTTCCCTGTTGTGATTTGGCATCACAATAACTGGCGACGGCGGTAATCAGTGAACCAAAATGTAGAGGACCTGTTGGAGAGGGTGCAAAGCGACCAGTGTAGTGGCTAGGCGAAACATGACCATCGAGGCTATTTCGCTGTAGCACAAAAGCCGAGCATTGCTCGGCTGTGTCATCATTCACGGTCATGGTTAGCCGTTATTTTGCTTCTCTTTGATTTCAGCAAGTGTTTTGCAGTCAATACATTGAGTCGCGGTTGGGCGAGCTTCAAGACGACGCAAACCAATTTCAATACCACAAGTTTCGCAGTAACCATAATCGCCTGACTTGATGTCTTCTAGCGATTGTTCGATCTTACGAATCAGTTTACGTTCACGGTCACGGGTACGCAGTTCAATTGCGAACTCTTCTTCTTGTGTGGCACGGTCATTGACATCTGGTAAGGCGGTAGATTCGTCCTGCATAGTGTTGAGGGTACGATCTACTTCAGACATCAATTCTGCTTTCCATGCCTGAAGAATTTTACGGAAGTGCTCAAGTTGCCCATCCGACATGTATTCTTCGTTTTTCTTTGGTTGATAAGGTTCAATACCAAATAAACTTGCAGTGGTGCCCCCTTCAGCAGCCTTTGGCTTTGCTTTACGAGGACGTTTTACTACAGTTTTATCACCGTCTAAAACATCGGTGTTTTCGTCCAAGACCTGGTTTTGGTTGTCATTCGCCATATAGGGCATTCCTCATCATACACGTACTATCTATACGCAAAAAATATGGTGGTATGCAAGTGTTTTTTATTTCATCCCGTCGGCGTATTTTCGATCGGGGTCGTCATCATATAGATTTTTTTTGCAAGATGATAGTCATCTGTGACGGCTTTTCGTTGCAAAGCTTTTCTACAGAGTGAAGAACATAATGCAAAACGGAAAAAATAGAAAGTTAGTAGCCTGATATTTCTGTATTTATAAGTTGGTTGATGTGCTCCAGACGTTGCACCACAGTTTCAAATGTTCCGTTTGTTTTAAGTTTCAGGACACGGTAGCCGGGTGCAACTGCATCGAGCGTAAAATGTTCGCTACACGGTTTGAATTGCACACTGGTAGATGGGGTAGATAAGCATTCAATATGTTGCCAGAAATTGCTCGAATTCTGATGTACATGACCATACAAAATCGCTTTTACTTGCTTAAAGCGTTCCAGCAAATTAAATACAGCCTGACTATTTTTAAGTTTGTGCTGATCGATCCATTGGGAGTGCATTTCAAATGGATGATGATGGCAAGCTAAAATAGTTGGATGAGCTTGATGTTTTTCCAGTAAGTCAGTCAATTGTTCAAGTTGATATGTAGAAATAAAACCATCGACTCGGTTATTGACCGCACTATTTAGTAAAATAATACGCCAGTCGCCTAATTCGATTAAAACAGGCTGTTGAGGATTTTCTTGATGAAAAGGAAAGAGTTTTTCATCGTCATGATTTCCTGCGGTATGGAAAAAAGGAATCCCCAGCTGCTGCATAAAATGCAGATAGCGTTGGTAGGTTTTAGGTCTTGGTTCTTGTGCCAAATCACCCGTATGAATAATGGCATCAGCTTGCGGATAATGTTGTTGAATGTGAGTCACCACTTCATGAAAACTTTGTTCAGGATTCATACCAACAAACTCGTGCTCAGGTTGTTCGAGCAAATGCGTATCCGTGATTTGGATCAGGACATATTCTTGAGCTGAAGTTGGCACAACCTGAAAACTCACGGATTACCCCTCGGTATTTTTTGTCATTTTAATTTTTTGATTCAACCATTGTAAGGCCATAATCACAGGCGCATTCTTGAGACGACCATGAGCAAAAAGTGGCTGTAACTGGTGATAGTCAAAAATATGCAATTGAATATTTTCGCCCTCATCCGCAAGACCATGTACACCACCATGCTCTGGTAAGTCTGTCTCAGCAGCATAAAGATGAAAAATCTCAGAACATGCGCCAGCCGATGGATAGAAGCTAAATAAATGCTTAAGTTCATCAACCTGACAACCAGACTCTTCAAGGCTTTCACGGCGTATGCAGGTTTCAGGGGATTCATCACCATCCAAAACTCCAGCAATGATTTCAAGTTGCCATGGAGAGTCTGGATCATCGATTGCACCGACTCGAAATTGCTCAATCAAGGCAAATCGTTGTTGTGCATCATTATAAAGCAGAACGCCTGCGGCTGTCTTGCGCTGGACTAATTCTCTTTGAATTGGAGGGATAAATTCATTTTGATTAAACATACGGTGTTGCAGGCTGACTTTTTCAACCTGTACAAATCCACGGAACACATATTCACGTGAATGAATTTTTACATCTTGCTGAGAAAAAGTAGCGTGTTCAACGATGTTCATATATCAAAATCAGGATGAAATACAAGTATTTCATCCTAACCGAGATCAAATTAAACACAAAAGCTTTTTTGGTCACTTTAGACTTTCTGGTATAGTTTTTGACCATTTTCATGATAAGCGGTTTTCATGGCTTTGAGACCTGCTTCAACTTCTGAATTTTCAGGGGTTGAGGATACCGCATGGCTTAAGTTTTGAGCATAATCACGCACATTTTGAGTAATTTTCATGGAGCAAAACTTAGGGCCGCACATCGAGCAAAAATGAGCCGATTTATGCGCTTCTTTTGGCATGGTTTCATCATGCATGCTACGCGCCGTATCTGGATCAAGTGCCAGATTAAACTGATCTTCCCAACGGAACTCAAAACGTGCTTTAGACAAGGCATTGTCACGCGCTTGCGCACCCGGATGACCTTTGGCTAAATCTGCTGCATGCGCTGCAATTTTATAAGTAATAATGCCATCTTTAACATCTTTCTTATTTGGCAAGCCAAGATGTTCTTTCGGCGTGACATAACACAACATGGCTGTCCCATACCAACCAATCATGGCTGCACCAATCGCGGAAGTAATATGGTCATAACCTGGCGCAATGTCGGTGGTTAATGGGCCAAGGGTGTAAAATGGCGCTTCTTTGCAGACTTCAAGTTGTAAGTCCATATTTTCCTTGATCATATGCATTGGCACATGTCCAGGACCTTCAATCATCACCTGTACATCATGTTCCCAAGCGCGATGGGTTAATTCACCAAACGTTTTTAATTCTGAAAATTGTGCTTCGTCATTAGCGTCCTGAATACAGCCCGGACGTAAACCATCGCCTAAACTAAAGGATACGTCATAGGCTTTCATGATTTCACAGATTTCATCAAAATGCGTATACAGAAAGTTTTCCTGATGATGCGCCAGACACCACTGTGCCATAATCGAACCACCACGGGAGACAATGCCTGTCAACCGATTTGCAGTCATAGGGACATAACGAAGCAATACCCCTGCATGAATAGTGAAATAATCTACGCCCTGTTCAGCTTGCTCAATCAAGGTGTCCTTAAAGATTTCCCAGTTAAGGTCTTCTGCGACACCATTCACTTTCTCTAAAGCTTGATAGATCGGTACTGTTCCAATGGGTACAGGTGAATTACGGATAATCCATTCCCGCGTTTCATGGATGTTTTTACCTGTCGATAAATCCATGATGGTATCTGCACCCCAGCGGGTCGCCCATGTCATTTTTGCGACTTCTTCATCGATTGATGAACCGAGTGCCGAGTTGCCGATATTGGCATTAATCTTGACCAAAAAGTTACGTCCGATAATCATCGGCTCACATTCTGGATGGTTAATATTGGCAGGAATAATCGCTCGCCCTTCAGCCACTTCCTGACGGACAAACTCAGGCGTAATTTCAGTTAAGTTTTTGGCACCGAAGTTTTGTCCTGTGTGTTGGTGCATATCAACACCTTCACGCTGACGCTGATTTTCACGAATGGCGATATATTCCATCTCAGGGGTAATAATGCCCTGTTTGGCATAATGCATCTGAGTGACATTTTTACCTGTTTTGGCACGGCGTGGGTTTTGAATATGGGCAAAGCGAATTTCAGCAGTACGAATATCCTTTAGACGCTCTTGACCAAATCTTGAAGTTAAACCAGAGAGTACACCGGTATCCTGACGTTCTTCAATCCATGTTTGACGTACAGACGGCAAACCTTGATTGAGATCAATCTGAATATCTGGATCAGTATAAACACCAGAAGTGTCATAAACCATGATTGGGGGGTTATGTTCACCGCCTAAACCTGTTGGGGTATCGGTGAGAGAAATTTCACGGAAAGGTACAAGGATATCTGAGCGAGAGCCCTGAATATACACTTTACGGGAAGCAGGCAAAATGCGGGTTAAATCTTTGGCATCTTGTTCATGTTGTGCTGTTGCTTGTGCATATTGGGTGGGTGCATCAGCAGGGGGAAGATTCGTTAATTGATTCATCGCTTTAATCCTTTGGCAGAACAATTACGAATCAAGCAACCAAAAAACGGAAATCAACTTATCGACACAGATCAATAAAATATAAAGGTTTTTTAGATGGCTTGATTCCTACGCAGGTCTTAACCTGATCAGGTTCAACGGTACTTGGGATCAAATCTAGTTAAAACGTAGATTTACCCAATCTCAGCGAGTGATTACTCGCGCTCCGTCAAGCATGCTTAAATACTAACATGGATTGACTACAATTCCGCACACCCTACTGATTGTATTTTTAGCTCGTTTTTCTTAGTCTTAGTGGGCAACTTTTTCAGGATTGATATACGCTTCATGGCTATAAAAAAAATACTGCTCATGACCAGTTTATGTGGTGTTTCCATTTCGAGTTTTGCACTTGATTTAGTGGAAGCTTATGATCGTGCCAAGAAAAATGATCCTGCGTGGCAGGCGAATGTTTATCAATTTGAAGCAGATAAACTGAATTTGGGGTTGGCAACGGGTAATTTGTTGCCAACTGTCACATTGACAGGAAATATCACACGTAACCATCAAACCACCAAACGTGGAGATTTTGGAGACTTAGGGGGTATAGGAGGTTCGGAAGAATTTTCCAATGCCTTGGTGAGTAATACCTCAACCCAAAAGCAAATTGCCTTAAATGCACGTCAACCTCTATTTCGTGTTGATGCTTGGGAAGGTTATCAACAGGTCAAGACTTCAGTGTTACTCAGTGAAGTCACTTTAAAACTACAAAAACAAGAACATGTATTAAACGTTGCTCAGGCTTATTTTGATGTATTGCGTCAACAATCCTTAACGGCTTCTTATCTACAGGAAGAAAAAGCACTGCTTGAACAAATGAATATGATGAATGCCAAACTCAAAGAAGGTTTAGTGGCACGTAGTGATGTCAGCGAGGCGGATGCACAATATCAAAATGCCCGCGCTAATCGGATTGGTGGGCAAGTCCAGTTAATGTTGGCTCAAGAAAAACTCAGTCAGTTTATTGGCGCGTATCAAAATGAAAAACTGGCCGTGTTAACGGATGATTTTCAGTTTCAAAAGCCGTATCCTTCACAAATTGATGCTTGGCTGAGCTTAGCTCAAACACAAAATTTATCGGTTCAACAGGCTCGCTTACAACAGCAATATGCCGATGATGGGCGACGTGTGGAAAAAGCTGCAATTTATCCACAGATTGATGCGGTTGCCAGTTATGGTTACACGAAACAAACCCCTGAAACGTTGATTTCAAATGATGGAAAGTTTGATCAGATTGGGGTGGAAATGAACTGGAATCTCTTTAATGGTGGTCGCACTCGGAGCTCAATAAAAAAAGCACAAATGGAACTGAGCAAAGCTCAGTTCCAGCTTGATTCAGCCAAACGGAACGCTGCGGTTGAAGTTAAAAAAGCATTTATGCAAGTACAAACCGATCAAGCCAAATTACAAGCACGAAAAGCGGCCATGGATTCTGCCGAGTTGGTCTCTCGTTCATCAAAAGCCAGTTATAACGAAGGTTTGAAAACCATGGTTGATGTACTTTTGGCACAGCGTAATGCCTTCAATGCCAGACAGGATTATTTGAATGCACAATACGACTATATCTTGAATGTACTCAAATTAAAGGCCTCCGTGGGGCAATTAAATGAAAATGATTTAGTCGAGTTAAATCACTGGCTGATCTACAAAACGGACTAAACTAGCTAAAAAATAGTTTTTGTCATAAAACTTTCATCATGGATGTGTTTTAATCGCAGTCTATCCTGTTCGTTGATGCAATTTGTGTGGGAGGCTCCCTTGAGTCCAACTAATCCAGTGTTAAGTCATCATATTTCTTCGCAATTCAATGAAGACCTGCAAGACGTCAACACTAAATTTATGACTATGGGGGGCTTGGTTGAACAACAGGTAGCCAATGCAATTCATGCTCTCTTGGATACCGATGTCAACATGGCACTCGATGTCCAGTTTAAAGATAATACCGTGAATCAACTTGAACGGGATATTGATGAAGGTTTGACTTTAATCTTGGCACGCCGTCATCCTGCTGCTATTGATTTGCGTATGGTATTGGCTATGAGTAAAGCCAATACCGATTTGGAACGTATTGGTGATGAAGCAGCTAAAATTGCCCGAATTGCCCAGAATCTGTGTGAAGAGGGTGGATCACCGCGTGGTTATATGGAAACCCGACACATTGGTAATCAAGTTCGCGTCATGATTCATGATGCATTGGATGCTTTTGCTCGTCTGGATGCAGAGCAAGCGTTACAGGTGTTACTTGCAGATGCAGATATTGATCGTGAATATCAGTCGGCAACACGTACTTTGATGACGTATATGATCGAAGATCCACGTCATATTTCCCGTGTGATTAATGTGATGTGGGTATTGCGCTCATTAGAGCGTATTGGTGATCATGCTCGTAATATTGCTGAACAAGTGATTTATATTGCTAAAGGTCTGGATGTCCGTCATACCCGAATTGAAGAAATAGAAGAAAAAGTTCATCGTGGATAAAATATTCTAAAGATTTTTCCTAAAAAAGACTTTGATTGATCTCAAGGTCTTTTTTATTGGGCTGTGTGCCGAGAGGACTGCCGACGTTCTTTCGGTGATATTTCATAGCAAATATGGTAATGATTCATCTGCTTTTTAATGATGATGATACTAATTAATGACGATACTCAATTTCTGGCAGGGAGAAATTGTGCTGGGGATAAAATGAATAAATCACTCAAAAAACACATAAAAAAATCCCAGATTTCTTGGGGGGAGAAATCTGGGAAGAAAACATCGTAAGGCTGCATTGGGGGATGCTTATTGCCTTGCTATGGAGTCAGTATATTAAGAAAAATTGAAAGAATCATGCAGAATCTTGTGAGGCTATGTAATCTTATATGTCGCTATGTAAGAAACGTAAAAGTAGTTACGGGACTACTTTTATTGGTGCGCGGACTTTATTGTTGTCTTGAAGAAAACCAAAGCGATGCTTTCGTTTTCTCATGACGACTATAGCTCTTCGTCTTGCGCAAGGGCAGAGCGTTGCTCTGCTTATCCTTGCTCAGGCTTCCAACCTTCGGCTTTTTCTACACTTTCATCATTGTTGAAAAACTTTTCACGTTGCTCTTCCAGAAACTTTTTAGCTTCTGGCTCAAACACATTTAAGCGTTTTTCATTAATTAATGTGGTTTGATGCTGTAACCATTCTTGCCAAGCCTGTTTAGAGACATGCTCAAACAACTCCTGACCTTTAGCTCCAGGAAAAGGAGCGAAGTCTAAACCTTCCATTTCTTTTTGATATTTAATACAAAATACTTGACGGCTCATGAGGTTTCCTTAAGCGTAAAGTTGTTCAAGACGTTTTTCGGCACGTGCAATCGCAGCAGTCACCTGTTTTGGAGAAGTTCCCCCAATATGGTCACGTGCATTCACAGATGCTTCTAGCGTTAATGCTTTATCAAATACATCGGCACTAATTAAATCTGAGAATTGCTGAAGTTGTTCGAGCGTTAATTCAGATAAATCTTTATCTTCCTGCACGCCAAGAGCCACAGCTTTACCCACAATTTCATGAGCATCACGGAACGCCACACCTTTTTTCACCAGATAATCGGCAAGATCAGTGGCAGTTGAAAAACCACGTAATGCAGCTTCACGCATAATTTCGATATTTGGAACTAGTGCAGGAATCATGTCTGCAAAAGCCATGAGTGAACCACGGACGGTATCAATTGCATCAAAAAGTGGTTCTTTGTCTTCCTGATTATCTTTGTTATAAGCCAAAGGTTGACCTTTCATCAGTGTTAACAGGCTGATTAAATCACCAAATACACGACCAGATTTACCACGAATTAACTCAGGGACATCTGGATTTTTTTTCTGCGGCATAATCGATGAGCCTGTACAGAAGCGATCTGGAATATTCACAAATTTAAATTGAGCAGACGTCCATAAAATCAACTCTTCAGACATGCGCGACAAATGCATCATGATTAAGGCTGCCGCAGCATTAAACTCAATTGCAAAATCACGATCAGAAACAGCATCCAGTGAATTTTCAGAGACCGCTTCAAAACCTAAAAGCTCAGCAGTATAAGCACGATCAATCGGGTAAGTGGTTCCTGCCAGTGCAGCAGACCCTAATGGCATGCGGTTAACACGCTTACGACAATCCTGCAAACGCTCTGTATCGCGAATCAACATTTCAAACCAAGCCAATAAATGATGGCCAAAAGTCACAGGTTGTGCAGTTTGTAAATGAGTGAAACCAGGCATGATGGTCTGGGTGTTTTTTGCTGCAAGTCCAAGTAAGCCTTTTTGTAGGCGCTGCAAAATCGATAAAATATCGTCAATTTCATCGCGCAGATATAAACGAATATCGGTTGCAACCTGATCGTTACGGCTACGACCTGTATGTAGTTTTTTACCTGTAACTCCAATGCGTTGAGTCAGGCGCGACTCAATATTCATGTGCACATCTTCTAAGTCGATACGCCACTCAAACTGACCTGCTTCAATTTCAGATTGAATCGCAGTTAAGCCCTGAATAATGTCGTCACGTTCAGCATCAGTGAGAACACCCACTTTTGCTAACATCGTGGCATGTGCAATTGAACCCGCAATATCCTGCTTATAAAAACGTTGGTCAAATTGTACAGATGCGGTAAATTCAGCAACAAATGCATCTGTCGCTTCACTAAAGCGACCGCCCCACATACCAGAGGTCTGGTTCTGGGCAGATGAATGAGAAGGATTTGAAGATGTGGTCATATCGGCTCGATAAAAAAAAGCGGAAAATAAAAAAGAGTATAACAAATTCCTCAAGGCTTGCCGATGTCCAGAATTCAACGGATTTAGCTCGACTTAATCATCATTCAGGCAGCCCCTTTTTTTTTAGCAAAATTGGTCAATGGCAACATTTACTGGAATTGATGGTGGCCAGTAATGTACTGGCCATGGTGCTCGCGTTGGCTGAGGCGGGTTCATGGCAAGCTTTACAAGGTTTGCGTTTATTACAATACGTATTTTTTATTAATTGGGTGGTGTTGTCTTTTTCAGCGATTCTGGATCGGTTTCAGGTTTTTTTAAATCGAATCAACCAAGTGACTGCATTGCTTATTGGCTTTATTTTATTACAAATCATTGTGGTCTTAACCACTTGCATTGCCAATCTGCTGCAACATTGGGGCAGTTATTTTAACTTGCATCAGTTTAATCGCGATCTGTTATTGGCAGGGGTGGGCATGCACTTAAGTTATGGTGTTTTGCTCGGCGCGTTTTGCTTACGTTATATGTATGTTCGTGATCAATGGTTAAATCAACAATACAGTGAACTGAATGCTCGCATACAAGCCATGCAAGCGCGAATTCATCCACATTTTCTGTTCAATAGTTTAAATAGTGTGGTTAGTTTAATCAGTCTTGATCCAGATAAAGCAGAAAATATGTTGATCAGTTTGTCTAAACTATTTCGCGCCAGTTTGCAGCAACTTAAATTGGTGAGTCTCAATGATGAAATTGAGCTTTGCCGACAATATTTATTTATCGAACAAATTCGATTAGGCGATCGATTCCATGTAGAGTGGAAAATTCCGTATAGTGTTCAACAGCTTAAAGTTATAAAGATTCCATTATTGACCTTGCAGCCTTTGCTTGAAAATAGTATTTTTCATGGAGTTGAGAAAATAGGTGGAGCATGTCAAATTGATGTATTGGTTGAAATATTGCAAAATCAAGTCAGTATAGTCATTACCAATCCATACAGTCACGATACAATAAAAACCAGAGAAGGACACGGTATTGCTGTAGACAATGTAAAGCAGCGTCTTCAGGCGTATTATGGAAATACGGTCAAGTTTCAAACCTATAGCGCACGTGGGTTGTATACTACGGTGGTGAGTTACCAATATCAGACAAACAATAATAAGTCAGGGTTAACCGATTAAAAATGAATTAAACCAGTTAACGCGACAAGGAGAAGGAATGAGGATCTTAATCTGTGATGATGAACCTCTTGCTGTTGAACGATTATCACGCTTGGTTACGCAATTGGGGCATCAAGTGGTTGCAACGGCTACTCATGGGCAGGATGCTTTAGAACTGGTCGAACAATATGAACCAGATGTAGTTTTGCTCGATATTCAAATGCCAGAAATGGATGGCTTGTTTTGTGCAGAGCAAATCAGTCATTTTGACCCTATGCCTGCAATTGTCTTTTGTACGGCTTATGACGATCATGCACTTGAAGCCTTTAAATCTCAAGCTAAAGGTTATTTACTCAAGCCCATTTCTCAACAAGATTTGCAACAAGTTTTAGATCACTTAACCAAGTTAACTCAAGCTCAATTGAGCACAATAAAACAAAAAGAAGATATGGACGACGTGAAAATACAACGACATCAAATTACAGCGAAAACTTATCGTGGTGTAGAGCTGATTCCAATTGAAAATATTTATTATTTTCTGGCAGATCAGAAATATGTCACGGTACGTCACAAAAATGGCAGTGTCCTCATCGATGAAACCTTAAAAGAACTTGAACAGGAATTTTCTGAGCGCTTTATTCGTATTCATCGTAATGCATTAGTTTCGGTTGATTATCTGGAAGGTCTTGAACTGGTGACTTCCGGTCAATATCAAGTTCGTTGTCGTGAGGTCAGTGAGCGTCTTTCTGTCAGCCGTCGTCATTTGCCTCAATTACGGGAACGTATGCAAAAACTCTAAAAAGACCGCAACGTTAAGTGCTTGTAGATTTGTTTAACTTAGATTTTACTTGCAATTTTAAAAGATCGAGTTAAGTTTAGAGTTTGTTTTTACTTGATCCACGATTTATGCAGACCTTGAAAATTGCGACTCGACAAAGCCCGCTTGCTTTATGGCAAGCAGAACATATTCGTGCTCGATTACAGGAACTTTATCCTGACCTAAAGGTGGAGCTGGTCAAATTTGTGACGCAAGGCGATAAAATCTTGGATACTCCGTTGGCCAAGATTGGCGGTAAGGGTTTATTTGTAAAAGAATTAGAAGCAGCATTACTCGATGGTCGTGCTGATCTGGCAGTTCATTCAATGAAAGATGTGCCCATGCATTTGCCCGAAGGTTTATGCTTGCCTGTAATTTGTGAACGTGAAGATCCTTTTGATGCTTTTGTATCCAATCACTTTGTTCATTTTGATGAATTACCTCAAGGTGCGCGAATTGGTACATCAAGTTTGCGCCGTAAATGTCAAATTTTAAAACAGCGCCCAGACTTAACGATTATTGATTTGCGTGGCAATGTAGGCACACGCTTGTCTAAACTGGATGAAGGTCAATATGATGCGATTATTCTGGCCAGTGCTGGACTGAAGCGGTTAGGATTAGAAAATCGTATTCGTCATTCTCTTTCGGCTGAAATTAGCCTACCCGCGGTAGGACAAGGTGCATTGGGGTTGGAATGTCGTACAAATGATCAGATTGTTCTGGACTTAATTCAACCTTTATTACATGAGCAAACTTGGCATTGTGTTCGAGCAGAACGTGCTTTTAATGCGTATTTAGAAGGGGGCTGCCAAGTACCAATCGCAGGCTATGCAACCTTAGATGGGAATCAAATTTCGATTGAAGGTCGTGTGGGCAGCGTTGACGGTCAAGCTTTGCTTTGCGCACAGCAATCGGATCATACTGAGCACGCTGAGCAGTTAGGTATCCGTTTGGCACAACAACTTTTACAACAGGGTGCAGGAGAGTTGCTGAGTGCATTGCATTAATTGAGAGTACTTTGATTATATTGCCATGTTATTTATCAATACTCGTCCTAAAATTCGTGCCGAAAAGCTCAATCAGTATTTAACGGCTGAAGGGTATAAGGTCATTGATTATCCTTTGTTGGAGTTGGTGGAATCTCCTTATTCGGATACGCTATCTGGGCTTTATCGACAGCTTTTCAAGACGCAAGCGATTGTGGTGGTGAGCCCGACTGCGGCTGAAATTGGCTTGCGTTATTTACATCTTTCGGGCATTGAAATTGAACAGCTTAAGCATATTCAATGGGTTGCAGTTGGACAACGTACCGCAGATTATCTTGCGCAATATCGAATCTACGCTGAAGTGCCTGCCATTGAAACATCGGAAGGTATGTTGCAGCTTGAGATGTTTAGATCCAATTCCGAGCTTAAGCGAATCGCATTCTGGCGGGGTGAGGGTGGTCGTCAATTTATGATGCAACATTTACAGGCGCAAGGGGTTAAGGTCTTAAATTTTGTATTATACAACAGACGTTGTCCTGTGGGAGCGACGGAGCATCTTGCTCAACTCACCTCCAGAATATCCTTAGAGCAGCAAAAAGTATGGGTATTAATCAGTAGTGAAGCAAGTTGGCGAAATTGGTTAGACTTACTTAAAACCTTGCCATCACACTGTCATCAGTATTGTTATATGGTATTGGGTGAACGTTTATTTCACATATTAATGACATATCAACATCAACAAAATGCGTATTATTCTGTTTGCCGTGTGGATGACTTAAACCCTGAAACCGTGTTAGCGCAATTAAAGCAAAATGAAGGACGTTTATGAGGAAATCTATTGGGTTGATCGTGATTTTGGCTTTGCTTTGGCTAGCGAAGTTAAGTTATGACTCGTATCTGCTTTCTCAGCGTTTTGATGTTCTTCAGCAAAATTTCACTCAGATGGAACAAAATAATGCGAACCTGAATGATCATTTGGTCGCGTTACAACGTCAACTCACGAGTCCTACTAATCAGTCTTCTACTGCGTCGAGTGAGCCAGCGCCATCTGCCGCTATTCATACCGCATTAAATCCAGTGATATTGGTTAAACAACAATTAGAGTTGGTACAGTTTGCCTTGCAACAACATCAATATATTTATGCAGTTGATAAGCTCAATCAGCTTAATCAGTCTTTGGCCAGTTATGCACTTGCTCCAGCTTTAGAGCGCAGTTTGCATGAAAGCATTAATAAAGATAAACAATCGATTCAGCAATTTGTGATTTCGAAAAACCAACAACAGCAAAGCTTTGATGATTTGATTCAGTTGATTGATAAAGATTTGCAAATGGCACAAGAAAATACCCATGTAGAACTGAAAAGACAGCAGCAACAGCATTTTTGGCAAGGTTGGTTTCAGTTGCAACGTGTCGATCATGCTCCCGCAGAATTGATTAATCGACGGATTATTTTAAAAGAAGTACAACTGCGTTTGTTATTGGCTCGTCAGGCGATTAACGATGGACATTTAACGGAGTATCAGCATGTTTTAAGCATGGCGATACAGCAATTGGCACAGCTTCCAGATCAATCTAGCCAAGACTTAAAACTTCGACTGGAAAAACTGAAACAACTTCCTGCGCTTCCTGTACCGAAACTCATCACACTCGAATTATTGGGCTAAGGAGGATATATGCGCGTATTACTCCAGACTTATGCCGTAATCGCTTTGTGTATTTTGGCCTTACTCAGTGTGTTGAGTTATGGCTATGGGGCGGGCTATGTTTATATTTATTGGCGTGACTGGCAACTACAAACCAATGTCTGGATATTATTACTGTTGGTGGGAGTGTTGAGTCTATTTGCACAACTCATCTGGATGGCCGTCCGACGATATTTACATCGTGAACAGCGTAAACTGGAAACGGTTTTTAATTTTTCGCATTTGCATCCGTATGAACAATTAGGGGTCATTTGGTTATTAGAAGCAGCAAAAGATCAGCAAAGTTTTGTCAATCAAGTATTCGAAAAATCGGGTTTACTCAAAGGAATTGTTGAGGCCAAGCTGTTGTTTCAAAATGGACAATATGATCAAGCTTTGCATGCGCTCAATAATACCTCACCGATGGCTTTTGAATTAGCTGAATTGCAACGAATTGAACTTCTTCTAGCACAAGGTGGAACTGAGCAGGCTCTTACCCATTTGGAGTTTTTGCAACAACATCAATTATCGCCATGGTTGAAACAGGTTGAACAAGCCTATCAACATCGAATCACCGCATTATGGGGGCAGTTGGCATTACAGCAGCCGTGGGTATATTTGCGCTCACATAAATACGGACATTTAGATCCACAAAGTCGTGATCTCTGGTTACAACAACTCTTAACTCAGTTTGAACAGGCTTCTTTGGATGATTTGCAAGCACTTCAACAACGCTATTTGGACTTAGAACAAGAAATTAAAACACGACCTTATAGCAGTAAACTATTATGGCTTAAATTACTTGCTCGTTTACCAGAAATGAGTTTGCCACATGAGATTTTAGCTTTACATTTGCTTGATGAGCAATTTGATCGCGATGTTTTTTATTTATGGTTTCAGCAACAGTTGTTAAAGCAAAATCCAGATTATCAGGATATTGAAGCCAAAATAGATCAATTTGAACAGCGTTATTTGAGTATGCCTATACTGACCTTTGCAAAATGGCATATTTATATGGCAACACAGCGGTCAGAGGAAGCTGAAAGATTATTAGCGTTGTATCCAAATGATGTTCTGATGAGTTATTTGCGAATAAAGTCGCAATTGAATGACAGTCAGATTCAACAATTAAATTTAGTCTTTGAAAATGATGCTAATTTTCTACAGTTTAAAATATGAGTTAGATGATGAATGAACTTGCACAATACCCCGTAATTCATGAACAAACGGTGGCATGGGGTGATATGGATGCCTTTGGTCATGTCAATAACGTTTTATATTATCGATATATTGAAAGTGCACGGATTCGTTATTTAGATGCATTAAATATTTTTGATGAAAAGATATATACCGTGGTTGCATCAAATCAGTGCAAATATTTAAGTCCAGTATTTTATCCTGATACTTTAAAAATAGGTGCGCGAGTTGAAGAGGTTCGTAATAGTGCATTTAGAATGAGTTATTTACTATGGAGTGTGGCGCAGGAAAAAGTAGTCGCAACAGGAGAGGCCGTCATGGTAGTGGTTGATCCTATTCAGCTTGCCAAGCAAGCCATTCCAGAGCATGTAAAACAGAAAATCTTTATGTTAGAGCAACAAGTCAGTCATCAGTTGAATAATTAATCTATTTTTAAGTTTTCAATGAGATAAAACCAATATGTCATGAGAGCTTGATTATTAATGACAAACTGAATGGATTTTATTCTGAGAAACATTATAGCGCTTGTTCGGGTTTCTCGGAAAATATATAAAAAATAAGGATATCCATAAGAAGTGATCTCTTTTTTTTGGGAAATAGTATCTAAATTAATTTAATAGATTTGAGTGAATGCTGTTGTCTACATAATCACCTATTTGATATCGGTTTTTAGACAGAACAATATGTCTGGTCTTTTGTTGAAGACAAAAGAAATCTAATTAAACTGGATGAAGAGGGTTTTAATTTCAAGATTGATTAAACTAAGACTACTTTTTATATTTTACCTGTTTTAATTCAGCTTGTAGTTATAATGAAATTGTTAAGGTGTCAAAAGAATATAATCGTATTTGTAGTTTGTTGTTTAAAAATTCGCGTTAATACTTGATTAAGATGCTTGACCTAAAATATGATTGGTTTGAATTTAATTTAAAGAATTAATTTTAAATTTTTTGTCTGAATAGCATTTTTTTATATTGGAGTAGGTTTTTAATGAAACCAGATATTAGTGAACTTTCGGTTGATGAGTTAAAACGGCTGCAAGAAGAAGCTGAGGCATTAATTGCATCTAAAAAAGATCAGGCGATTGAAGATGCTTATAATCAAATTTTAGCAGTTGCTGAGGCAGTCGGTTTTACAGTTGAAGAATTACTTGAGTATGGTGAGCAAAAGCGTAAAAAAACTACGCGTAAAGCCGTAGAACCACGCTATCGTAATAAAAATAATCCTGAAGAAACTTGGACAGGTCGTGGTAAACAACCTCGCTGGCTTGTTGCAGAACTTGAAAAAGGTGCAAAACTTGAAGACTTCTTGATCTAGTTTTCATCTTTTTGTCACCCAATCAGTCTAAAGTGAGAAAAACCAAGCAAGAATGCTTGGTTTTTTTATAGAGTGGAATTGGCGATGTTGAAAAAGTATGCATAATGTCTAAAAGAGAAAAATCTCACCAGGGAAAGGCAGTTTGCATAAGTGGTAATGGCTGAATGAAAAAAAAATCGAAGCAAGTGACATGGTGGATATTTGCCGTTATTGCATTTTTAGTCTTTGTGGTTTTGCAAATTCCTGCGAATTGGTTAATTTCAAAATTTTCTAAAAATAATCAAACCCTCAGCAATGTCAGTGGCAACATTTGGCAAGGGCAAGCGGATTGGCATCGTGGTAATTTACGTGGCTCTTTACACTGGAATACGCGTCCACTCGATTTAATGTTATTACGGGTGGCTGCCGATGTTGAAGTACATAGTGGGAATACTCAGTTAAATGGTGTTTTGGGATATGGTTTTGGCAAAAAAATTATTGTTCGTCAACTCAATGGTCAGATTGCACCAGAAACATTAAAGTCAATTATCAACTGGCAATGGCCAGCCAATAGCATTCAACTCAGCGATGTGAAATTTAATTATCAAAAAGAGCACGGATTTACTCAAAGCGAAGGACAGTTACACTGGGGGGGCGGTGCGTTAACGTATACGTACGGGCAGCGTCAAGAACGTATGGATATGCCATCATTACAAGGACAATTACAAGATGCAGATGGACATTTGCAAATTGATATTCGTGATCAACGTAAGCAAAAAATGGCAAACCTCGCTTTTGATCAAAATCTCATGATAGATGCTCAACTCACTCAGCGGTTACTGTTAAATGTGCCTTCGTATGAAGGTAAAGCTGGTTTGGATACTTTTGTTATTAGTACACGTCAACCATTGTTCTCAGGTGGATTTTAATGAAAGCCATGTTTGAACGTATGCAACAGATGCCGTGGCACAAATTCGACAAAATATCGGCCTTAGCGCTTGTCCTTTTGATTTTATGGCTCTGCTGGAAGATGGCTTCGCTATTTTGGTGGGTGGTTGCGCCCCCACAAGCCATGCAGTTTGATCGTGTCGAACTCGGTTCTATGCAGGCACAGATTCCAAATATCACCAGTTTTTCATTATTCAGTGAGCCGACTGCAACGGCAGCAAATAATCAGCAAAGTTTCGAATTGCAAGGCGTGATGATTGGGTATCCAAATCGGTTTTCTTCTGCTGTGATTAAAGTGAATGATAAAGCCGAGCGTTATCGTGTGGGCGATACAATTGATAATAGTACTTATCAGTTGTCAGAAGTGTATTGGGATCATGTAATTTTGCGTCAAAGTAATGGGGCTGTTCAGGAAGTTCGCTTTAAAGGACTTGAAAATGGGCTGTATCAACCAATTGTGCCACCAACACAAACTACGCCCACGACATCTACAGCTCCCGCAGCTACACAAGGCCCCAATGCCATGATTGGACAAGCGATTCAACAAATGCAGCAAAATCGGGATCAATATTTGCAAAATCTGGGGGTCAGTGCTGCCAATGGATCAGGCTATGAGGTGACCGATCGTACTCCTTCGGCGCTTCGTAATACTTTAGGTTTAAGAGCTGGGGATCGCATTCTTTCAGTTAATGGACAGGCAGTGGGTCAAGGACAAAATGACGTACAACTGTTAGAACAAGTAAAGCGTGAAGGACAGGTCAAAATAGAAATAAAGCGTGGTGATCAAGTGATGACCATACAACAAAGTTTTTAAGTGATGTCGATCATCATAACGAGTTAGGAAAAAGAGCAGGCTATGGCTTTATTGAATCATCATCGTCCACTTTGGGCTTTACTGGCAGCCGCTCCAGTGATGGCAACGATTAGTACAAGCACTTTTGCGCAAACATGGAAGATTAATTTGCGTGATGCCGATTTAACTGCATTTATTAATGAAGTGGCGGACATTACAGGAAAAAACTTTGCGGTCGATCCACGTGTTCGTGGGAATGTGACGGTTATTTCCAATAAGCCTTTAAATAAAAATGAAGTTTATGACCTGTTTTTAGGGGTTTTAAACGTCAATGGTGTGGTCGCTGTTCCTTCTGGTAATACCGTGAAACTGGTTCCAGATAGTAATGTTAAAAACTTAGGTATGCCTTATGATGTGCGCAATAGTGCACGAGGCGATCAAGTGGTCACTCGCGTGATCTGGGTTGAAAATACCAATCCCAATGATCTGATTCCCGCATTACGTCCATTGATGCCGCAATTTGCCAATCTGGCTGCTGTTCCAGGAACCAATGCACTTATTGTTTCAGATCGTGCGGCAAATATCGCACAGCTTGAAACCATTATTCGTAATCTGGATGGCACTGGGCAAAATGATGTCGAAGCGGTTGCGCTACAAAATAGTCAGGCAGAAGAAATCATTGGTTTACTGGAGTCGATGAGTTCAACGGGTTCGTCGAAAGATCTGAATGGATCACGTGTGCGGATCATTGCGGATACTCGAACCAATCGGATTTTGGTCAAGGGGGACACTGGCAGTCGTAAACGTATTCGTAATTTGATTGAAACACTGGATGTGCCTTCAGCTGACCGTTTGGGTGGTCTAAAGGTCTTTCGTCTCAAATATGCCAGTGCCAAAAATTTAGCAGAAATTCTACAGGGTTTGGTGACTGGGCAATCGGTTTCAGGCTCGAACAGTAATGGTCGTAATAGCACTTCCAATTCAAGCTCGAATAACGGTAATAATAATGTTAATGGACTAATTAATAATCAGAGTAACAGTTCGAGCTCAGGCAGTAGCTCGATTTCAACGCCATCGATTAATTTAAATAATAGTTCCAGTTCTAATCAAAATGCTATCACCAGTTTTAACAATAACGGTGTCAGCATAATTGCAGATAGCTCGCAAAATGCATTGGTGGTCAAAGCGGAGCCACAGTTGATGCGCGAAATTGAATCTTCTATTCAACAACTGGATATTCGCCGTGAACAAGTGTTAATTGAAGCCGCGATTATAGAAGTATCGGGCGATGATTCAGATCAATTAGGTATTCAATGGGCATTGGGGGATTTAAGTAGTGGGGTGGGGCTAATTAGCTTTGGCAATGTAGGCGCAAGTTTAGCTTCAATTGCGGCGGGTTATGCCACCAGTGGTACGGCAGGTGCTGCTGCAGCCATTGCGGGTGGAGCCAATAAAGGTAATGGAGCGACGATTGGGCTAGGGAATTTTGATTCACGTAAAGCCTATGGTGCGCTCATTCAGGCACTTAAAACCAATACAAAGTCCAATCTGTTATCTACTCCATCAATTGTCACCATGGACAATGAAGAAGCCTATATTGTCGTAGGGCAAAACGTTCCTTTTGTAACAGGTTCGGTAACGACGAACAGTACTGGTATTAATCCATATACCACTGTTGAGCGTAAAGATGTGGGGATCACGCTTAAAGTTGTACCGCATATTGGGGATAATGGCACGGTGCGTCTGGAAGTAGAACAAGAAGTGTCTGCGGTTCAGGATAATAAAGGTCAGGCACAGGACTTGGTCACCAGCAAACGTGCGATAAAAACGTCGGTATTGGCTGAACATGGGCAAACCGTGGTGTTGGGGGGCTTGATATCAGATAACACCTTGCTTTCGCGTCAAGGCATTCCAGGTTTAAGTAGTATTCCTTATGTGGGGCGTTTATTCCGTTCCGATGCACGGAGTAATGAAAAGCGTAACTTGCTGGTGTTTATTCATCCCACGATTGTAGGGGATGCAGATGATGTGCGCCGTATTTCGCAGCAACGTTATAATCGACTTTATAGTCTTCAGTTGGCGATGGATAAGGATGGTAATTTCGCCAAGCTTCCTGAGAATGTTGAAAATATTTATCAACCTTCAGCTCCGCAAACGCCTGCACAAGCACAAAATCCAAATTATCAGCAAGTTCCATCTGCGGGAAGAAATCAAGCTGTGACGACACCAGTCGCGGTTGAGCCAGCGGTGCAGCAATCTTCAATTGCTTTGCCTGCAAAAGAGGTTGAACGAACTAAAAATACCGTGATCACCACCACAGTACGACCCGCATCTTAACAGGATCGGCACGAAATCGTATTTTGAGCATGTTATGATGTGATCAAATCAAAATTAGAGAGTTTAGTTATGACTTGGAAGTTACAAGCAATTACGGGTGAATATACGGGGCAGGAAATCAGTGTTGAACATGATTTACTGGTAGGACGTAGTCAGGATGCTGGTCTGGTTTTACAAGCCGCTGAAGTTTCACGTAAACATGCAGCACTTCTGTTAAAAGATGGTCAACTTTGGGTGCAAGATCTAAACTCTTCAAATGGTACCTTTGTGAATGACTTGCGCATTGAGCAGGAAGTACAATTACAAGAAGGTGATATTGTTCAGTTTGCAGGACTCAAGTTTTCTGTTTTAGCACCAGCACAGCAAAATCAGGATTTGCCAGAAATTGAAGTAGAACCTGTGGCAGAGACATCAGAACAACAAGTGCTCAAAACGCCAGCGCAGCAAATGAGTGATGCAGGGATGCCTAGCCTGACTGAACGTGCCGCAGAAACATCCATTAGCCGTGAGGGTATGCCGCAGTCTGTTGGTGTGCCAAAACCTGCACCTATTCCAGAAGGTGTTGAAGTTAAGGCTCAAGTCGAACCTGAGCCAACACCAATTGAGCAGCCTATATCACGAGTTGAGCAGGAAAAAGAGCAGCAAAAAAATGCATCTGTTGGGCTCATGACAGTGATTGTAATTATTATTCTTGCGGTATTGGCTTGGTTGTTTTTCAAATAAGCAGGTCGTGCCTTTGAGATTGAGGGCATGCATCGGCATGCCTTTATTTATTGAATATTTAAAAAATTGAAAGCGGGGTGTGTGATGTCATTGTTACAACTTGAACAGCGTAAACTCATTTTATTTGATCTGGATGGGACGCTAGTCGATACCGCTTCAGATATGTATCGCTCCATGAATTTAAGTTTAGAGCAGCTCGGTTGGGCGGCGGTGAATGAAGTGCAGGTTCGGCAATGGGTTGGGCAGGGTACAGGTAAACTCTGTGATGCCGTTTTACAGTTTTTATTTGGTCAAATTGAACCTGAGAAACATCAACAACTATTAAATAAATATTTGAAAGTCTATGAACAAGAGCTGTGTGTTTATAGCTGCGTATTTGATGGCGTACAGGCTTTTTTAGAAACTTGTAAAAACCACCATATTGAAATGGCATGTGTCACCAATAAACCTGAACATTTAGCCAAAGAACTATTGCAGAAGTTACAGATTGATCATTATTTTTCTCTAGTCGTGGGTGGAGATAGCTTGCCACTCCGAAAACCTGATCCATTGCCGTTGCTGCACAGTATGCAGGTATTTAATACCACTCAGCCGCAAACATTAATGGTGGGTGATTCAAAAAATGATATAGAAGCGGCACGACGTGCAGGTATCGATTGTATTGTAGTCAGCTATGGCTATAATCATGGAGAGAATATTTACGATAGTGATCCGCAACAAGTGGTCGATCGCTTGGATCAATTATTGGTTTAAATCAAAATTTTTATCAGAAAGTGAATAAGGAGTGAGGAATGAGTTTGGTTCAGGTTTTTCGATGGCGATAATCGCGTCTTTTATCAACATTATCGTGCTTTACTAAAAACCATTGAGAGAAATTCATGACGACACTTGCACAGTTTGAACAATTAAAAGCTGCGGGCTATAACACTATTCCTGTTTATCGCCAGCGTTTAGCAGATACTGAAACACCCCTTTCAGTATTTGCACGACTCAAAGATCATACCCAAGCGTATTTATTTGAATCGGTTGAGGGGGGTGAAAACTGGGCACGTTACTCAATCATTGGCTTGGGTGAATCAACTGTTTTTTCCTGCAATGCGGGACAGCTCACCATTAAAAATGCTCAAGGGCAAATAGAAACTCAAAATTGTGCCGATCCTTTTCAATATATTCGTAACTATCAGAGCCAGTTTAAAGTTCCTCCACATGCGTTGATTCCAGCATTACCGCAATTTACAGGTGGTCTGGTGGGATATTTTGGTTATGATGCTGTTCGTTATATCGAGCCACGTTTAAATAACGTGCCAGAAGCGGATCCAGTCGGTTTGCCTGATATTTGGATGATGTTATCTAAAACTGTCATTATTTTTGATAATTTAAAAGATACACTTTTCTTAATCGTTCATGCTGATACACAGGATGACGAAGCTTATCAGTCTGCACAAAATCAATTGGATGCTTTAGAGCGTTTATTGGCAACGCCTGTTAGTTTGCAGGCTAAGCCGCACACCGCACCACATTTTCAATCATTAACAGGCAAGGATAAATTTCTTGAGTCTGTTGAAACGGTCAAAGAGTATATTCGTGCTGGGGATGTCATGCAGGTCGTGCCTGGGCATCGCATGGTCTCCGATTTTGATGGTGATGCTTTACAGGTGTATCGTGCCTTACGTCATTTGAATCCATCGCCTTACTTATTTTTGGTTCAAGGTAGGACATTGACCGATGACCAGCCTTTTCATATTGTGGGTTCATCGCCTGAAATTTTATCCCGACTCGAAGATGGTGTTGCAACGGTACGCCCACTGGCAGGCACACGCCCTCGTGGTAAAACCAAGGAAGAAGATCTGGCTTTAGAGCAGGAACTATTGAACGATGAAAAAGAAATTGCTGAACATTTGATGTTGATTGATTTGGGCCGCAATGATATCGGGCGCGTCTCCAAAATAGGCAAAGTTCAAGTGACTGACCGTATGGTGATCGAGCGTTATTCTCATGTGATGCATATTGTCTCGAATGTACAGGGTGAAGTACGAGATGACATAGATGCTTTAGATGTCTTTAAAGCGACTTTCCCTGCGGGAACCTTATCTGGTGCGCCAAAAATCCGAGCGATGGAAATTATTGACGAAGTGGAGCCAGTAAAACGTGGCATTTTTGGTGGGGCAGTGGGCTATTTAGGCTGGCATGGTGAAATGGATATGTCGATTGCCATTCGCACCTGCGTCATTCGTCATAATAAAGTCTATGTGCAGGCTGGAGCGGGGTTGGTTGCGGACTCAAATCCTGAGTCAGAATGGAATGAAACCCAAATAAAAGCTCGTGCAGTGATCAAAGCGGTTGAATTATCATCAAACGGATTGATTTTATGAGTTTTTAGCAGTTTTTTTGAAAAAACCGCTTGCATCGTTTCTGAGTTTTGCTAAACTGCACACCGTTCCGATACGAAACGTACGAAACACTAAGAAACGCCGGCATAGCTCAGTTGGTAGAGCAACTGACTTGTAATCAGTAGGTCCACAGTTCGAATCCGTGTGCCGGCACCATTTTAAAGTGTAGCGTAAGTGAAGTAAAGAACGAACACTGAAAGTTAGGTGTGATATTGGTGAGATTCCCGAGCGGTCAAAGGGAACAGACTGTAACTCTGTCGCGTAAGCTTCGAAGGTTCGAATCCTTCTCTCACCACCATTAACTTCGATTGAAGTGGTAAATGTACCAACGCTGTGCGGGAGTAACTCAGTTGGTAGAGTGGCAGCCTTCCAAGCTGCATGTCGCGAGTTCGATCCTCGTCTCCCGCTCCATCGAAGGATTATCGCTCTTATAGCTCAGTGGTAGAGCACTCCCTTGGTAAGGGAGAGGTCTCGAGTTCAAATCTCGATAAGAGCTCCAGATACAGTTTGGTGAATGAAAGTTCACAAAAATTTCAAAAGCAGGCTTATTAGTCTGCTTTTAAAGTATTGGGCGTCTGTTTTTTTAGACTAATGTCGATGTGCTGTGTAGCTTCGGTGCCTTTTGTAGCCTCTTGTAGCTTGCTTTCGACTTAAATGAGGATGATCATCATGGCTAAAGCCAAGTTTGAACGTAATAAACCACACGTAAACGTGGGCACAATTGGTCACGTTGACCATGGTAAAACAACTCTTACTGCTGCAATCGCAACAATCTGTGCGAAAACTTACGGCGGTGAAGCGAAAGATTACTCACAAATCGACTCAGCTCCTGAAGAAAAAGCACGTGGTATTACCATTAATACATCACACGTAGAATACGATTCTCCAATTCGTCACTACGCGCACGTTGACTGCCCAGGCCACGCCGACTACGTTAAAAACATGATCACGGGTGCTGCTCAGATGGACGGCGCGATCCTTGTTTGTGCGGCAACTGACGGTCCGATGCCACAAACTCGTGAACACATCCTACTTTCTCGTCAGGTTGGTGTACCTTACATCATCGTATTCTTAAACAAATGCGATCTAGTAGACGACGAAGAGCTTCTTGAGCTTGTAGAAATGGAAGTTCGTGAACTTCTTTCTACTTATGACTTCCCAGGTGATGACACTCCAGTGATCCGTGGTTCTGCGCTTAAAGCGTTGGAAGGCGATGCTGGCGAATACGGCGAAAAATCAGTTCTTGATCTAGTTGCTGCACTTGACTCTTATATCCCAGAGCCAGAGCGTGCGATTGATAAAGCATTCTTGATGCCAATCGAAGACGTATTCTCGATTTCTGGTCGTGGTACAGTAGTAACTGGCCGTGTTGAATCTGGTATCGTAAAAGTTGGTGAAGAAGTAGAGATCGTTGGTATTAAAGATACAGTTAAAACAACTGTAACTGGCGTAGAAATGTTCCGTAAACTTCTAGATGAAGGTCGTGCGGGCGAGAACTGTGGTATCTTGCTACGTGGTACAAAGCGTGAAGACGTACAACGTGGTCAAGTATTGACTAAACCGGGTGCGATCAAGCCACACACTAA
>NZ_JAHPRO010000017.1 GCF_025562455.1 Acinetobacter sp. WU_MDCI_Axc73
AAAACACTAGGTTGGTATACACCGAGTGAAGTTATGGCTGGTTTTTATACTGTTGCACTTGCCGCTTGAATCCGCCAAGAAAAAAATATGTGGATCGCAAGATTAACTAAAAAAATTGAATTAGATGAACGTCATCAGCTAGGGACAGAGCTAGGGACATCTTTTTGGTATTCAGAGATTGAAAATAAACGCACTCATCGCGATGGACATCGTAACACATGGAATATTTTTGCTACGACCCATTTAGGTCAGTGGCAATGGCTCAGTTTATATGGTCAGCAGAAGGTTAATAATCAGGACGATATGTTCCCAGAGAGCTCAACCATGGGTGCTTTCGATAGCAATTATCAACTTGCAAACAAAGGACGCTATTTGGTCAATGAAGTTAATTATACCTTTGACCAACCTTATTTTCACTTAGAAAATATTAAGCCATATTTATCGCACAGTCGTTTCTTTAAAGATGAATCAGGTTATAAAGATTCAGAGCGTTTAATTGGTGGTGTAGCATTTAATTATAAAGCCATTGGTGTTCAGGCTGAATATCTTATGAGTCGCAATGATCCGATGAACGGAGGGGATATGGAGAGTCTGGCACAGGGTAATCAAACTCGAAATGGTTGGGATAAAATGTTCTATCTCGCGTTAGGCTATTATTTCTGATAATCAGATTTGGGCTTAATGCAGTGAAAAGGCATGAGCCCAAAGTTTAATGTTGATTCAAGTGTTTGGAAATCACATTGAGCGTATCTGCGCGAAAATAAAATGGTTTCAATAGATTAAAGATCAAAGGCTCTAATAAATTCTGTTCATCTAATGCCTGAATCGCCTTAGGATAAAAACGTAAAGCTTCTGTGTGTATATCTTGTTCGGTTAAACCAATTCCAAACAGTAAATCTTGCAAGGTTTCATCTTCATAAAAACGATAAAACACTTCAACTCCATGTAAAATCAGGTTTTGCATTAAAGGCGATTGGCGTAACTCTTTCCAATATTCGTAAATTAAAACAAAAAACTCTTCAATATCAATGGGTTTTAGCTGAGAAGCGTATTGGTAGATTGTTTTTTCTTTGACGTCATCCCAAATATCACGGATGAGAATTTCCAAATCTTCATTACTTAAAATGCTTAACCCAGCAAGTTGCTGCTGAATAAACTCAGCTAGATAATCTTCCAGTTTTTGCTCAAGACGTTGCTGCTGAATGCTCGAAAACTGAAGTAATTTACGTCTCCATTCAGATCCAGTTCGTTCTGATAAGTGACTTTTGGAGTTTAAGGTCGTAAATAATACAGGAAGCTTATTCTGTAAAACTGTAGTAGCAATAAACTGGCATAACTGCCGAATCGCAGGACTACTTTTCAAAAATTGGTTTAAATAAACCCGTACATTATCGAGTTCTAGAAATTTGGATAACCAGATTTCAAATTGATAATCAGAAACCAAGTCATTGACAGTGGCGGTAGACTGAAGCGTATATAAATAAATTTTTTGCGCAATTTCGCCAATAAACTCAAGCAAACCAGCGCCAAGCTGCATTTCTAAGGCATAGCGTTTGACGACATCTTGTAATTGCTCAAGGCTCACCACTTGACCGAGTGTCAAATGTTGCGAGGTATTAAAAATGAGATGCGTAATATACTGTAAATATTCTGGTGAATGTTCACCAGTAAGCTGCTGTTTAAAATAATTCACTTGCTCAAGCAAAAGTGCTTGAGCAAGTTGTTCGCTAGGCGATAATGTCTGATCCGTGACAATTTGATCCTTAGATGTCATCTGGTCTCCAACCATTTACGATAGGGTAGCGGCGTTCGCGACTAAAAGCACGTGAGCTGATACGCGGTCCAATCGCACCTTGACGACGTTTGTATTCATTTCGATCTACAAGACCAATGACTTTTTCAACCACTGCTTTATCAAAACCTTTGGCAATGATATCGGCCTGACTTTGATCTTCTTCAATATAAGCATACAGAATTGCATCCAGAATATCATAAGCAGGTAATGAGTCCTGATCTTTTTGGTCTGGACGTAATTCCGCTGACGGTGGTCGAGTGATCACACGTTCGGGAATAACAGGCGTATCACTTAAACTATTACGATACTTCGCCAGTTCAAAGACGATGGTTTTATACACATCTTTTAATACCGCGAATCCACCGACCATATCACCATAAAGTGTACAATATCCGACTGCCAGTTCAGATTTATTTCCCGTTGAGAGAACGAGATTACCAAATTTATTAGATAAACCCATCAATAGTGTGCCACGTGCACGAGCTTGCAGATTTTCTTCAGTGGCATCGGCTGGGCTGTTGCCAAAAAATGGATATAGTGTTTGCATAAAGCTATTCACAATATTGTGAATTTCAGCAATACCAAAGGTTATCCCCATACGTTTTGCTTGTTCAGCGGCGTCTTCAACACTAATTTGCGCAGTATAAGTATAAGGCATCATCACTGCCTGAACTTTATCTGGGCCTAGAGCATCCACCGCGATAGCAAGGGTGAGTGCTGAATCGATCCCACCAGATAAACCTAAAATTACGCCTGGAAAACCAGAACGTTGGACATAGTCACGAGTCGCCATGACTAAACCTTGATAGATTTCAGCAATCGCATCCAGATTTGGTGATGGATCGGCTACATTAAACTTTTTATCTTCTGGATTAAAATCTGTGAAATAAAGAGCTTCCTTAAAGCTAGGGGCTTTGAGTGCAAGACTGCTGTCATGATTGATGATAAAACTACTTCCATCAAAAATCAGATCATCTTGTCCACCGACTTGATTGACATAAATCAAATTCACATTAAATTGTTTAGACAATTCTGTCAGCGTTTGTACACGATGTTGTGGCTTACCCACTTCATAAGGAGATGCATTTAAAATAACAATACTATCTACATTGAGCTGTGCGACTTGCTTAACCGTATTGATCGACCAGATGTCTTCACAAATCAAAACGCCAAATTTATGACCTAAATATTCAAAAATGAGATGCTGATGACCTTCATTAAAATAACGTTTTTCATCAAACACACCGTAGTTAGGTAGATTGTGTTTGTTATAAATTCCCAGTACTTGACCGTCTTTCATCACTGCTGCTGAGTTATAACGCTGACCTTCTTCGGTCAAATGTACAAAGCCAAATACCATGACGATATCTTTGACTTCAGCAAGCTGTTTAAAGGCTTTTTCGATACGTTTAGCAAGTGCTGGACGTAACAATAAGTCTTCAGATGGATAACCGATCACTGAAAGTTCTGGGAAAATAATTAGATCAGCATTTTGTTTTTTTGCTTCAAGCGCCTGCTCAATCATTTTTTGAGCATTTGCATCTATATTGCCAATATGCGGTGAAAATTGGGCCAGGGCAATTTTAAAACTTTTCATCCAAACCTAATCCTAGATTAAATATATAGATATACACAACATGTTGATTTATCATTTTTTTTGTTCAACTTTGCGTATGAGGTAACAAAGTAAAGTAACGTATAACGTAAAAGCGCAAGGTGGATAATATATACCAATCCAGTGTTTTTCGGCGTAAAAAATGACAAGTTTTTGCATATTATTATGGAATACTTACAAATTGACATTTTTTAAGCAACATCATCATAGCATTATATTAAGCAAATAATGATTTGTTTAGAAATAAGATGATATACGGTTTAAACAAGTATTTAATGCTTCAAAAACGCTTGCTGACAGATGCTGAAAAGCAACTGGCAATGAGTGTGTTTGGCACCTCCATTGATCTTAAGCATGTTCAAATTGTGGCGCATCGATTGGTTTTAAAACACTATGCAATTAGTCCCAATGGAAATATTTATTTTCATCCAGCAAATTGGTGTGAGGACTTTACTCAAGATACAATTTTAAAGCAGTCGTGGCTTATTCATGAACTGGTACATGTTTGGCAGTATCAGCAAGGTGTTAAGCTGATTCGTACAGCTCTTTTTGATCGTAAATATAATTATGTGTTACAGCAGGGAAAACAGTTTTTTCATTACGGTATTGAACAACAAGCGCAGATGGTACAGGACTATTTTATTCGCTTGCACACAGGACAACCCTGTCAAGATCTTGCTAAATGTATTCCATTTATTCCGAAATGATACTTAGACCTATTGTGGATGTGGGTGTCAATAAAAACGGAAGATTAACGTTCATGAAAGAAAGTATCTAAAAGCGTCAGAGGTCAAATCGCAGCAATGATTTAACCTCTGTCACTTGGTCTAAACTGGGAAATTTAAACCTAAATAAATGCTGTTATTGAGAGAGGCTCTATATTATTGAGCTGGTTGTGTTGGTTGAGCCTGTCCTTGAGTTTCAGCAGCATTTTCAGAGCCAGGTTGGGCTGAGGTCGGCTGACCAGCAGCTGATTCAGGTGTAGCTGTGTTTGGAGATTCTTGAGTTGATACGACTACTTTTTCTTGTTCTTGAGCATGATCTGCTTTTGCAGCAAAAGTAGTAGCAGCAGCTAAAGTAAGTGATGAAGCAAGAAGAATTTTAACGAGTTTCATTGGAGGCATCCTTTATTTAAATTAAAAAAAGCGATCAGTGAATGATTTTGAATTGAGTAATCAAACCACTTCGCTTGAACATCATGCTAGAAGTTCTGTTGACAGGCAGCAATCAATGCAACAATGCTTAACGAGCAGATTTACACAAAAATTACAATGGGTCGTGTACTGTATTTTTATTGTAAAAACCATGCAATTTAATCCTATAAAAAGTGTATGGAATTATTTCGTGGTGGTTAAAAATAAACCAATATTATTACTCATATTTACATAGATGAGAAAAAAATAAGAAAAGTTAAATTGGATATTTCACTTAATAAATTTGTTTTAATTATTTTATTGGATATGTAGTGTGATTTTTGTCACATAATTACTTCAAATTAATATCTTAAGAAAGAGCTATGTATTTTTAAAAGATCCATAATAAGATAGATCAAGTCGATATTAAGACGCCCAAAAAACCAAAATGCTCCCATGATTGATAAGCTGAGTTTAACGTGAAAATTATTAATTCAACATCTGTTCCCACTCATATTCTTTCAGGATTTTTAGGGGCAGGTAAAACGACTTTGCTGCAACATTTATTGCAACAAAAGCCTGAACATGAAGTCTGGGCAGTACTTATGAATGAATTTGGTCAAATCGGTGTGGATCAACAGCTTTTACCGCAGCAGCAGGGGTTTGAAATCAAAGAGCTGCTGGGCGGTTGTATGTGTTGCAGTAGTCAATTGCCTTTGCATATCGCTTTGGCTCGTTTGCTTTCTGAGTCAAAACCAGATCGTTTATTTATAGAACCAACAGGACTAGGGCATCCTGCACAATTAATGGAACAACTGACTGAGCCGCATTGGCAGAGTAGTCTAGATATGCGTGCATTGGTTACTGTAGTAGATGGCAGTCGATTACATGAAAGTGATTGGGTCAAACAAAATCTCTATGAAGATCAGATAAAGGCCGCTGAAATCATCGTAATTTCGCATACCGATGTGATGACATTTGACGATGATCAAGCATTGTTGCAACTTCAGCAAGAATATCAGGTTTACCAACAGCATTGGTTGAAGGCTGCACATGGGGAGCTTCAGCTAGAACAGATTGATCTGGCACATGTTATCCATGAACGTAAAATCCAGCCTTTACTGATCCAGCAAAGACAACAGTCGACTGCGAAACAAGCAAGCGAAATCAAAGAATTACCTTACCATTATGTAGAACACGCGCAGGGTTATATGGTTGCAGGTTGGAAATTTCCACGTCGATGGGTTTTTAATTTTGACCAATTACTGGATGTTTTATGTGAACAGCAGGATTGGTTGCGTATAAAAGCCATTTTTCATACTCATCAGGGCTGGATGTATTTTAATTGCAACCCGAATCAGTTTAATTATAAAACGGGCGAAGAAAATATAGATAACCGCATCGAAATGATTAGCCAGCATGAGCACAACTGGCTCAAACTGGAAACTGATTTATTGGCAGCGAGAATAGAAACCTGATCAGGTTTCTATTCTATATCAAGACTATGTAAGGTTTATAAATAGATTTATTTTTGATCCAATACTGCTTTGGCTTGTGCATGATCAATGTCTTTTTCCCAATGGGCGATGACAACAGTCGCAACACAGTTGCCGATGAGGTTGGTACAAGCACGTACAATTCCAATAAACCAATCCACCGAAAGAAGAAGTACTAGACCAATTGCAGGTAAGCTTGGAATAACGGATAAAGTCGCGGCTAAAATCACCAAAGCTGAGCCTGGAATACCGTGTGCACCTTTAGAGGTCACCAGTGAAACTAATAAAATAGCCAGTAGATCATGCATGGAAAGATCGATATTGCAGGCTTGTGCAATGAAAATAACGCCCAAAGTTAAGTAGATAGAAAATCCATCCAGATTAAAAGAATAACCCGTTGGAATCACCAAACCGACCGTTGAATCTTTAATACCAAGCGCTCTTAGCTTTTTCATGATTTGTGGCAAAACTGAATCTGAAGACGCGGTCCCTAAAACAATCGACAGTTCATCTTTAAAGTAGTTTAAAAATTTGAAAATATTTAAACCTGCAAGTTTAAGGATAGAACCTAAAATCACTACCACAAAGACAATACAAGTCAAATAAAACAAAATCACCAGATAGCCCAGTTGCATGAGCGAGTCCAGTCCAAATTTTGCGGTGGTATAGGCCACCGAGCCTAAAACGCCTAAAGGTGCGAGACGAATAATAAGTCCCATCATTTTGAATAAAACTTCAGAAAAAGCTTCGATGGATTGACAGACCAATGATGAAAACTGTTTAGGAATTAGCAGCAGACTGACACCAAATAAAATTGCAATCAGTAAGACTTGAAGAATGTCTCCATCTGTAAAGGCACCAAATAACGTTTTCGGAATAATATGTAAAATAAAATCCGAACCTGAACTAATCGTGTGTGCACGTTCGGTATAGGTGCTTAAGTCTTTGCTGTCTAGCTTGGTGATATCAATATTCATTCCGACACCAGGCTTGAAGATATAAGCGACGGCAATGCCCAATATAAGTGCAATAGTCGTGACTACTTCAAAATAGAAAATAGTTTTCGCACCAACTTTTCCCATTTTTTTAATATCACTTGCACCATATATACCCAACACCACAACACAAAACACAATAGGGGCGATGAGCATTTTGATCAAAGAAATGAAACCATCACCCAATGGCTTTAAATTTAAAGAGAAATCATGAAAACTTAGACCAATTGCGATTCCCAAAATCAATGCAATAATGACTTGAAGAAAAAGACTGGATTTAATTTTTTGCCACATTGTACAGGTTCATCATCGAGAATTTACTCAAACATTGCAAAAAGCTCGCCAGTTTTAGAGTGAGCAATCAAAAAAATTAAAGATCAATGATTGCTGCATTGTCAGGAAATTTGAACAGATGAAAACGATGACTACAACCTGATTGCTAAAATCAGGTATGCTAGCGCCCATCAAAAATGGACAGTTTCATTATGGCGCTCAAAGCAACAATCTATAAAGCAGACTTAAATATTGCAGATATGGATCAGCATCAATATGGTGATTATCAACTTACATTGGCACTCCATCCTTCTGAAACTTTAGAGCGTTTGATGGTTCGTATTGTGGCTTTTGCACGTTATGCAGATGAACAACTTGAATTTACCAAAGATTTATTTGAAACCGATGAACCCGCTTTATGGAAAAAAGACTTAACAGGTTTACTTGAGCAGTGGATTGAAGTGGGTTTGCCGTCTGAAGATAAAGTCAAAAAAGCGGCTGCGCGTTGTAAACAGGTTGCTGTGATTGCTTATGGATCACAAGTCGATGACTGGTGGAAACGAAATTCTAAAATTAAAACTCTGGAAAATGTGGAAGTTTGGCAAATTTCATCAGAGAGTTCATCGCAACTTGAGCAACTTTGTCAGCGTACGATGCAATTACAACTGAACGTGATGGATGGTGAGTGGACACTCATCGGTGATCAGGCACAAGTTGTAATTCAATGGACACAGTTACAGGCGTTATAATCTTAGCAAGATAAGCCAACTTATTTGATCTGGAGAAATGTATCATGACCGCAGAACTAGAAATTATTGATTTGAAAGTGGGAGAGGGTAAAGAAGCCGTTAAAGGAGCCTTAATTACCACACATTATACAGGTTGGCTTGAAGATGGTACCAAGTTTGATTCTTCACTGGATCGTGGCAATTACTTTGAATGTGTCATTGGCACCGGCCGTGTGATTAAAGGTTGGGATCAGGGCATTATGGGGATGAAAGTGGGCGGCAAACGTAAATTGATCGTTCCTTCGCACCTTGCTTATGGTGAGCGCAAGATGGGCAAGATTATTCCTGCGAATTCAAACCTTATCTTTGAAATTGAATTGTTCGATGTCAAAACTCGTGATGATTAAGTTTTAAATTATCTAACACATCGAATCTTTGATTTCTATTATGTGTAGATTCGATGTGTGAGCTATTGATTGCATATTTAAAAATATGAGGTTTGAGGGAATGAAAATCAATATATTTTAAATTTTTAACATCATAAAAATGGATGATCGGCGCTAAACCTCAGCGTAGTCAAAATAGGTTTACTAGTTTAAATGGATGGGATGTAATAGTAAATTCAACGATTAAGTTGTGTTGATCTGCTCTAAAAGACGTTATCAAATGAAGTTAACGTAGAGAAATATAACTCATAAAAATAAAATATGTTCTTTTACGGAAGGAATTAGTCAAATCTTGGACACATATTTTTCCAGAATACTCTAAGGGGTGAGTCAAAATTTAAATAAATTTACAACAATTTTATGTGACTTATTTGACTTTTGTTTATGTAAAATTAGATCAATGTGCAAAATACAGCTGAATGTTATAATTGCTGTAAGAAGCTCGAAGCCAAAAGTTTTCTAATAAACTTTGACAATTTGGCTTTATATAAAGTCTAAAATAAAAGTAACAATAAGAGAGACCACGACGATGAATGATTATTCTGATTTAACAGTGACAGAGCTTTTAAAAGAACTACACCACTTTTTTATGATTGATACCACTGAGGATCAGCATGCTGGATTGTGGGTGCAAGAAAAAGTTAATTTTGATAAGCATTATTGGCTGGATGAGGATTATAAAGTTGAATTGATTAAAGAGACATTATCGATGCATCCGCATCAGTCTGCAAATTATCGTATCACTTTATTTCAAGAAGGCGAGCCGATCACTTTATTGGATTATGATGGGGTCAATAAAAAAATCAAAATTTTCCGCCGTGGACAGTGGATTAATCGCTTATATAAATATTTGTATCAAAAAGAACGTTATTATCTGGAACAAATGGCTGAAAATCCTAATTTTGCAATCATTGAATATTAGATTTCTTGGATCATTGTTTGAACCCTCTTTTTATTTTTCTCCCATAGAGAAATAAAAGAAAGTGATGTAAGAAGTCGATTAAGTGGTGATATTAAAATTTTCTCTTATTTTTAAGAAAAACCAAGTTGAGTGATTATATTTTATTGTAATTTCCTTATAAGAAAGCGGGTAGTTTTGCCGTCTTTTTTTTTGCAAAATAATCAATTGATTTTAATAATAATGAGTGTTTTTTGTACAAAAACAAATGGTTGAATATTCACCTAAAAATTTTTTATCACTTGCAATATGACTGTAAAGTTAAGAAAAACCTACAAAAATTTTTAAGTTTGTTTTCAGATTTGCTGAGTATAACTGCTATTGTTAAAAGCCTGATGGATTTCTGTCAAAAGCAATGGATTGTAGATAGAAAAAAGACATTTTCGATCAGACAAAGCCTTTAGAAAATAACCCGAATTGAAAGATGATATTTCTATGCCAACACGCTTTCCCTTGCAATCTTTAACTCTGAGCATTTCATTATTATTTGGTTCTATAGGAGTCAGTTCTGTTTATGCAGAAACCCCTGCAACAGCAGATCTTCCTACAGCAGCGGAGATCCCAGCTGTGACTGATCCACATACAGGTGAAGCACCCGTAGAAGAACCACAAATCGATGTGTCGACTCTAACAATTATTGGTTATCATGAAATAACATCTAAGGATGCGGTTATTCCAGACTATGCTGTGACACCACAGCGTTTTGAAATGCATCTGGATTGGCTCATTAAAAATGGTTATCACTTTATTAGTGTAGATCAACTGATAAAAGCCAATGAGGGTAAACTCAAACTTCCACCCAAACCTGTTTTAATCACTGTGGATGATGGCTATCAATCATTTTATCAATATGCCTATCCGATTTTAAAAGCCCGTAAAATCCCAGCAGTATTAGCAGTCGTTGGGAAATGGCTAGAAGTTAAGCCAAATAAGATGGTGCAGTTTGGAGATGAGAAACTTGAACGCAGCAAATTATTAAGCTGGAAAGAAATTAAAGAAATGCAGGACAGTGGTTTAATCGAAATAGGTAGCCACAGTTATGATTTGCATCATGGTGTGATGGGGAATCCACAAGGCAACTCTGAACCTGCGGCAACTACACGTATTTATGATGCAAAAACAAAAACTTATGAATCTGATCGTGCCTATGAAAAACGCATTACTGATGATTTAAAGAAAAATATCGACACATTTAAAGCCAATGGTATTCGTGCACCCCGTGTCATGGTCTGGCCTTATGGTCGATATAACATGGAAACTGTGCGTATTGCCAAAAAATTAGGCATGCCAATTACCGTCACTTTAGACGATGGTCCAGATCATGTGACCAAATCTTTAGGACACCTCAGTCGCATTTTAGTAATGAAAGGCGAAAGTACTGATGATTTGGCGCAAGACATTTTAACGCGTCAAATGAACCTAACGGATAATAATCGTCCGCAAAAAATCATGCATATCGATCTGGATTATATCTATGATCCTGATCCTGCACAGATTGAGCGTAACTTGGGTCATTTGCTTGATCGAATTCGTGCCTCTGGAGTTAATACCGTTTATCTTCAAGCTTTTTCTGATCCGGATGCCAATGGTTCTGCCGATATGGTGTATTTCCCAAATCGTTATGTTCCAATGCGCGCTGATTTGTTTAATCGTGTCGCGTGGCAGATTTCAACGCGTACAGGTGTAAATCGTGTTTATGCGTGGATGCCTTTGATGGCTTGGGAATTGCCGAAAAATAATCCAGTCTCTAAAAAACTGGTGGTGACGCAACAGCCTAAAGACAGTGATCATTTGAATATGGGATATATTCGTTTAAGTCCTTATTCACCTGAAGCACGTAAAGTGATCGAAGGAATTTATACCGACTTGGCAAAATATTCCACATTTGATGGTATACTGTTCCATGACGATGCCACGTTATCTGATTATGAGGATGCGAGTCCTGATGCATTGAAAGCCTATGCCAAAGCAGGGTTGCCAACTGATCTGGAAAAAATCCGAAATAATGATGCTTTGTTATCTAAATGGACTGATTTTAAAATCAAGACTATAGATAACTTTGCCATGAAGCTTGCTTCTGATGTGCGTTATTATCAGCCTTATTTGATGACCGCCCGTAATTTGTATGCGCAAGTCGCATTATCTCCTTATGCAGAAAACTGGTACTCACAGTCTCTGGAGCAGTCACTCAACCGCTATGATTTTACTGCAATTATGGCCATGCCGTACATGGAACAAGCAAAAGATCCGACCAAGTTCTATCAGGATATTGTGAAACGTGTCAAACAATATCCAAACGGAATCAAGAAAACCGTATTTGAGCTACAGGCGACTAACTGGCGCACCAATCAACCTGTGCCATCGCAAGAACTCGTTGATACGATTCGTTCCCTGTACAGTCAGGGAGTTATGCACGTTGGATATTATCCAGATGATCCGTTTAAAGATCATCCAAATACCCAAATGTTGCATGACGTATTTGCGACTAAACCTTCAAAGTTAGTCCCGTAGCAGGAATTGACCATGTCAACAACCTTACAGCATTTATGGCATTCAGCACTGAACTTTGTATTCTATTATCCGCTGTTTATGTCATATTTGTGGATGATGGGTGCGCTGATCTTTTATTGGAAAGAGCGTAAAGAGCCCCCATATCAACAACCAGCAGAATTGGATGTTTATCCAATGGTGGCTGTGCTGATTCCTTGCTTTAATGAAGGGGATAATGCAGAAGAAACCATTAGCCATGCGCTCAGTCTCGATTATCCTAACTTTGAAGTGATTGCGATTAATGATGGGAGCTCAGATAATACAGCTGAAGTGCTGGATCGTCTGGCTGAACGATTTGAAAAGTTACGTGTGGTTCATTTGGCGCAAAATCAAGGCAAGGCTGTGGCTTTACAAGCGGGTAGCTTATTGACTCAAGCTGAGTTTTTGATTGGAATTGACGGTGATGCGTTGTTAGATCCACATGCAGCCAAATGGATGATTCGTCATTTTCTGCAAGATCGAACTGTAGCGGCTGTGACAGGGAATCCTCGTATTCGAACTCGTTCTACTTTATTGGGACGGATTCAGGTCGGTGAGTTTTCCTCGATTGTCGGTATGATCAAACGTGCGCAGCGTAGTTTCGGGCGATTATTCACTGTTTCAGGTGTGATTACTGCCTTTCGTAAGAGTGCGGTACATGAAGTCGGTTATTGGTCGCCGAATATGTTGACTGAAGATATCGACATCACTTGGAAATTACAACGCGCTGGTTGGGATATTCGGTTTGAACCTAATGCGTTGGTCTGGATTTTAATGCCTGAAACTTTAACTGGTTTATGGAAACAGCGTTTGCGCTGGGCAATGGGAGGCGCACAGGTTTTAGTCAAAAATCTGGATGTGTTCTTTAAGCCAAAATTGAATTTTTTATGGCCGTTGATGTTTGAGCTATGTCTGACATTGGTCTGGTCATATTTGATGCTTGTTATGGCAATTCTCTGGCTATTACATTTTGTAGTACCGCTTGGAGAACTGTCTGGAATCAGCTCGCCATTTTTACCTTATGGCAGCGGAATATTGTTAGGTGCGACTTGTTTGCTTCAGTTTGCTTTAAGCAAATGGATGGATAGTCGTTATGAACCTAATCTAGGTAAAAACTACTACTGGATGATTTGGTACCCGTTTGTGTTTTGGTTAATTACCATTACTGCTACAATCGTGGCCTTTCCAAAAGTCCTGCTTCGTGGTGATGAAAAACGCGCGCGCTGGGTCAGTCCTGACCGTGGCATGCGCATGTAGATATTAAGCATGTTTTTCGAGAAAATCTCATGAAATCTAACAATTTGATTATCGACGTGCGCCATCAGTTGCCATGGCACAGACGTTATGTATCAAATACTTCTACAATGATGATGTGGGGCGCATGGCTACTCTTGTGGCGTCCATTTCTTCTGGTTTGGGCACTTGTCGAGCTAGAAAAAAGCCACCTAATTCATCAGATTTTCCATGCCCTTAGTTCGGGTCTGGAACACGGCATCACTTCATTGATTGCCTGTGCTGTTGCGTTGTTGCTGTGGAGTAATTATGTCCCTGCAAAAAGTGTAAAGCGAACGCATGAAAAGGATGTAAACGATTATGCACGCTATTTTGAATTGGATGAAACCCAGATTCATCAGGGACGTGCGCAAAAAATCAGTGTCGTGCATCATGATGAAACGGGGCGCATCACGCATATTGATTAAGTGCATTCTCACTTGTTGCTCATTGCAAAATGCCAGCTTGTTACAAACAAGCTGGCATTTACATTAGGTATTTGGATTTACGAGGAAATAGTGGATTTCAAATGACAAAAGAGACTGATTGCAACTCATGGATTGATCATAGGGCTAGGTTATAGATAGGAGATCAGTGATATACCTGTCTGAATAAAGGGATTGAGTGAGGAACGCGCAATTGAAAGATGAAGATGACTCATATGGATAAGTCCATCAAACTTAATGCAGTTGAAAGTATTCGCGGGTTGGCTTGTCTGGCTGTGGTATTTTCACACTTGAGCTTAAGTTTCTACCCTTATTTACATCATTTTGGTGAACATGAAGTTGCCAGCAATGCATGGGTACGTTTTATTCACCATTCACCTTTTGCCTTTTGGTATTCTGGTACGGCTGCGGTCTATGTTTTTTTTGTATTAAGCGGTTTTATTTTATCTTACGTGATTTGTAATAGTCGTAATATGCAAGCAAAGCTAAAATCGATGATGGTGAAACGTTATCCACGTTTAGCGATTCCTGCTTTAGGTTCATGTCTCTTATTATGGGCAGCATTACAGTTTAGTGATATTGACAGCTCTCATGTACAATATTGGCTAAAAGCTTTAGCGACCCAAGACATCGGTTTTTCTCAAGCGATTTATGAGGGAACGATTGGATCATTTTTATTTGCAGAATCTAGTCTCAATTGGGTACTTTGGACGATGCAGGTGGAGTTGCTTGGATCATTTTTGTTATTTGGATTGTTATATATTTACAGTCTGGATAAGCGACTTTTTTTACCGCTGATTCTACTATTTCCGACGACCTCAATTTTCTTTCAGAGCCAAGAGTTGTATCTGGGGTTGATGTGTTTTCTCATTGGTTCGCTGATATTTTTATATGGTCGTGTCATTCGTTCATCACTAGTTGCACTATTATTATTGTTATTTGGACTTTATTTGGCTGGCGCGCACAATACCAGTCTGGCGTATCACTGGATTTATGTTTTGGTGGGCGAGCGAACTTACGAGTATTGCAACTTTATCGCAGGGATTTTGATTGTGTATAGCATCCTAATGAATCCGATGCTATCGCGAAAGCTGGATAATTCCATTTGTGTGTATTTGGGTAAATTGTCATTTTCAATTTATTTATTGCATTTACTGCTCATGTACTGTGTTTGTCTACCTGTTTTTAACTTTTTTATCGTATCAGGTTGGGGGTACGATTCTGCTGTGATTTGTTCGATTTTAATATTTTTTGTCGCTTTGATCATCTCTGCCGATCTTTATAGTCGTTATGTCGATACTTTAGCAATTAATTTGAGCAATCGTTTATCCGACTGGGTTTTAAAATAATTGACATAGCGAATAGAAATCATTTGTGTATAGTCAGAATCATTTCATAATAGCACTTTCCATTTTTTGATGCATAGAACATGTCTCCACTTGAGATTGTTGCCGTGATAATTAGCGTGATTGGTGTTGGTCTCACCATTAAGCGAAATATGTGGTGCTGGTGGTTTAACTTTTTGGCTTTTGTTTTATATGCCTATTTATTTTTCACTTTTAAGCTATACGGTGAAACCATCCTACAATTTTTCTTTATGGTGGTGAACTTTTATGGTTTTTATCACTGGCTCAAAGGTAAACAGATTGATCATGATATTCGGATAGAACCGATTAGTCTTAAGCTCATCATCATACAAATGTTGGTGGCAGCAGTGGGTGGAGTGGTTTTTGGTCTCGCCTTAAAATATTTTACCGATGCTGCTGTGCCGATGCTAGATTCTCAACTGGCTGCCTTTAGCCTACTGGCAACGTATTGGACCAGTCGTAAGCACATTGCCACATGGGTTTTATGGGTATTTGTCGATATTGTGTATGTGGGCATGTTTGTTTATAAAGACTTATATTTGACGGCAGGCTTATATGCCGCCTTTGTCCTTATGGCTGCCTTCGGTTGGTGGCAGTGGGAGCAGGTTAAGCGTAAACAACAGACAAAATTCATGATATGACAATATTGGATCTGCAACAGTATAAGCAGCAATGCTTTGATCAATTGGCTGAAAAAATTTGCCAATCACCAGAGAATTATCTGGATTTTGATTCTGTTTCAGATGTTTATAAAGCCAAGTGGCTGCAAGATTTTCCAAAAGGGACAACTTGGGCCGTTTCTGGATTAGATGACGGTGCAGATGAATTTTATATTTTGATCCAATATCAAACGCGATACAAAATAAAAAAATTAAGCATCGAAATGAAGCAAGGGCATTACAAGATTGATATGAATGTATTAAGCATTGGTGACGAGAGCGAATTAAGATAGATGATATTGAAGATTGGAGATGCGATCAGATGACGGATAAACTAGTAATCATGTTTCATGGGGTCGGTAGCAATGGGCGTGACCTATTGTCGATTGCACAATATTGGCAGCGTCAGATTGAAGATTTAAGTATTGCATCGCCTAATGCACCTTTTCCATTTATGCATAGCCATGAAGTGTTTGAATGGTTTAGTCTGACTGGAATTACCGAAGAAAATCGCTTTGAACGTATTCAACTGGCACGTGAGTATTTCGACCAAACAGTACAGCGGATACTGGATGAGCAAGGTTTTGCTGATCGGCTTAATCAAGTCATTTTTTGTGGATTTTCACAAGGAACCATAATGTCGCTGGATGCAGTTGCTTCTGGTCGTTGGCCAATTGCAGCAGTCATTGGCTTTTCTGGACGTTTGGCTTCACCGATTGAAGCCAATGCTAACAATACCGCAAAAGTTAGTCTAATGCATGGTGAAGCAGATGAGGTGATTCCTGTGTATGAAAGTCAGGATGCTTTTAAGGCGCTACGTGCCGCGGGTTTTAATGTCGAACTCGAAACTTATAAAGGTTTAGGACATTCAATCAACGAACTTGAGCTTAAACGTGGCTTGGAATTTTTAAAAACACTTTAATGCATCAAAGCTCGTGATGATAAATCGTTACGAGCTTTATCATCAGTTTAAATGACATGCTTAAAGCTGTTTGAGGATTCAAATTTCCTCTTAAAGATGACGGCTGTAAGACACGCCATTATGGCTAAAGCAACGATATAATACATTGCTCCAATGTCACTGTATTGGCTTAAAATTTGAATGAGTGGCAAGGTTAAACCGCCCACAACCGCATAAGACACATTATACGAAAATGAAATCCCTGAAAAACGAATAGGCGCAGGAAACATTTTCACCATACTGCATGACACCATGCCCACAGTTCCTGAGCATAAACCCAGTAACATGTATAGCATGAAAATAGTCATATGACTGGCATGCCCCAAACTGTGATAAAAAATCGCAGCCACAACGGCTAGGGCTGTTGCACCTACCATCATCACTTTGGCACAGCCAAAACGATCAGCCAAGGTTCCTGCTAAAATACAGCCCAACATTTGCATAATAATTGCTGCACTTTGCATTTTAAACGCACTAGCACGATCGAAGCCAAAAACAGTGGTAAGCAAATTAGGCATGGCTAAAATGATCACGACTACACAAGCCGTTAAAAACCATGTAAACAACATGCCAATAATAACTGCTGCTTTATGATTGACCAAAACCTGTTTAATTGGTAAATCTTTGGATAGTTGTTTACGGGCTTGCATGGCTTTAAATACAGATGTTTCTTTCAAGTAACTACGTAAATATAGTGCAAATAATCCAAAAATCCCCCCTGCGATAAAGGCAATTCGCCACGCCCAGTCATGTATCGCCGTTTCAGTAAACTGCAATGAAATCCACAAAGACATCAGTGAGCCCAGCAAGATTCCTAAGGATAAACCTGCGGTTAATAGACCGTTAGCAAGTCCAATGCGTTGTTCTGGGACGTGTTCTGAAACGAATGTCCAGGCCGCGGGAATTTCTCCACCAATAGCGATGCCTTGTATCACGCGCATCAACAATAATAAAAGTGGTGCTAAATAACCAATCGATTCAAAAGTGGGTAGTATTCCAATCATTAAAGTAGGCAGCGACATCAATAAAATCGACAGTGAAAATAATCGTTTACGTCCGACCAAATCACCAAAATGTGCCATCACCACACCACCTAACGGCCGAAAAAAATAGCCTGCTGCAAAAATGCCATAAGTATTCAGCATCGCCCAAAAAGAATTTAGAGTACTTGGAAAAAATAAGTCTGAAATGATCTTGGCGTAAAAGACATAGATGACAAAATCGTAAAATTCTAATGCACCACCGAGTGAGGAAAGAGCAAGAGTCCGTTTAACCTGAGTCGAGAGGTGAGGAGTAGCATCCATGCTGTCATGATTCAAACGTAAAATGATGAGCTTGATATTACTTGAAATTTAAATTAAAAGTAAGGCAGTTTTACGCTACACTACTCGGTAGAATGGAACAAATAAACAATCAATTCAATCTTATTGAAATCAGCCTAATCGACTTCTTTCATCATTGTTTAGACTCTTTTTATTTTTCTCCAGTGGAAAAATAAAAAATGGGCTTATGAAAAAAGTGCATTGTTGAACATAAATGATTCAAATTATAGACGTATAAAATAAGGAATAATCGAGAGTAAAATTCCAATCACACTGAGGAAAGTGACATTTTCAATAAAGTAAGGAAAAATCATCAGAACTAGACCGCATACCAATGGCACAATTACTTTTTGCTTTTTGCCATACATAAAATAGCCTAAGCCAATACAGCTAAAGATTAATCCCAAGAAAAGCTGCGTAGTGTTCATGAGTTTAAAATTCGATTTGTTTTTGTGTCATTGAGCATAGGAACAAAAGCTGAAGATAAGATTAAAAGTAAACATAATCCTCTATTTAAACAGGCTTGACTCAGCCTAAGAACTTGATCAGCCCATGTATTATCAGTTCATAAAACGGTGATCTCCTGATAGGATCATCATAAATAGAACTTTCATCATGCTTTAGATTCTTTTTATTTTTTCCATTAAGGAGAAATAAAAATGTGTATGAAATAAGCCGATTGAAAGAAACCAGATGTAAGATCAATGATTATCAAGATACGAGGTTTAAATGCCAGTCAAGCTTATTGCTGTTGATATGGATGGAACGTTTTTAAATTCAGAGAAGAAATACGACAAACCCCGATTTTTGCAACAATATTCGCAGCTTCAACAGCGTGGAATTCATTTTGTTGCCGCCAGTGGCAATCCACTGTACACCTTAAAAGCCTATTTCCCAGAAATAGCCAATGATATGGCATTTGTGGCTGAAAATGGAGCTTATGTGGTTGATCGGGGACAAACTTTAAACTACGATTATTTTAGTCCAGTGATTTTGCAACAAATTTTACAAGATTTAACGCCTGACTATGCCCAAAATTTAATTTTATGTGCCAAAGACTGCGCTTATATTCAGCACGGTGTCAGTGAAAAAACTCAGCAAAAACTACACATTTATTTTAAGCAACTTCGACAGGTTGATGATCTGTCACAGGTGCATGATCAGATTTGTAAGGTCACCCTAACAACCACCCAAGATAATAATCGACAAATTTTGGATGATTTGTCTGAAAAGCCTTATATTCAACACCCAGCTGCAAAAATGGTCTCCAGCGGTTTTGGTTTTATCGATCTTATTATTCCAAACTGCCATAAAGCCTATGGTTTACAGTTTTTACAACAAAAATGGGGTATTGCCAATCAGGAGGTTTTGGCAATAGGGGATAATTACAATGATCAAGAAATGATTGAAATGGCAGGATATGGTTTTGCTATGGCAAATGCTGTACCAGAACTCAAACAAACCGCGCAATATTTTGCCCCAAGTAATGAACAGCAAGGTGTATTAGAGGTGATTGATGCTGTACTAAAAACCTCATCATTGCAATGCTATAGAAAAAATGAATAATTTTTGCAAAAGAATGACGCATCATTTTAAGTTGGTTCATTGGTTGAATTTTAGTCTCAACTGATTGGAAGGATTGATTGAAAAAACATGTGACATAAAGCGTTGACCTATTGAGCTGATTATTTGACTTGTCACAGCGAAATTTCAAACGCAAAATAAACATGACATGATCATAGGTCTATTCAAATGGCTACCATTTTACCTATTGCCCAGCGTGGTGAAGCAATCTTGAAACTTGAGGCTGCACCTGTGGCTCAATCTGAGTTGAATAGTGAATGGCTATTACAACTCGCTGCTGCCATGCAGGCGACTATGCTTGAGCGTAATGGTGTAGGTATTGCGGCACCACAGGTGTATATTTCCAAAAGAATTATTATTGTGGCTTCACGTCCAAATCCTCGTTATCCCGACGCACCTGAAATGGATGCTGTCGTCATGGTGAATCCTGAAATTTTGGAATTATCCACAAATACGTGTGTAGGTGAAGAAGGCTGTTTAAGTGTGCCAAACGAACGAGGTGAGGTCGAACGAGCTCATTCTATTCGAGTGGGTTATCAGTCTTTGTATGGTGAAGTCATTGAAACCACTTTTGAAGGTTTTCCGGCTCGCATTGTTCAACATGAAGTAGATCATTTAAATGGAGTGTTATTTGTGGAACGCTTAAACTGATCTGGTTTACGCATTGTAGATATGATTCATTTTAAAATGTCACTGGTATTGATTAAGGTGCTTATATCTAGATGGTTGGATGATTTACCACCACATGACACAGTGAATCGAATTAACAAGATAGGACTAAAAATCATTACAAAAGATATAAATTTAAGATTATCAATACCCTGTACCATCAAAATTAAATAGAAAATAATGAATAGAATAGGTTGTTTGTATGAAAACTCCTTTACCAGATTATCTGGAACATGTGCTTGATGAGTGTGATGGTGACGATATTGGACATCTGGCTGATTATATTCCAGAGTTGGCGAATGCTAATCCGCATCGCTTGGCCTTAGCCATGTCGACCGTCGATGGTGAGATTTATTCAGTTGGTGATGATGACGTTGAGTTTACCATCCAGTCGATGTCTAAACCTTTTACTTATGCGTATGTATTACAACAAATCGGTATTGATGAGGTATTAGAAAAAGTCGGTGTTGAACCCTCTGGAGAGGCTTTTAATGAAATTTCATTGGGAAAAGATGGTCGTCCTAAAAATCCAATGATTAATTCAGGTGCAATCACTACGCATTCTCTGATTCCAGTTAAAGAAAATGTATCTAGTGCAGAAATTTTACGTCAGTTTATGAGCGACCTCGCAGGACGAGAATTGTGTTTTGACGATTCAGTGTATCGTTCAGAAATTAAAACGGCTTATCGAAATCTATCAATTGGTTACATGCTTAGAACCGTTGGGATTTTGGAAAAAGATCCTGTGGATATTGTGAATGGTTATATTCGTCAATGTTCAATTTTGGTGACGGTAAAAGATTTAGTGCGTATGGGCAGCGTACTCGCCAATGGAGGAGTGGATGCTAAGACTGGAAAACGGTTATTGAATCGTTCCGTGGTGCGCCAAGTGCTCAGTGTGATGATGAGTTGCGGTATGTATGATGCCGCAGGTGACTGGCTGACCACAGTCGGTATTCCTGCAAAGAGTGGCGTGGCGGGCGGTATCTTGGGCGTATTGCCGGGGCAAGTGAGTATCGCAGCCTTTTCACCCAAACTGGATGAACATGGTAATAGTGTCCGTGGGATTGACATGATGGAACGGTTGAGTCGTGATATGGGGCTGCATCTGATGGAAGGGACACCTTCAGCACAAACCATTGTCCAGAGTCATTATCGGACTGGAAAAGATGCCTCCCTGAGTGTTTATGTATTACGCGGAGTCTTGAAGTTTACTGAAGCTGAAATGTTGTTGCGTATTTTTCAGCGCGAACCTGTTAATCAAAGTACCATTATTATCGATTTAACCCAGATTTCATTGATCCACGATGTCGGTAAACGTATGTTTTTAGAAGGTGTTGATCGTTTGATCGATGATGGTCATAGCTTGCTTTTGGTCGATCCTGAACAACGCTTGGATCACGCTCGCACACATCAGGATCGGGTATTACATGTGTATCAGGATTTAGATGATTTACTTGAACAAGAAAAAGGTCATCATAATTAAATCAATGGAGTTGATATCGTTTCAGTTTTAAAGTGTTGCGGTGTTCTGCCTAAATGCCGCTTGAACATCGCGCTAAAAGCACTGGCATTGGTATATCCCAAAGATTCTGAAATCTGACTTATTGATAAGCCTTCTGCAATTTTACTTAAAGCTAAAGCAATGTGCATTTGTTGAATCCATGCCCGATATGAAAGTCCTGTTTCTTTTTGGAACATTCGCATGAGTGTGCGGGAACTGGTGCCAATTTCATCTGCCCAAGTATTTAAATCTTTTAATTGATCGGGTGATTGCAATAAACTTTCGCAAATCTTGATCAGGCGTTTGTCATTTGGCCACGGAATTTGTACTGCTAAAGAATGAGCCCTCTGGATTTCATCAAAAATAATAAGTTGTAAGGCGTGGGAAAGCGTTTGAAAGGTAGCAGAATCATTTTTTCTAAGCTGATCTAGTTCATTAAAGCGAATGAGTAATTCATGTAATAAATTACTGACCCGAATCAAAAAACAAGTTTGACCCATTGCTAGAGCGGCATTTTGTTCTACCAAGGCAGTGTTTAACTGTACATGACTTAAAGAAATCACACTGTGTTCAACTCGCGGGGGAATCCATAATGCACACATGGGTGGCATAATCCAGACTTGATCATGGGTTAAAACTTGAATAGTTCCTTTGGATGCATAAAGTAATTGTGCCTGCACGTGTGCATGGGCATAGGTCACTTCTCGATAACGATGCTCAGAGGAAAGACCGATCATTAATTCAGGTTGCGGATGTGATAGCGTCATGATGAGACTAAAATTGTCACTTATGCAATGATTATTGGAAGATAGCTGTATAAACGACAGATTACAATAGCAAGCTCAGTTAAATAATGATTGGAGTTTCTTGGGATGACGTCTTCAATACCGTTGAAAGAAAATATCATGGAAAATACAAATATATATACACAGCCACAAGTGATGATCGTTAAAGTGGTCGGTGCTGTCGCGATTGCACATCTACTCAACGATTTGATTCAGGCGGTACTGCCTGCCATTTATCCCATGCTCAAAGCCAACTTTGCTTTAAGTTTTACTCAAGTCGGATTGATTTCTCTGGTCTATCAGGTGACGGCATCCTTACTACAACCGTGGATTGGGCTATATACTGATAAACATCCCAAACCATATTTGCTGCCATTGGGAATGTGTGTGACGTTTCTGGGAATTTTGTTACTCGCATTTTCGCCTACCTTTACGGTGTTGTTAATTGCTTCGGCTTTGATTGGAGTGGGTTCTTCGACCTTCCACCCAGAGGCTTCAAGGGTTGCACGTATGGCATCGGGCGGGCGTTTTGGTACAGCACAATCTACCTTTCAGGTTGGTGGGAATACGGGAACGGCAATCGGACCTTTATTGGCGGCATTAATTATTGTGCCATTTGGACAACATGCAGTTGCTTGGTTAGTGGTTTTTGCATTATTAGCGATCTGGATATTAACTCGCGTCAGTCAATGGACCATTCGTCATGCCAAAACGCAAGCTGTTTCACGTATTGTAAATACCAGTAGTAAATTGCATGGTCGTCAATTAACCTTGGCAATCGGCACGATTTGCGTGTTGATGTTTGCTAAATTTACCTATATCGCTAGTATTAGTAACTATTTTACTTTTTACTTGATCCATAAATTTCATGTCAGTTTAGCGACTGCACAACTGCATCTATTCGTTTTCTTGGCTGCGGTTGCAGTGGGAACATTTGCAGGGGGGCCAATTGGTGACAAGATTGGACGTAAAGCGGTGATTTGGGTATCTTTTGTTGGCATGGCGCCTTTTGCCCTGATGATGCCGTATGCAGATTTATTCTGGACGACCATTCTTTCCGTTATCGCAGGTTTGGTGTTGTCATCAGCTTTTGCTGCTATGGTGGTTTATGCCCAAGAAGCTGTTCCAGGACGAGTGGGTATGATCTCAGGACTCATGTTTGGTTTAATGTTTGGTGTCAGTGGGATTGCCGCAGCAGGACTTGGGCATTTAGCTGATCTCAATGGAATTGAATGGGTCTTTAGACTATGTTCATATTTGCCATTACTGGGTTTAGCAACGTTCTTTCTACCTAAAACAAAATAAACATACCACCCTAAAGCACCCGATTGGCTCATCTTGTTTAGAGCAGATTGGGTGCTTTTTTTATATTTAAAATTCTACAATTTTTTATGGTTCGTTGTTTTATAAAAAAATAGCAGTTCTAAAGAGGATCAAATATAGAAAATATTTGATAATGATTATTGTTAATTTTTTCATTGTTAATATAATTAGTTTTATTTCACGGGTGGTTAGAATTGTTTAGAATAAGTTTTCAATACATATGCCTAATTTCAGTAGGAATGTATAGCCAAATTCATGCTCAAGATCAAATAAATCAACTGCCTGTGATCAAGTTACAGTCTATGAGTGATGATTCAAATTCTTACCATTCGCGAATCTCTAGCTCAGCTACTCGCACTGAAACCTCATTACAGGATACGCCGCAGTCAATTACCGTGATTAGTCCAGCGATATTGAAAGATATTAGTCCCACACGATTGACTGAGGCATTGGATTTAGCAGGAGTGGGGAGAGGAAATAACTTTGGTGGACAAGGTTTAACCAATTATACAGTGCGAGGTTTTACCAGTGCAGAATATTTCCGCAATGGTTTTCCCATCAATCGTGGTTATCCCAACGCTCCCGATAGTTATAATGTTGAGCGCATTGATGTATTGAGAGGGCCAGCATCAAGCCTGTATGGACGTACAGATCCGGGCGGAACTTTTAATATTATCAGTAAAGCTCCAGAGCCAGAGCGTAAAACTGTGATTGGTGCAAATCTGGACAGTGAAGGTCTATATCAGGCGACATTAGATACGACAGGCGCGATAAATTCAGACAATACCTTAACATACCGTTTAAATCTGAAGGGTGAAAATGGTGATGCCTTTCGTGATCATGTTGAATCAAAACGATTGAGTATCGCGCCTGTGATTCAATGGACACCATCTGACCAGACGAAATTGACTTTTGAAGCAGATATACTTCGTAATCAACATGTTTTGGATCGTGGTTTTACGCGTTATCCAAATCAGCAAGTAACTCAATTTGATTCAAAAGAATACTGGTGGGAAACAGGTAAAGAAAGAAACAGACTTTATAACAATAATGATATGTTGCAGTTACGACTTGAACATCAGTTAGATGATAACTGGAAGCTCAATCTTGGAGGGCAATATCTCAATGGCGAATTGTATGGTTATGCTGTAGAAGCCAGTGGTTTAAAACCCGATACAAATGGATCAATCATTAAACGCAACTATAATTGGCGCCAACTTGACTGGATTGATAAAAATATTCAGGCCAATGTTCAGGGCAAATTTAATCTTTTTAACCTGCAACATACATTAGTCACAGGAATTGAAGCCGAACAGTACGATTATAAATCTTACATTATTCGCTCATCTGGAGACAATTTTGATCTGAATATTATCCATCCAATTTATGGCGCGCCGTTACCCGCTTTAAATAAACCTGCGCTGGATGATCGTGAAGAACTACGAAGTTTAGCTTATTTTATTCAAGATCAAATCGATCTGAATGATCAACTTAAAGCACTCATTGGTGTACGCTACGAGCATTATCAGCACGAATATAAAAACCATTTGAATCAAAGTCAGTGGTCAAAAGACTTTGATTCATTCGTGCCGAGAGTCGGATTGGTCTATTCTTTAACAGATCAGTGGAATGTCTACGGAAATATCAGTCAGTCATTTAAACCAAATACGGGTTCCGACCGTTTTGGACAAGGTTTTGATCCAGAAAAAGGCACATCTTATGAAATTGGTTCTAAAACGCAATTTTTTGATGATCGCTTATCTCTGGATAGTGCCGTATTTTTTGTGAAGAAGAAAAATATTCTGACGCCTGATCCCGTCAATGTGAATAAATCAGTAGCAGCAGGTGAGGTTGAAAGTAAAGGATTTGAGATTAATCTATCTGGAAGCATTACACCCCAGTGGAAAGCGATTGCGAATTATACCTATTCAGATACAGAGGTGGTGAAAGACAATACGTTGTTAAAAGGGACACGATTGGCAAATATTCCTAAAAATACATTCAATTTATTTAGTGTTTATGAGTTTGATTCTGGTCCGTTAGATGGATTGGGTTTGGGAGTTAACCAGCGTTATATTTCAGATCGTAAAGGTCAGACAGCCAATACAACCTACAACATGAAAGGCTATGCTGTCACAGACTTAATCGCGTATTACAATGTTTCTAAAGCTTTACGCATAAATGCCAATGTGAAAAATATTTTTAATAAAAATTATGATGACAGTGCATTTTTAAACTATGTTTATCCAGGACAGAGCCGTTTATTACAGGTAGGTTTAACTTATCAGTTCTAAAAGGACTTGATTGTGTTTTTTAAAGCGTATCTTTCACGGTGCGCTTTTTCTATCATTTTTACTTGGACATCACTCATTTATGATGAAATAGTTAAAATTTGGGTATTTCTCTTTAATTGATAAAGATTACGGTATAATTAGAAATTATGTAATGTGATAGGCAATCTCCATGAAGTCTGAATTTTATCAGGGAAAAGTTAAACAATATGATGCCAAGAAAGGTTTTGGATTTATTGGTGGCCTAGAACAAGATATTTTTTTTCATATTTCAGATTTTCCGCTTGAAGATGGCGAGCCTAAGCGTAATGAACGCGTGAAATTTATGGTGGTCGAAAATAACGGTAAGTATAAAGCCGTGAAAATTCAGAGAGTGGTTGATCAGTCTGCAAAAGCCAAAAAATCAAGAGCTGTAGAAAATAATACTTCGATTACATCTGCATTATTAGACAGTTTTAGAAAGTAGATAGATTCAGTCTAAAAAAAATCAGGTAATTTTTAAATCATTTAGATATTGAGAAGAAATATGAGTGAAAATATTTTGGATAAAGTTGAATTAATGATTGGAACGATTAATAAAATTCACGCTGATTTTTCTCAGGATTATTTTGAAACGGGGCGTATCGAAAAGATCAATTTATCGAAAACGATTGCTCGTGTACCTTATCAACATATTTCTAAATATCGTTTAAATCTACATGAAAGTATCAATGATTATCTGATTAAAAATAAAACAGGATTTTTATTGCAATATTATTATCGAGTTAAAACTTTAGAAAGTATTGATGACAAGATTAATCGATATTCACTCAATACAGATCAATATCCAGTGAATAACTGGTTAAATGATATTTTTGGTGCAAGAATTATTTTAAATACACAGGAAGTTGAAGAAATTATTGAACTGCTGGATGGATGGCAAGAAAAATTTGGTTTAAAAAACTGGTATTTTCGGGACAAAGATGGATATCGAGGGATACACATCTACTTTAAAAATAAATCAAATTTTTACTTCCCTTGGGAGTTACAAATTTGGGATGAAAAAGATGAACTTACTAATATTGAAAATCATGAAAAATATAAACGGACGTTTGTGTAAATTTTATATATCCATCTGATATTAAATGCTGTGGTTAGAGCAAATTTGAACCATTACGCATTTGTACGGGTGAAATCCGCTTGAGATGCTCAAAAGCTAATCTATAACTTTGCATATCCCACTTCCAAGCCTCAGCTATAGAATAATCTGAATTATAAGATATCCAAAGTAGATAATCCCATTCATAATTTTTAGCTGATGGGACTTTAGTGATTTTACTACCTTTTTTACCACTTGGACGTGTGCCTTTAACCTGATATTTTAGACCTTGATAAATAAAATCATGCCCTCTTTGTACACTGGTCGAATTTTGCATGATTTGGCTATAAGTAATATCATCAATACCCAGTAATTGGGCGGCATCATATTCAGATATTACTGGTGTAATAGAGGGAGCATTGCCAAATGCTTGCTCCCATTCTAATGCTATTTTGATTAAACGCTGCCGAAGAGTCTGTATATTACCCAATCGAATCATCCAAATTCGGCGCTAACCAACGCTTCGCTTCATCCAGTGTCCAGCCTTTACGTTTGGCATAATCCTCAAGCTGATCTTGAGAAATCTTACCGACATTAAAGTATTCACTTTGAGGATGTGAATAATAGAAACCGCTGACACTCGAAGGTGGCATCATGGCAAAATGCTCAGTTAACTTTGTACCAATTTTTTCCTCAGAACCTAACCAATCAAATAACACCGCTTTTTCAGAATGCTCTGGACAAGCAGGGTAGCCTGGCGCAGGACGAATACCGACATACTTCTCTTTGATCAGTGCTTCATTGTCCAAAGTTTCATCGGCTTTATAGCCCCAGAATTCTTTACGGATGCGCTCATGCAAATGCTCGGCAAACGCCTCAGCAAAACGATCAGCCAAAGACTGAACCAAGATGGCAGAATAATCATCACCCTTGGCTTTGTATTCATTTACCAGTTCTTCAGCACCAAAGATCGATACGGTAAAACCACCCAAATAATCTTGCTGAGTCGTTGTCGGCTTAATATAGTCTGCTAAAGATAAATTTGGTTTACCTGAGACTTTGTCAGATTGTTGACGTACATGCTCGAAAGTATGAGTGATACTTTGACCATTTTCATCAAACACGCTGACGCTATCCGCACCTGTACGCTGTGCAGGGTATAAACCAAACACGGCACGTGCATCGAAACGCTTATTCTCGATGATGTCTGTAAGCATGACTTGCGCTTGGTTATACAAATCAGTTGCCGCTTCGCCTACCACATCATCTGTCAGGATTTTCGGAAATTTACCCGCCAAACTCCAAGAGATAAAGAATGGTGTCCAGTCAAAATACGGTACTAACGTCTCGAGTGGATAGTTTTTGATGACTTGTGTACCCAAAGCATTTGGCTTAGGTGGCATATAGTGTTCATCGATTTTAAAACCATTCTCGATAGATTCAGCATAAGAAAGTTTGGCAGCTTTAGGTTGTTTATTGGCAAGACGCTCACGGATCTTGGCATACTCAGCACGATGTTCTGCAATAAAGTTGCCGCGCATTTCTTTAGAAAGCAGGGTCGTTGCCACACCCACTGCACGTGAAGCATCGGCGACATAAATCACTGCATCATTTTGATACTGAGGATCAATCTTCACCGCAGTATGTGCTTTAGATGTAGTTGCACCACCAATGAGTAAAGGAATATTAAAGCCTTTACGCTGCATTTCTTTGGCAACAAACACCATCTCATCTAGGCTTGGGGTAATTAGACCAGACAGGCCAATGATGTCACATTTTTCATCAATTGCAGTTTGCAGAATTTTTCCCGCAGGCACCATTACGCCAAGATCAACGATGTCATAACCATTACAGCCCAAGACCACACCCACAATATTTTTACCAATATCGTGAACATCGCCTTTTACGGTTGCCATCAACACTTTACCTTTAGACTGGCTACCTGTTTTTTCAGCTTCGATGTATGGGTTTAACCATGCAACCGCCTGTTTCATCACACGGGCAGATTTGACCACTTGCGGCAGGAACATTTTGCCTGAGCCAAATAAATCACCGACCACGTTCATGCCATCCATCAAGGCGCCTTCAATCACGTCAAGTGGACGTGTGGCTTTTAATCGGGCTTCTTCGGTATCTTCATCAATATAAGTGGTGATACCTTTGACTAAGGCATACTCCAGACGTTTTTCAACAGACTCATTACGCCATTCGAGGTTTTCAGCTTCTTTGGCTGCACCAGTATGACCACGATATTTCTCCGCTACTTCTAGAAGTTTCTCGGTAGCTTCCTGACCACTGACGCCTTGATTTTGATTCAGGACAACATCTTCAACCGCATCTTTGAGTTCTTTGGGAATATCGTCATAAATTGCCATTTGACCTGCATTTACGATTCCCATCGTCATGCCTTGCTTAATGGCATGGTAAAGGAACACGGAGTGAATTGCTTCACGCACAGGTTCATTACCACGGAATGAGAAAGAGACGTTCGACACACCACCTGAAATCATGGCATGTGGCAAGTTTTGTTTAATCCAGCCCGTTGCTTCAATAAAGTCAACGCCGTAGTTATTATGTTCTTCAATCCCTGTTGCAACAGCAAATACGTTAGGGTCAAAAATAATATCTTCAGCAGGGAAGCCGACTTCATTCACCAAAACATCATAAGAACGTTTACAGATTTCACGCTTACGTGCAGCAGTATCGGCCTGACCTGTTTCATCAAATGCCATGACGATGATCGCAGCACCATATTGACGGCATAAACGTGCTTTTTCGACAAACTCGTCATAACCTTCTTTTAAAGAGATTGAGTTAACGACCGGTTTGCCTTGTACACATTTTAAACCTGCTTCAATGATGTCCCATTTGGATGAGTCAATCATGATCGGTACGCGAGAAATATCAGGTTCCGATGCGACGAGATTGAGGAAATGTACCATCGCATTTTGCGAATCAAGCATTCCTTCATCCATGTTGATGTCGATGATTTGTGCGCCAGCTTCAACTTGTTGTTGTGCCACCTCTAAAGCTTCGGCAAAATTTTCTTCACGGATTAAACGCAGGAATTTTTTTGAGCCTGTGACGTTGGTACGTTCTCCGACGTTAACGAATAATGAATCATCATAGATGTTAAACGGTTCTAAACCACTGAGGCGACAAGCAGGTCTCGTTTCAGGGATTTGGCGTGGTTGAATATCTTTAACGGCATTGGCAATGGCACGGATATGATCGGGGGTGGTACCACAACAACCGCCTGTGATATTAATCAGACCACTTTCGGCAAATTCTTTTAAGAAGGCTGCAGTTTGTTCTGGAGTTTCATCATATTCACCAAAGGCATTGGGTAAGCCTGCATTGGGATGCGCTGAAACAAAAGTATCTGCTACATCACTAATGGTCTTAACGTGCGGACGCATCGCATCTGCACCCAAGGCACAGTTAAAGCCAATCGAGAGTAAATCACCATGACGAACCGAGTTCCAAAAGGCTTCTGCGGTTTGACCTGTTAAGGTACGACCAGAAGCGTCGGTAATGGTTCCTGAAATCATTAGCGGAAGTTCATGACCAATTTGCTTAAACACTTCTTTTACCGCAAAAATTGCGGCTTTACAGTTAAGTGTATCGAACACCGTTTCAATCAAAAGGATATCTGCACCACCTTCGATGAGTGCATGTGTCGCTTCAATATAGTTTTCTTTTAATTCATCAAAGGTAATATTACGGAATGCTGGATCATTGACATTTGGTGAAATTGAACATGTGCGTGATGTTGGACCAAGCACCCCTGCCACAAAACGTGGTTTTTCTGGGGTTGAATATTTATCACATGCCGCCCGCGCTAAACGTGCTGCTTCACGGTTGATTTCTGGAACCAGATCTTCCATGTGATAATCTGACATGGAAACACGTGTGCCGTTAAAACTATTGGTTTCAATAATGTCTGCGCCTGCATCCAGATAGGCTTCATGAATGCCCTGAATAATCTGCGGTTGAGTTAAAACCAACAAATCATTATTACCTTTTAGGTCAGACGCCCAGTCTGCAAAACGTTCACCACGATAATCTTCTTCTTCGAGTTTATGGCGTTGAATCATCGTTCCCATTGCACCATCAATAATCAGGATACGTTGAGCAAGAAGTGATTTCAGGGTGGCAAGCGTGGACATAAGAACCCCAGATAGATTTAAAAGGCGCGTTATTGTAACAGAATCCCCCACAATAAGTGGCTTTGATTGATCACCAAGACGGTCAAAGGCAGATTCATACTATTCAGTATTGAAATGGTGACGATTTCATCAAAATGCAATATTCCTGTTTCAATATAGCTGTGCATGAAATGTGATATTCGAAATGTGACCAGTTGTCATAATTTCATCATATTTGCTTCAAAATACAACAATCGAATGTCATGATGGATTTTGTGTTTTAAGTTTTTGTATTTATTTGTTTTTGTTGATTGTATTGGCATAAAATTAAACTAAAAAAAGCCTTTTATGAAGTCAAGTGTTTAAAAAATGACTTCATTAGACCCCTATTTGTCATATAATTGTCATAATTTAATTTAAGAATATGGGGATTTTAACGATCCTCTCGAACCGTCTACATGAATTCAAATCTTCCTCCCGTTTCGGATTCAAATCATGTCGAAGCTGGACATGTTCAATCGACGAATGTACATGTACCTACACCGAAGTTTTTTATGCCGGTGTTTCTTACGGTTATTATTGCAACCCTGATTTACATCGCTGTACAAGTGAATGCAGATTTGGCACACGTGCCTGCACTAAGTTTATATTCCGTGATCTTGCTGGCAACAGCGCTTTTTATTGCTTTGGGATTTGAGTTTGTAAACGGTTTTCATGACACAGCAAATGCAGTAGCAACGGTTATTTATACCAATGCCTTGCCTGCACCTGTCGCTGTAATGTGGGCAGGTTTTTGTAACTTTCTGGGTGTCATGGTCGCAAGCGGGGCAGTGGCCTACGGTATTATTGCATTATTACCTGTTGAATTAATTATGAATGTCAGCAGTGGTGCTGGCTTTGCCATGGTTTTCGCTTTGCTCATTGCTGCGATTATCTGGAACTTGGGAACCTGGTTTTTAGGGATTCCTGCTTCAAGTTCACATACTTTAATCGGTTCGATTTTAGGTGTGGGCATTATGAATCATCTGATTAATGCTGCAACGGGTAGTACCAGTGGCATCGATATGGATCAGGTGATTAAAGTGGGTAAAGCTTTACTATTTTCGCCGCTAATCGGTTTTGCATTTGCTGCTATTTTATTCCTATTGGTAAAAAAAGTATTTAAACGCCAGCTTGAACTGTTTCAGCCACCTGAAGGCAATAAGCCACCACCACCTATCATTCGTGCGATTCTGATTTTTACCTGTACTGGTGTGAGCTTTGCGCACGGTTCGAATGATGGTCAAAAAGGAATGGGCTTAATCATGTTAGTGCTGATAGGTCTGGTTCCTATGGCATATTCATTAAATAAAAGTCTGGATGCTCAGCAGTTGCAAACCTTTGAACAATTATCTGGTGAAACTTCTTCTGTTCTTTATACTCAGCATACAGACATACAAGATGAAAAAGCACGTGTCATTTTGACCAAATATATTCAAACCAAACAACAAACAGCTGAAGTCGTTCCTGCACTAGCTAGTTTGACCGATCATTTGGGTCAACGTGTGGGCAGTTATGGGAGTCTGAAAGATATTCCTGAAGATGCGATTGGTAATATTCGTAATGATATGTACTTGAGCACCACAACATTTAAGCGTTTGGATAAAGCTGAAGCACTTCCTGCGATGACAGTCGATCAGCAAAAAGTGGTTAAGCAGTACCGAGATAGTCTGGATTCTTTCCTACAGTATATTCCAACTTGGGTCAAAGTCGCTGTGGCGCTGGCACTTGGTCTGGGAACAATGGTGGGTTGGAAACGAATTGTGGTGACTGTTGGTGAGCGTATTGGTAAACATCATATGACTTATGGTCAAGGGATGTCTGCCGAGTTGGTTGCAATGAGTACCATTGCAGCAGCAGATGGTCTTGGAATGCCGGTCTCCACTACGCATGTTCTTAATAGTGCTGTGGCAGGGACAATGGTTGCCAATAAATCTGGTCTTAACTTTAATACCATCAAAACGATTTTATCTGCTTGGGTCTTTACTTTACCTGCAACCATTTGTTTATCGGGTGGTCTGTACTGGTTATTTCTTCAATTTGTTGGATAAAAACCGAGCTTTTACAATTGAATGTGTAGAGTTGAAAAGGTCACGTCAGTGGCCTTTTTTATCCTCTAAAATTTTATGTGAATATCGCTTTCTTTTTAGGGAATATTTGCTACCTTGTGATGAAAACCCATGTTGAAACCAATCATAATGACTGCTTTAAATTTAGATCAATTACAACAAGACTCATTGATTCAAACATTACAACAATACCAACCTGTGTTTTGGTTTCCACCAGAAAACGTACCATTAAAACAAGCGCTACAGCATGTTGGTCTAACTCGAGCGGATATTGAGGATGCAGAAGCTCGCTTACAGCGTTTTGCCTCATTTATTGCTCAAGTTTTTCCAGAAACTCAAAAACAGCAAGGCATCATTGAATCCGATTTGGTTCGTATTACACAGATGCAACAGTGCCTTTCAGAGCAATGGAAAATCCCATTACAGGGACAATGGTGGCTGAAAAAAGATAGCCATTTACCTATATCTGGTTCGATTAAAGCGCGTGGTGGTATTTATGAAGTGCTTGCCCATGCTGAAACGTTAGCTTTGGCTGCTGGGCTTATCTCATTAAAAGATGATTATCGAAAATTCGATTCGGATGAGTTTAGAGCTTTTTTTCATAATTATCAGATTGCTGTTGGCTCTACAGGAAATCTGGGACTTTCAATTGGGATCATGAGTGCCAAACTGGGTTTTCGAGTGTCTGTACATATGTCAGCGGATGCTCGTCAATGGAAGAAAGATAAACTGCGTGCTTTAGGCGTTCATGTGGTTGAATATGCTAGCGATTATGGTGTAGCAGTAGACCAGGGACGCAAAGCGGCTGAATCAGATCCGAACTGTTTCTTTATTGATGATGAAAATTCAACAACGTTATTTCTTGGCTATGCTGTAGCAGGCCGAAGATTAAAACAGCAGCTTGCCGAAAAAAATATCAGAGTCGATGTAGAACATCCTTTATTTGTATATTTGCCTTGTGGGGTAGGCGGCGGCCCAGGTGGTGTAAGTTTTGGTCTGAAACATGCATTTGGTGAACATGTACATTGTATTTTTGCAGAACCTACGCATTCACCGTGTATGTTATTAGGCGTATATACAGGTTTGCATGATCAGATTAGTGTCAATGATATTGGCTTAGACAATATCACTGCGGCAGATGGACTTGCAGTTGGGCGGCCTTCTGGTTTTGTTGGACGTGCTATGCAGGGATTAATAGATGCTTATTATAGCGTTGCAGACCCAACTTTATTTCAGCTGATTTTTAAGTTAAATCAGATGGAACAGATTCAGCTTGAACCGTCGGCAGCTGCGGGTTTGAGGGGGCCATATTATGTGGCTACGCAACCACAATATCAGCAACTTCATCACTTCACACCATCTCAGCTAGACCATGCAACACATATCATTTGGGCAACAGGCGGTGGTATGGTTCCGCAGCCAGAAATGCAACAGTATTTATTTAAGGAGTGTGAGTAGATTTAAATGGAATGTTTTTGAATGAAAAAAACCAAGGATGGTTTTTCTCTAATTCTGACTCTGCAAATGCTTTAATTTGACATATTCTCGATTAAGTTGAACCTGCTTTTGATTCGCGGTTTTATGATCACCTTTTTTCTCGGCAGCCTGTATTTGCTGTTCTAAACGATCAATTTTGTGCTGAATTTTGAGCTGCTGCGACTGCGTTGGTGTTTTATTATTGACACAATTCCGATCAACGCGATCGATTGCTGCTTGTAAAGATGCGATACGGTTAGTGTTATTGTATTTCTGTGCATAAGCCAATTGATTTTCAAGTTCTTGCTTTTTAAGATCGCAGCTTTGTGCTGCATAAGCCAATGAAATGGAAACAGTTGTTAAAATAGAAGCCGACAATAAAAATTTGACCGATTGGAGCATAAGACACCTAAGTTTTTGATAAATACACGCTTCAGTCTATATGACTTTTAATCAGCCAATCATACTTGATTGGCTTTATCTCTGATGTAAAAAATATTAATCTTTTGGTGTTCACAGGCAACACTATGAGCGGATGAATTATTTCTTTAATGGTAATTTATCTGAAACAAAACCATATAATGCTGCAAAAGGTAGAGCGGTTCTTGCGAGATAAGCCACGCGCCATAATCCACCATGATTAGCACCTTCCATCATCAATTCTAAAGGATGCTCAAGTGGTGTTTCTGGATTGGCGAGAGCATGATCATTTCTTAAGTCATGAACCCAAAGTGCCGCCATAATCGCATTGGTCGTTTCTGGACTGAAGGCTTCGACATTGAATAAATCCGCTCCATTAAACGCAGCTTTTAACAGCGGATTCTTGGTCACAGAATGGGTGGTGGTTGAAGGGGCAATGTTAATACTGACACGTTGTCCTTGATGACGCGCCAATATTGCACGCCATTGCTGAATCCGCTTTGCCAATGCATAGTTTGGCCCTTGTTCAATTACTAAACAGTCTGCAATTCCATATTTTTTCCCATTATCAGAAGTGATGAGACTTGAATCATTGGTTTTAAAGAAATGCTTGAGTGAAAGAGTCGAAATCCCTTTGGTCAGTAACTTTTGTAGTGTAGAGCGATCCAGAGATTTTTGCTGTGCTGCCGAAACAACCTCTTTAGGTACCGCATAGACATCGGTTGGTGTGCACATAAACATCAGACTGGTGTTGGCTTTGCGTTCACTTACCAAGCTCATAATCGTATCCATTGCCATCGAAACACGTACATGTTTTTCACCGTCAAGATAGGCAATCGCAGCTAAATCCAGACTTTGTTCAAATTTGATCAGCCATTCAGCAATTTCGGGTAATTGTGTCAGGAGATTTGCACCCAGTTTGTTCTTAAGGTCATAAGAGGGGGTTGTATCATGTACAGGATCTAGGCTTGGTGCAATGAGAGTGGCGTTACCTTGCTGAATTGTGGATAATATTTTTTCCCAAACTTTGGCATTGGGTAAATCAACCGCAACAATATTCGCTTTCCATTTTGCAAGCCATGTGAGTGGTCCCGCTTCAGATGCCGCCCCAAAAAGCACCATAGTACGATCTGACAAATCGAACCATTCAGGATGAGCATGAACTTTCCTTAATGCGGTTGCATGACTTGGCTCAATAATTCCACGTTGTTCCCAGTTTGAAATTTGATCAAGCAGCGCTTGTCCTTGTAGTTTTTGACCATGATACGGTACATACCATTCAGGTTTTTCCTGACTTTCACCCTTTATGATTACTGTATTAAACTCAGCAATATTGGGTATCTGGATTACATCTTTGAGTAAGTATTGTTCACCATCACGATAAAACTCAAAACTATGATGTGCTTTATGTAAGCCCTGTTTTGCAATGGTAATCGGGTTGACTGTTTTTTCGATACCCAGTTTGACTAAAGCCTTAAAATAGGTGGGATAATTTTTACGCCAGTCTTTTTCTTTTACAGCCTGTTGAGAAATTTTATGATCCACTAGAGACAATGCTTCCGAGACAATTGCCTTGCCCGTGAAAGAAGTACTTGGCTTCTGAGTTGCAGGATTGACTGGGAACTGCAAACCTTCAATTGGACTGGACATGAAAAAAAACTCACTTTAAATAGCATTAATATACAGATGTAAACATTATCTATGCCAACTCCCTTTCAGAGATGGCATTAACTACCAAAATTGAAAAAAAGCGTTAAATCTGGTGTCTAGTCGTAAACAAACTTCAGCGCTAAAGTGTATTTTTTATCTTAAAAAAGTTTTGCCATGAATTGGAAATTAAATTTTTCATTAAGAGTAGAGCAAAAAAAAAGCCCCGAAGGGCTTTAAAAAGATAGAAATCAAATTAAAAAAGAGAGATCACATCAAAAAGGCAATTGAGTCAGCTTATTTAAGAAATGCTGAATTAGACGGGGTTCTAATATAATGGTCATCACTACACCATAAGCCGCTCCCCACAAATGCGCGCTATGATTAATATTACTGTTACCACGTTTACCTGACCAAACACTATATCCCACATATAAAACTGCAAAAATAATAGCAGGCACAGGTATAAAAAATACGAGAATCAATTTCCATGGTTCAAACAGAATATAGGCAAATAGCACTGCTGAAACCGCACCCGATGCACCCAAGCTTGCCCAGTGAGTATCATTCTTATGTTTTAAATAACTTGGAAAAATTGCAAAAATCAGACCGCCCAGATAAAACAGCACAAAGCCGAGATCGTAAAAATACTGACGATAAAAACTTTCGATGACACTGCCAAAGAAAAACAGCGTAATCATATTAAACAATAAATGAGTCCCATCGGCATGTACAAAACCATGAGTAATAAAGCGATCATATTGTCCACGCTGCATGGCTGGCGGCCAGAAAATCAGACGATTCATGATATTCTGGTTTGAAAAGGCCATAAGGGAGACAATTACAGTAATCGCGATAAGGGTAATCGTATGATTAAATGGTAAATGAAACATAGTGAAATTTATAAATAATATGAACGTTAGCTGCCATAATGCCACTAAAAAACAAGAGAGCACATATTTTCCTATGAATAAATCCGACAATTTTGGTTGATTTTTTTTAATTCTCCCGCATCTTCAGTTAAAATAAGCGCTTCAGCTTGAGGATCATGATTATGTCGACTGAGAATACCAACACCGTGGTTGCAGAAGAAATTCCCAACCTTTTGATTACTCCAACTGCGCAAGAGTATTTAAGTGACTTGTTGGACAAACAAAATACTCCAGGGATTGGCGTTCGTATTTTTGTTGAGCATCCGGGTACTCCACGTGCTGAATGTTGTATGGCCTATAGCGCGCCTGATGAAGTGGTACCGACTGACTACAAACAAGATTATGCCGCATTTCCTGCTTATATCGATCAGCCATCTATTCCTTATTTATTAGATGCAGTGATTGACTACAACAAAGACCGTTTTGGTGGTCAATTGACTTTCCGTGCGCCTAACTCAAAAGTGCCGCGTGTCGGGCCTGATGCATCGATTGAAGAGCGTATTACTTATATCCTTCAGTCTGAGATTAATCCAAGTTTGGAAGGACATGGGGGCAATTGTGCTTTAGTAGAAGTCCAAAATGATCCTGAAAAAGGTTTAACTGCTGTGCTTAAATTTGGTGGTGGTTGTCAGGGGTGTTCAGCAATTGATGTAACCTTGAAACAAGGAGTGGAAACGACTTTACGCCAGCATATTCCTGAGTTGCAGCGTGTTGTGGATCAAACTGACCATTCACAGACGGAAGGTGCATATTTCAAATAATCACGAAATATGACCTGAAGACCTCTAGTTTAACTAGAGGTTTTTTTTTGCCTAGAAATCGGAATTTTAAATAAAATATGTAGAAATAATGATAATTATTATCATTAGTATTGTTTTTTATATGTGGATTGTTACAATGCAGTCCTTCTTTTAAGTTTTTTTTAATATTTCCTAAAATAGGGGATGAAAATGTCTCAACCTATATTACGCACAGTTCTCTCAGCTGCCATTGCAGCGACACTCTTTTCAATGGTTCATGCAGCAGAAGATGACACGTTAAATGCTGAACAAAGCACCACACAAACAGATTCAGCAAAATTAGAAAAAATTGTCTTAACCGCTAGTGGTCAGGCTGTCGATTTAAAAGAGGCTCCGGCTTCTATTTCTGTGATTACTGCTGAGGAGATAGAGAAACGTCCAGTTTCAAGTCTGGCCGATTTATTAAAACGTGTGCCAGGCGTAACAGGTGGTTTAAGTACAAATGGCGACGGATCAAAAATAAAATTACGTGGCTTACCAGATAATTACACGCTGATATTGATAGATGGTAAGAGAATTGGTTCATCGCGTGATACTAATTATCGTCCAGATTTAGGAAGACAGGATCTAAACTGGATTACTCCAGAGATGATTGAGCGAATTGAGGTGGTGCGCGGACCGATGTCCTCTCTGTATGGTTCAGATGCCATGGGTGGTGTAATCAATATCATTACTAAAAAAATTCAGGATCATTGGACAGGAAGTGCAACTTATAATTATACCCAGCCGACAACCTCAGAAGATAGAGGTCGTACCTTTCAAACTGGTGCTGTGGTCAGTGGACCATTAGCCGATAATGTCGGACTGCGTTTAAATGCGAGTCAGATTCGTCGTGAATCTGATAAAGGTTACACAATAACTAGCCCTCCTAGAGGTGGTGATGCAAATTTAAATAATGTTGAAGGTACTACTGGGTATGTTAATAATAACTTTGGCAGCCAACTAAACTTTCGATTAAATGAAAATCATGATTTATCATTGGAGGCGACCTACGGTATCGAAAAGAATTTAAAAGCCAAAGGAGTGACGACCCAAAATGGAGCAACAGGAGCAATCACGGGTCAAAATACAAACCAGAGTTGGGGCGCTGATAAATTAGAAAAACAAGGTTATGTGGCATCTTGGGATGGTAAATGGGGACATGAAATTACCTCAAAATTATCTGCCTATTATAATGATTACGATCAATCAGGTGATGGCTTAACCGCAAAATCAAATGAATCAATTGTTGAAGGACAGGTCAATTTACCTTTTAACCTCATTGTGCCGAATAAGTTGACTGTGGGCGGACAATGGCGTCGATCAGAGCTTAATAATACAGATACAATTGGTACACCGATTAAAGATGCAAATGGTAACGTAGTCCCTAGCTATGATGGTGTGGATTATGCTGGTAATGCTAAGCTCGAAGGTAAGACATGGGCTGTATTCATTGAAGATACTTTAGATTTAAGTGATCAACTGAAATTAACCCTTGGAAACCGCTATGACCACGATGATAAGTTTGGAGATCATAATAGTCCAAGAGCTTATCTGGTCTATTTACCAAGTGAAGATTGGGCGATTAAGGGCGGGGTGGCAAGTGGTTTTCGTGCACCTACCATTAAAGAAAGTACAGCAGGAGCAGCAACTCGATCAGGTGGAAATGGTTGTACGTCTTTAGCTTCAATGGGATATCGTTCTGGCGGATGTTATATGGCGGGCAATGCTGATTTGCAACCAGAAAAAAGCACAAACTATGAAATTGGCGTGAATTATACAGGCTTCGGTACAGATATTAATCTGACTTATTTCTATACTGACTTTGAAAATAAAATTGAATATGCAGCATTGGGTGAATTTTAATGGTGTTTGGTGGACTCAGCTAAGAAATATACAAAAAGCAAGAACGGAAGGTCTGGAGTTTAGTGCATCAATTCCTATGACCGATCAACTTAAATGGACCAATAGTGCAACGTACTTCTTCGAAGCAAAGAATCTTGATACAGGCGCAGCCTTAATTAATACGCCTGAATTAACAGCAACTTCTTCTTTGGATTATCTTGTAAATGATGCATGGTCAGTGAATTTATTAGCGGAATATGTAGATAAGCAGTATTCAACCAATGTGACTAAAGGGACTACTTTGCAAAAAGCACATACTGTTTTTGGTTTAGCTACAAATTATGATGTCAATGATGATCTTACCATCCGTGCGGGTATGAATAATGTATTAAATAAAAAACTTGCTCGGAGTACGTCGAGTTATTATCTAGAAGGGCAATCAGCCTTTGTAGGAATGACTTATCGATTCTAAGAATCAACTTAATCTTAAAAGACGCCTCGTGCGTCTTTTTTTATCTAAAATTTAATGAATAAAACTTTCTAAATAATTTAATCGTTAATAATAATAATTCTCGTTTTTGTTGAATTTTACATTTTTTTTGCTAAAATGCCTGCAAGTTTTAAGCTTATTTTAAGTTTTTAAGAAATCATAAGGGGTGGGTAATGATTCGGCGTTCAATTTTAGCGGCATCAATTTTGACCAGTATGGCAGCAAATGCAAATACTGCAGTTGAGAAAAATAGCAATGTTAGCGACAAACAAGCTGAACAAGTAAAACTTGAAACAATTGTTGTTACTGCTACAGGTTACGAACAGGATGTTTCTAAAGCACCTGCATCCGTGACCGTCATTAGCCGTGAAGAGCTCAATAAACGTGAATATAACGATATAACTGATGTACTTAGAAATACGCCAGGGGTGGTTATTTCGGGCTCAGGTTCTGCTCAGACCGTTAGTATTCGTGGTATGTCCTCCAATTACACGCTCTTTTTAGTTGATGGTAAACGTCAATATTCTAAGGATATCAATCCAAACGGCGATGATAATGGTTTTGAAAAAAATATTTTGCCACCAATAGCTGCAATAGAACGTATTGAAATTATTCGAGGACCTGCGTCAACGTTGTATGGTACAGATGCAATGGGTGGTGTTATCAATATCATTACTAAGAAAGTAAGTGATGAATGGACAGGTACAGTTGAGTTAGGTACGGTCATTCAGGATCAAGGCGATGCTGGAGATATTAAAAATGGATCGGTTTATCTGGCAGGGCCACTTATTCCAAATAAATTAGGTTTACAACTTAATGTTAATAAACAAAAACGCGAAGAAGATCATTATATTGGTGGTTTTCGTGGTAATGAACGAGAAAGTTTAAATACACGTTTAACCTATTTGATTAGTGATGATCATGACCTTGCTTTAGATGCTAATTTTGTTAAGCAAGAAAGTGAGTCGACAGTTGGGAAAACAGTAGAAGCTGTAGCCAATGCAGCTGATTCATCTTCACGTAATTATCGCGATGTTTATTCGATTACACACAATGGCCGTTACACAGACAATCTGAATAGTACGACCTATTTACAATACGAAAATTCTAAAAACCCTGACCGTGAAAATACTACATTAGATACTAAAGGTATAAAATTAGAGACTTGGACCTTCAATAACCAATGGAACTGGACTTTAGCCGATCATGTTTTATCTTTTGGTGCTTACTATAAAGATGAATCATTAAATGATAAGGCGACTAACCGTAACCCCAATATTCCAACTTTTAGTGAACTGACGCGCTGGTCTGCTGCGGTATTTTTAGAAGATACTTGGAGTATGACAGATCGTTTTAATCTCACAGGTGGTTTACGTTATGATTATGATGAAAACTACAAAGGAAATCTTTCACCGCGTCTATATGGTGTGTATAGCTTCAATGATAACTTAACATTCAAAGGTGGCGTCTCTACGGGATATAAACAACCTGACATTCGTTCAGCCACGGAAGGTTTCTATAGTGTAACAGGTGGGGGCGGTTCTCCAACACCTACAGGACGCGGCATCATTCGAGCCAACCCAGAGCTTGATCCAGAAAGTAGTGTATCTTCTGAATTTGGAATTAACTGGAAAAATGATTATTTGAGAGCATCACTAACGGGCTATATCACTCAGTTTAAAGATAAAATCACAGAAGTTCGTACCTGTGAAACAGATACAGATGGCTCCACAACCAATAGAAATAATGTGGCTGCATGGAAATGTGCTGAAGGTGCCATACCATTCTACTTTATTAGCGACCGTATCAATGTTGATAAAGCAGAACTTAAGGGGATCGAAGCGACTGTAGAAGCAGATGTAAACGAATATATGACTGTGAGTGCAAACTATACTTTCACAGATACAGAAATCAAATCTGGTGAGTTTAAAGGTCTTCCTTTAAACGAAATGCCTGAACATATATTTAATATTACGGTTGATTACGACATTAATGATGCTTTAAATATCTGGTCACGTTTGCATTATCGTGGCGAAACTTCCGCATACTTAAGCCGTACATCAATGTCTAATCCAAATCCTGGCTATGAGTTTTTAGATATTGGTTTTAACTATCAATTTACCTCAAATCTGAAAGGTAAATTTGGTGTATATAACCTGTTAAATGAAAAAGCAGAAAATTCTGATGGTGATCAGTTGCTTGATGGTCGTCGTTATGGCATTAGTTTCGTAGCCAACTTTTAACCATTGTATCCAAGTCTTGTCATAACCAATTAAAAAAGCCGCATAAGCGGCTTTTTTAATTTAATTCAGAATATTCTTAACCTGTTCAGAATAATAAAACTTTTCCAGATAATGTCGTGCACGTTTACGCAAATGCTTGGATTGAATCAATTCTTGAATAATCGGGGTTAATAATTCAGTCAGTTGATTCTGAATCAGTTCTTCATTGATATTTATATCGCTCAACAACAAATCAAAAGAACGTTCCTGATTACGTGCGTACCATGCATAGACACCATCATGCACTTGCTGTTTTAGATAATCGGTCTGGCGAATGTGTTCCCAGATTTCATGTCCCATTCCCACGGTTTTTGGTAAATCATTGACTTCGATATATTGACGAATAACATTCACAGGTAATTTTTTAATTTTATGCCATAAATTGGCCTGAAATTGATAAAGCTTTTCATCATTAAAATGTTGATTCAGTACTGTTTCACTGAGCTGACTGAGCTTAATAATATTTTTTTGTAAATAATTAGCGACTGTATCATCAAGATTGGAGTCTGTCACAGATTCAAGTACAGATTTTCCCATTTTCATAAAACGTCCAACACCGGGAACTTTTTTACTCATGAGGGAATTATCCAGATAATCCTGAATGGAGTGTTGAATAAGTTGAGTCACCATGGTTGAAAATGCAGGATTATTGGTCATACGTTTAATGAGAGCCTTGCGATGTTCGCTTTTGCTGGCAACGTATTGGGCAATATGGTCAATTGTTGCTACAGGGATAATGTCTTCAATCGTCGTATGATCATTGTTTGGATGAATTAAGGCAAAACGAATATGTTCAGTAATTTGCTCAATTAAAAAGGGACTCGCAGCATGATCTAAAATTTGCGTTTGAATCAAATGATAAATTTGTTCAAATGACCATAAATCTTTTAATTGTTGTTTTCTAAACCAGTGATAAAATTCAGAAAACTCAGACTGAATGGTTGTTTTTTGAGAAAACTGCTGATCCAGAAAATCAAGCTGTGCTTCTATTAATTGGTCAATGATCGCGTTGCTCATAATCTCTCTAAATTTAAAGTCTGAGTTTTAAACACTTTACATTAAATGTTATCTCTGCATATTTAACTTTTAATGTGTAGTGATTCATCTCTTGTTTTAATCGGATACTGAATGTCTACCTAAGGACACCAACGGATCGATTAGTGGATTTTTTTGTTTTTGGGTTTTTTCCAAAAAAGGCAAATAGTATTGAATAACCAGTTGATCTGCTTCCAGTATTGGCATATGTCCGACATGATTTAAAATAATCGGCGCTTCGGCGCGTTTCAACATTTTCTTTAATTCACCTGCCGCTTCTACATTGACAATCTTATCCTGTGCGCCCCATAAAATTAAGGTGGGTGCTTCAATTGATCGAGCTAAAACTGAAAATGTATCTGGGGTATAAAGTCGCTTTAACGCCACCAATTGATCAACAATTTTACTGGTTTCTTGCGCATGTATGATTAGATTTTGCTCCATGGCATCTTTGTAGGCACTGGATAAAAAAGGCTGTTGGTACATGACTTGACCCAACACATAATTTAAATCGCCTTTTTTAGAAACAATTAGTTGTTTCAGATAGGTTGGATCTTTTAAATAGATTGTATTTGCGGAATAATAAACCCCAGCACTACTGATTAAAAATAAACTTTGGGTGTCGAAAGCATATTGAGATGCATAAAGCATCGCAATTGCTCCACCTACTGAATGCCCGACAATATTGACTTGGTTGGATAAATGCGCAGCTTCGGTAAAGCGTCGAAGTTTTTCAGTGACGTTGGGTACAGATAAATCAAAATCCTTTGGAACAATAGTGTCACCTGCCATAGGCAGATCAGGAATGATTACGTGATAATAAGGAGTTAATGCTTTTGCGATAGAATTCCAGTTATCACGGCTTCCTGCTAAACCATGAATTAGTAAAATCGTCGGTTTATTTGACATTCCACCTTCACTATAAACCCATGTAATATCATCTACTTTTAAGCTTTTGGTTTTTAAGCCTGCCCAGTTACGTTGCTGTTGAAGTTCATCATGTAAATTAAACTGGCAGTCTGCGGCTTGAACATTTTGTAAACTTCCTCCAAATAGTCCTATACATATACACATAGCCAATGCCCATGTATAGAAAAAGCTAATTTGAGGAATACGGAAAGTCATTTAACTTCTTCCTTGAAAGTTGATGACGTTTTAAGTCTTTATATTATGAGATAAAGGCTTGATATCCGTCATTTGCTGGTAAAAAAAATCTAGGAGAATTATAGTCAATTTGGTCATGCGCTCAGACAAAAAAAATGTTAAATAGGTCGTATTATTATGAAAATAAAATGTAAATAAATTTATAGACAACAAGTCATTATCTTAAATTGATTAAAAAAATATCAAAATGGAGAAAGATTGTCATAGTTTAGTTTTTGTCAGTGACTTTCAGAGTTTAGCTTATTACACTATTTTGAATTTATTATTTGATGGCAAAACAAATGATCACTGCTCAGGAAGCACTTGAACGTCTTAAAGCGGGTAATAAGCGATTTGCAACAGGTGAGGTGACTCACCGCAAATTATTATCACATCAAGAACGTACCGATATGGCTCAAGACCAAAATCCATTTGCCATTATTCTGGGATGTTCTGATTCGCGTGTTCCTGCTGAAATTGTCTTTGATCAAGGGCTAGGTGATTTGTTCGTGATCCGTGTGGCAGGTAATATTGTTGCACCGTCACAAGTGGGAAGTGTGGAGTTCGCTGCTGAACGTTATGATTGTGCTGTGGTGGTGGTTCTTGGTCATAGCCACTGTGGGGCAATTCAGGCCACAGTTGATACTTTGATGAATCCTGATCACCCGCCTTCTGACAATTTAATGTCAATTGTCAATCGAGTACGCCCTTCTGTTGAAATTTTGCTGCAAACCGATTTAAAGCATGATCATGCAAAGTTATGTATGCATGCCGTACGTTCAAATGTATTTGCTTCGGTGAATCAGTTACGTCACGGCTCTGCTGTACTTGAAAACCTGATTGAAAAGGGCAAAATGATTGTAGTCGGGGCAGAATATTCGCTGGAAACAGGTGAAGTGACTTTTTTTGATTTTTAATTTACCTGATGTATAAAATCATTGAAATTTCAGAAAAATACCAATCACAATGGCTGTTTCTAAGGCAGCTAATGTGGCCTCGCGATGATGCAGATCATTGGGTTGAAATGCATGCTTTATTAAAAAGACCACAGGTTTGTTTGCTTCTTGCATTTGATGGAAATATTGAAATTGGTTTCTTAGAAGCATCAATTCGTTATGACTATGTGAATGGAACGAAGACCTCACCTGTTGCCTTTCTAGAAGGAGTTTTTGTCCAACCATCACAACGCAAGTTGGGTATTGCCAAAGCATTAATCAACAAAGCAGAAGCTTGGGCAGTGGATCAAAATTGTAAAGAATTAGCATCGGATACTTCTTTAGAAAATATTCAAAGTCAAAAAGTCCATCTTGCTTTAGGGTTTCAAGAAACTGAAAGAGTTGTATATTTTTCAAAGCAACTCTGATCATCATGATTTATAACGCGCCTTTAATATAGGGATAGGCATTATTTAATAAAATACTTTGTGCTTTGGCATTTGGATGAATCTGATCATTTTGCATCAGATCTTTATGTCCAGCAATGCCTTGCATAAAGAAAGGCAGTAATTTGATTTTGTATTGTTGGCTGATCACTTTGTAATTGTTTTCAAAGGCTTGGCTGTAAGCCGTTCCATAGTTAGGCGGAATTTTCATACCAAATAAAAGCACATTTGCTTTGGCTTTCTGACTCTGTTGTACCAGTTGTCCCAAATTTTTTTCGATCATTTGAGGCGGTTGACCTCTTAAAGCATCATTGCCGCCCAATTCGATGACGACCACATCAGGTTTATAACTTTGTAGTAATTTCGGCATTCGAGCCAGAGCACCGCTGGTAGTTTCACCGCTTACACTTGCATTGACCACTTTATGCTGTTTCGGATACTGTTGATCTAGACGTTTTTGTAGTAACTGAACCCAACCTTGTTCAGGATTGATTCCATAACCTGCACTGATGCTATCTCCCACAATTAGAATTGTTTTTGCATCGACTGCAAAAGGGATCAGGCTGAGCGTAGCAACCATGTAGTATTTTACAGTTTTAGGTTTGAACAAGCGTTTTAAAATTTGCATATTAAAAAATGACCGATCATTGCATCAGATAGGATAATGACCATCATGCCACAACCAATTATTTCTGCCCACCAACTGACACAATCTATTCAATTTAATAACAAAGTCTTCACTATTTTAAATGATATCAATCTCGATATTTATGCAGGTGAGCAAGTGGCAATTACTGGGCGTTCGGGATCAGGAAAATCTACCCTTTTAGGGATATTGGCAACACTGGATCAGCCTAGTTCAGGTGAGGTATGGGTTTGTCAGCAAGCGGTACATCAACTTAGTGAAGAAGCAAGAGCAAAAGTCCGCTTAGAAAATATCGGTTTTATATTTCAGTCTTTTCAACTGCTACCCCATTTGAGTGCGCTAGAAAATGTGATGCTGCCTTTGAGATTACAGACGCATTTTGAATATCGGGAAGCTGAACAAAAAGCCTTGTCTTGGCTAAAACGAGTAGGATTGGAACGCCAAGCAATGCAAACACCGAAAGTCTTATCGGGTGGTGAGCAGCAACGCGTGGCAATTGCCCGTGCTTTGATTGCATCACCTAAAATTATTTTTGCCGATGAACCCACAGGAAATCTGGATGGTCAAACCGCACAAGACATTGAGCACCTATTATTTGAACTGAATCGTGAATTAGGCACGACCCTGATTTTGGTCACGCACGACCCTAAACTGTCAGCAATGTGTCAGCGCCGTTTGCAACTGATTGATGGTAAATTATTTGAAGATCAAATCCCCGTCTACGAATCTTCTCATCCTGTTGATCAGGTGGAGGATGGGACATGAGTGCATTGTTTAAACCTTTATTTATCCAAAGTTTTCGTACAGGCGGTATGTATTTACTCATTATTGCCTTGTCACTTGCCATTAGCGCAACGACTGCACTTAAATTTAGTAATGATCAGATCCAAAATGCTGTGACGTTACAAGCTGCGGAAATGTTAGCAGCCGATTTAGTGCTTTCTGACAATGAACCTATTGCTGATACATGGAGACAACAAGCAACTACTGAAAACTTTAAACAATCCAATGTGACTGTTTTTAGCTCCATGGCACGAACGAATGATCAATTTGTTATGGTCAATGTCAAAGCAATTGATAGACACTTTCCGTTACGTGGAAAATTACAGATTGAACCCGAGGTCAAGCAGATTAAGTCTGGTGAGATATGGTTAAGTCCACGCGCGATGGATTTACTCAAGGTCAAATTGGGTGAGCAAGTTTTTATCGCGGATGGTGCATTTAAAGTCACGGGCATCATTAGGCATGATTCCAATCAGGAATTAGGATTTTCTGGATTCTCACCCACGGTCATGATTAACCAATCAGATATTGCCAAAACGAATGCAATACAAGTTGGAAGCCGAATTGAATATCGATTGTTAATGTCTGGTTCGCCTGAACATATTCAAAATTTTGAAAAGAAATTTAAACAGCACAATCATGTTAAGGATGATGCAGAGGCCGATCCAGAATCGAGCTTAAGACTGCGTGATGCTGCGCATGGCAATACGAGGTTGATGAAACCGATTGAAAATCTAGACACATTTTTACAGTTAGCTAATATTTTAACAATTTTGCTTTGTGGAATCGCCATCGCTTTAACCAGTCAACGCTATGTCCAACAAAATCAGGATCATATTGCTTTAATGCGTTGTCTTGGCGCAACTCGTGTACAGATCGTCTGGGCATATCTTGGGTTATTGGCTGTAGTGAGCCTCATTTCAATCTTGATTGGCACATTATTAGGCGTGGGACTTGGTTATGGTTTATTGCAACTCATGTTGCAGTTAATTCCACAACTAGAATTAAGTTTTTCAGTGATTGCATTTTTATTTGGTCCATTACCGATCGGAATATTTACCAGTATCGTGGTGATGACAGGATTTATTTTGCCGAGTATCTGGGAGTTGTTGAATACACCGCCAATTCGGGTCATTCGTCAGCAAACGCGTTCCAAACGATCATTTGCCTTTATGTTCTTAGCAGGTGTGTTGAGTTTAGCGGTGTTTAGTATAGTGCTGAGTGAAAATATTCAACTGAGTGGTGTGATGCTCGCTGCGATTTTATTACTCAGTAGCATTTTATATGGAGTCGTCTGGAGCCTATTAAAATTCTTTAAGCAACTCAAAAATAGATTTTCAGTCTATATACGGACACCAGCGCACACCAGTTTACAAATCACAGCACTGGCTTTGGGCTTAAGTCTAATTACCGTATTAACTGTCTTACGCACCGATCTGTTACAGCGTTGGCAACAACAATTACCAGAAGGCACGCCAAATCAATTTGTATATGGGTTGCCGCCTTTTGATATGCCTGAGTTTAAGCAACAGCTTGAGTACAATGGCTGGAAAAGCACACCTTTATATCCCAATATTCGTGGAAGACTAGTTGCCAAAAATGATCAACCCTTTGCAGCCGACTTGATTCAACACAATAATTCATTACGCCGTGAGTTGAATCTGACTCAGGCAGAGACCTTACCAAAGGACAATGTGATTACTCAAGGTCAACCCTTATTTAATCAGGTCAATCAAGTCTCGGTTGAGGCTAAACTGGCTGGAGAACTTGGCATCAAAGTGGGAGATCAACTGACATTTAATTTACCAGAAGGGGCGTTATCTGCACGGGTAATTAACTTACGAAGTGTAGAATGGGAAAGTTTTAGTCCGAATTTCTTCTTTATTTTTTCGCCGCACAGCATGGATGAAAATGCAGGAAGCTATTTAGGTAGTTTTTTTGTTCCACCGCAGGATAAGAATCAATTGATTCAGGTAATTCAACGTTTTTCTAATACTGTATTTATCGATGTCAGTTTGATACTTGATGAAATTAAAAGGCTGGTCAGCGTATTGGTTCAAGTGATTACGATATTGGCAATATTGGTAGGGCTGTCGGGGATTTTGGTCTTAGTCGCGTGTTTAAATCTGCTTATGGATGAGCGACGCCGAGAAGTGGCATTGATGCGTTCTTTTGGATTATCCAAGTCGAAACTTAAACATATGCTGAGTTTGGAAATCGGCTTTATTGGTTTGATTGCAGGGATAGTATCCTGCTTTTTTGCTGAAATTATCAGCGCCATTGCCAGCTATAAAATGAACATAGCTGTACAATGGCATCCTGAAATCTGGCTGATTTTACCTATTGCCATGATGCTGATTTGTGCCTTGATTGGACGATATCGATTGAGTTATCTATGTGATATTCCACCTTTACAAAGTTTAAGAGAAATTAATCAATCTTAAGCTTTATGTAAAATCCAACTATAAAAAGCCGGCTATATACCAAGCTGGCTTTTCATTTGCGCTAAAATTTCTTGCCAAAGTGGCTCAATCGGTGGAATCAGGCTGACACAGTATTGATAAAATAAAGCACACAACACCGCCCCGATGATCAATCCAACCACTGCGCCTAGCTTTGCTTGATGTATCTTCTGGCTGAGATACCAAATAATTGCCAGTAAAGCACCCATGATCATCCCGCCAATATGCGCGGCATTATTAATTCCAGTTGCAATGAAACCAAAGGCAAGGTTAATTGCCATGACCATGACTAAAGATTTTTTATCTAAAATAAAACGTTGATGGGGCAAAGTAGGAAACAAGGCCAATATGGTGAGTGCTGCACCAAGTCCCATGACTGCACCAGAGGCACCTGCGCCAACATGAGGAAGTAAAGTTGGGTCAAAATGCTCAAGTAATGCATAGCTGTCACGAATCGTGACGTAACTGCTCAGCAAGCTGCCCATGAGTCCTGCCAGTAGATACAACCCGATAAAATAAAAACGTCCGAGCATTTGTTCCGCAATACTGCCAAAAATATATAGTGCCCACATATTGAGCATTAGATGTACCAGTCCAAAATGGAAGAACATACTGGTAAATAAACGTTGTGGTTGTTCAAGAAAAGTCAGGGGAGAAAAGTCTGCCCCCCAACGTATGGCATCGGCTGTTGTCGGACTGGTGGCATCGACACCTGACAGCATTTGCCAGCCATATAAACCAACATTCATGGCGATTAAAACTGCGGTGATCCACCACAGATTGATTTCAAGTTTACGATTTATTTGAGGAGGACTATATTCAGACATGATATGCTTTTGTTATATATCAATAATGCTTGTATCAAGCTTAACATGAAATATGCTGATTTCTGGAGAACCCTACTGGCATGAAGAAATTTATTGTTCGCGCTGTTTTAATTCTTGTCAGTTTTATTCTTCTGGTGCAGTTATGGATTTTTTGTAGTTTGGCTTGGTGGCGAACACATCCCGTTGAAACGACGATGTTTATGCGTATCGATTATTGGTCAGATCCTTCTGAGCCGTTGCATCATGAATGGCGTGACTATGACCATATCAGCGATACATTTAAACGAGCCGTTGTTGCTGCAGAAGATGGTAAATTTTTACAACATCATGGCTTTGACTGGGATGGTATTCAATATGCACTTGAGAAAAATGAAAAATCAGGCGAAGTGGTGAATGGTGGTTCCACTATTTCGCAACAATTAGCAAAAAACTTATTTTTATATAATAAACGTTCGTTTATTCGCAAAGGTCAGGAAGCCGTGGCAACATGGATGATGGAACGTATGTGGTCAAAGCAACGTATTCTTGAAGTATACATGAACTCCGTTGAACTTGGAGATAATATCTATGGTGTGGAAGCCGCTTCTCAATATTATTTTCATAAAAGCGCAAGAAGCTTGACCAATCAACAAGCTGCATTTTTGGCTGCATTATTGCCAAATCCAAAGGGTTATCAAGCCAATCGTAATGATCCAAAATTTAAGTTTAAGCAGCGTTTCACCTTAAAATATATGCGCTATAGTCAGATTCCGTAAATATCTGTTTTTAAAGTGTGGTAATTTTTAAAAAAGCTTGTGAATACGGGCTTTTTTTATGAAATTGTCATAATTTTGCAGCATACTATTTAAAAGCCTTGTTTAGGCATCAAAAATTTATAATGTCAGGTTGAATGCATGAATACCGCGATTACAACACCATCTGAAACTATGCCAACAGAAGCAGAGTATACTTATAATGATCGCTATATTAACCGTGAGCTTTCAATTCTCGATTTTCATTTGCGAGTTTTGGAGCAGGCGGTTGATCCATTGCATCCTCTTTTGGAGCGCATGAATTTCCTGCTGATTTTTTCGCGCAATCTGGATGAATTTTTTGAAATCCGCGTGGCTGGTGTCATGGAGCAAATGTATTTGGGCAACGAAAGTCGCAGCCCAGATGGCTTAACCCCACGACAGGTTTTAGATCAAATTTCTAAAACAGCACATGCGGCTATTGAACGCCAATATCGGATTTTAAACGAAGAAATTTTGCCAAATCTTCGCGAAGAAGACATTTGTTTTTTACGTCGAGGTGAGCTGACACCTGCTCAGTCATCATGGATTAAAAAATATTTTCAGGAACAAGTTGCTCCAGTATTGACGCCGATTAGTCTGGATCCTGCACATCCATTTCCGCGCTTGGTTAATAAAAGCCTAAACTTCATTGTCACTTTAGAAGGCAAAGATGCTTTTGGACGTCAGATTGATCTGGCTGTGGTGCCTGCGCCGCGTTCATTACCGCGTGTAGTACGTTTGCCCAACGAATTAACTGGCGGTAAAGAACATCATGTCATGCTTTCGGCGATTATTCACGAGCATATTTCTGACTTGTTCCCAGGAATGACGGCAACAGGATGTTATCAGTTCCGTGTGACGCGTAATGCTGATTTGGCTTTAAATGAAGATGTTGAAGATCTGGCCAAAGCTTTAAAAGGTGAGCTAAGTTCACGCCGTTTTGGTCGCGCAGTACGTTTGGAAGTCACTGAAAACTGTCCAAAGCATATCTATGAATATTTGCTAGATGAATTTGATCTGGATGAAGAACAACTTTATAAAGTCGATGGTCCAGTGAATCTTGCGCGGCTACTGTCTAATTTTAAACGCCCACATTTGCGCTATGACTCCCATACGCCTGTTATCCCCAAAATTTTAAAAAAATCTGAGAATATTTTTGCAGCGATGCAGAAACAGGATATTTTACTGCATCATCCGTTTGAATCTTTTGCACCCGTTATTAATTTACTACGTGAAGCAGCGCGTGATCCACAGGTTCTTGCGATTAAGCAGACTTTATATCGTAGTGGTGCGGATTCTGAAATTGTACAAGTTTTGGCAGAAGCAGCGCGTAATGGTAAGGAAGTGACGGCGATTATTGAATTGCGCGCGCGTTTTGATGAAGAATCCAATATTGAAGTAGCTAACTTGCTACAAGAGGCAGGTGCAGTAGTCGTCTATGGTATTGTGGGTTATAAAACTCACGCCAAAATGATCATGGTGGTGCGTCGTGAAAATAACAAATTGGTACGTTACGTGCATTTAGGCACAGGAAATTACCATGCAACGAATGCGCGTATTTATACCGATTATGGTTTACTGACCACAGATAAAGAACTTTGTGATGATGTGCATCGTATCTTTCAGGAATTGACAGGTATGGGTAAAATGGCAAAATTGAAGAAATTATTACATGCGCCATTTACTTTACATGCTCAACTAATCAATTTTATAGACGATGAAATTGCCAAAGCAAAAGCTGGAAAATCTGCTCAAATTATTGTCAAAGTGAATGCTCTAACTGAAATGCAATTAATTAATAAATTGTATGAGGCATCACAGGCTGGCGTTAAAATTGATTTGATCATTCGTTCTATTTGTTGTTTGCGTCCAGGTCTGCCGGGTTTATCGGAAAATATTCGTGTTCGATCAATTGTAGGCCGTTTCTTAGAACATACTCGCGTTTATTATTTTAGTAATAATGGCGATGCTCGGATTTATTGTTCAAGTGCCGACTGGATGGATCGTAATTTATTTAATCGTGTGGAAGTGTGTTTTCCAATCGAGGATCCAGCGTTAAAGAAACGAATTTATCAGCAAGGTTTGGTGAATTATTTGAAAGATAATCAGCAAGCGTGGTTGCTGCAAGGGGATGGTACATGGTTGCGTGCCCAACTCGCTGAAGGCGAAGAGCCTCATAATGCGCAGCAGACACTATTGGAAATTTTTAAGTAAATTGAATTTAAGTCAAAAGAGAATCGAATGATTCTCTTTTTTTGTCTCTGTACATTCAAAGATTAATTTGATTTATAAGCTCGTGTAATACAGTTATAAAATAACATAATTAATAGGTAGCTTTGTCTGATCATACTAAAATCGAGTAGATTGATAATTTTATTCAACAAAAAGATGTTTATGTGCGAGGGCTATAAATGACCAAAGAGCTTCATATCCAGATACTCGAAGTGGTGGCTCTGATTCCTTATGGCAAAGTCGCCAGTTATGGACAAATTGCCCAAATGGCGGGACTTCCTAAACATGCTCGATTAGTGGGGTATGTCTTAAAACATCTTGATCCTGAAAGTGATTTACCGTGGCATCGTGTGATTAACGCTCAAGGTAAAATCAGCACTAGCCGATTAAATTCACGTGGAGAAAATATCCAGCAAATCAAACTACTTGAGGAAAATGTGGTGGTACTTGCTGGGAAAGTGAGTCTAAAAAAATACCAATGGAATTAAATTAGTTGAAAAAGTAATCTATTTAGCAATGAGAACAGGTATTGGACTTTGAGCCAATACGGTTTGGGCTACACTGCCCAAAACGAGCTTCTTTAAACCTGTACGTCCATGTGATCCCATTACCAGTAAATTAGCTTCAAGCTCTATGGCGGTCTGAATGATTGTCTCGGCAATTGAGAGACCTTCACGATACTGAATGCTCAAGCTTAATTCATCTTCTGAATATTGGGCTTTAATTTTTTCTAGCGAAGTCAAGATGTAATCCTTTGCCCGATCGATCAATACGTTACTTTGTCCCTTATTAACATAGTCCTCAGCAATCATCGGATCAAGTTCCAAAACCTCCAAGACCGCCACTCGACTACCTAAACTCTTGGCTAATTCTATGGCATGCTCTAGTGCCTTGAGAGAAGGGTCAGAATCATCTACACAAACAAGTATATGCTGATAGCTCATTTTAAGATCTCAAATTAAATTTGGGTATTCATTATGTGAATAAAGAGAATAAGCTTTAAGTCATATTTTTAGCGGAAAGAATAGATAGTTACAATGTGATTTTGTTAAAAATGAATATGATATATTGATAAAAATATCCAAACCTAGATCTTTGCAGATTTAGCGTTTGGATATTAATGAGCACATTATGTCTACATGAAGCGAATAAACTCAAGTCTTAGCGTTTAGAGATACTCAACACTGACGACCTCATATTCGACTTCACCTTGTGGGGTGACAATTTTAGCTTCATCGCCTTCATTTTTGCCCAAAAGACCTCGTGCAATAGGAGAGTTCACGGAGATTTTATTGATTTTAAAATCAGCTTCATCATCACCTACAATTTTATAGGTCTTGCGTTCTTCAGTGTCCAGATTTTCAATGGTCACCGTTACCCCAAAAACCACGCGGCCATTTTTTTCAAGTTCATTAATATCAATGACTTGAGCTGCACCTAATTTGCCCTCGATGTCCTGAATACGACCTTCACAAAAACCTTGTTGCTCACGTGCAGCATGATATTCAGCATTTTCTTTCAAATCGCCATGTTCACGTGCTTCAGCAATCGCCTGAGTGATACGTGGACGTTCCACAGTCTTTAGCTGGTGTAATTCTTTCTCAAGAGCTTCTTTGCCCTCTGGAGTCATTGGATAACGTTGCATTTTAGTCCCTCTAAATGAAATGGGAGTTGACCTTTTTAAAAAACAAAAAACCCGCCACCGATAAGGTGACGGGCTTATCGGTAACGAATTAACCTACAGTTTGTAAATCTTGCAAGCGATATACATCCATTGGTAATTGAATTGCAAAAGCTTGGCAAACTGCTTCAGCACCATTAATAGTCGTAGTGTAATACACTTTGCCTTGTAGGGCTGCACGACGAATCATGGCTGAGTCATACTGAGCTTGTTTGCCTTCAGTGGTATTGACAATAAGGTGTATTTCACCATTTTTCAAGCGGTCAACAATATGTGGACGGCCTTCAGTTACTTTATTTACACGTTCGCATTCCAAACCTGCATCTTTAAGTACCTGATAAGTTCCACCTGTTGCAATCAGTTTGAAACCATAGTCCACGAGTTTTTTAGCAATATCAGCAATATATTTTTTATCTGACTCACGTACAGACAAGAACGCATGCTTGATTTCACCTTCAGTCGGTAAACCTGGTAAACGTTCATTTGAGCCTAATACCGCTTTATAGAATGCTTCACCAAAGGTTTTACCCACACCCATGACTTCACCTGTCGATTTCATCTCAGGCCCAAGCATTGGATCAACGCCTTGGAATTTGGCGAATGGGAAAACTGCTTCTTTCACAGCAAAGCGAGTTGGAATGATTTCTTTAGTAAAACCCTGAGCAGCAAGCGTTTGACCTGCCATACAGCGTGCCGCAACTTTGGCTAAAGATTCACCAATACATTTCGATACGAATGGAACCGTACGTGATGCACGTGGATTGACTTCAAGTACGTAAACGTCCTCACCTTTGACTGCAAACTGAACGTTCATTAAGCCCACAACACCTAGCTCTTTTGCCATCGCGATGGTTTGACGACGCATTTCATTCTGAATTGAATCAGAAAGAGAGTAAGGTGGGATTGAACATGCAGAGTCACCTGAGTGAATCCCCGCTTGTTCGATGTGCTGCATGATCCCGCCGATCACCACATCTTTACCGTCAGATACACAGTCGACATCAACTTCCGTTGCATCATCCAAGAAATGGTCAAGCAGCACAGGTGCTTCATTGGATGCTTGAACTGCATCACGTAGGTAGCGCTTAAGTTCTTCATCATTGTAGACGATTTCCATGGCACGACCACCCAACACGTAAGATGGACGAACAACCAGTGGATAACCCACTTTAGACGCTTCTGCCATACCTTCTTCAGCAGATTTAACGATGCTGTTGTTAGGTTGACGAAGTTGTAAACGCTGAATCATTTGTTGGAAGCGTTCGCGGTCTTCTGCACGGTCAATTGCATCTGGAGATGTACCAATGATAGGCGTACCCGCTTCTTCTAGAGCACGAGCCAATTTCAAAGGTGTTTGACCACCGTACTGCACGATTACACCTTTAGGCTTCTCAGTACGTACGATTTCAAGTACATCTTCTAGCGTAACAGGTTCAAAGTACAAACGATCAGAAGTGTCGTAGTCTGTTGAAACAGTTTCAGGGTTACAGTTGACCATGATGGTTTCATAGCCATCTTCACGCATTGCAAGCGCTGCGTGTACACAGCAATAGTCAAACTCGATCCCTTGACCAATACGGTTTGGACCACCACCAATGACCATGATTTTGTCACGGTTTGATGGATTTGCTTCACACTCTTCATCGTAAGTTGAATACATGTAAGCCGTTGAAGATTCAAATTCGGCTGCACATGTATCCACGCGTTTATAAACAGGATATACACCTAAATTCCAGCGTTGCTTACGGAATTGTTTTTGTGAAATACCCATGAGGTCAGCAATACGTAGGTCAGATAAACCTTTACGCTTAAATGCACGAATATTATCGGCATTTAAGTCACCAAAGCCCAAGGTTTTCACTTGTTCTTCAGTTTTAATGATGTCTTGAATCTGGATCAGGAACCAACGATCAATTTTGGTTGCATTGAATACGTCATCAAGACTAAAACCGTGACGGAACGCATCAGCAACATACCAGATTCGTTCTGGGCCCGGAACATTCAGTTCATGCTGGATTTTCTCACGTGCACCTTCAGTCCCAATTTCGATTTTTTCATCAAAACCAGATACACCTACTTCAAGACCACGAAGTGCTTTTTGAACCGATTCTTGGAAGTTACGACCAATGGCCATGACTTCACCGACAGATTTCATCTGTGTCGTCAATACAGGTTCAGCTTGTGGGAATTTCTCAAAGTTAAAGCGAGGAATTTTGGTCACAACATAGTCAATTGATGGTTCAAATGATGCAGGTGTAGTACCACCTGTGATGTCATTTTTTAACTCATCAAGTGTGTAACCCACCGCCAGTTTCGCAGCGATTTTTGCAATTGGGAAACCTGTGGCTTTAGATGCAAGTGCAGATGAGCGAGATACACGTGGGTTCATCTCGATCACGACCATACGGCCATCTTTAGGATTGATACCAAACTGAACGTTTGAACCACCTGTTTCAACACCAATTTCACGAAGAACCGCAATCGATGCATTACGCATGATTTGGTATTCTTTGTCAGTCAAAGTTTGTGCAGGTGCAACCGTGATTGAGTCACCTGTATGTACACCCATCGGGTCGAAGTTTTCAATGGCACAGACGATAATACAGTTGTCGTTTTTGTCACGAACAACTTCCATTTCGTACTCTTTCCAGCCAATTAATGATTCATCAATCAATAATTGGTGAGTAGGGGAAAGGTCAAAACCACGCTCACAAATTTCCATGAATTCTTCACGGTTGTAAGCAATACCGCCACCAGAACCCCCCATAGTAAATGACGGACGAATGATGACTGGAAAACCGAATTTTGCCTGAATCTCCAACGCTTCTTGCATATTTTCAGCAATGGCAGCTTTAGGACATTCCAGACCAATTTTACGCATGGCTTGGTCAAATAATTTACGGTCTTCGGCTTTTTCAATGGCGTCTTTCGTTGCGCCAATTAGCTCTACACCGTACTTTTCTAAAACACCATGTTCATCGAGTGCCAAGGCACAGTTAAGCGCAGTTTGACCGCCCATTGTAGGCAGAACTGCATCTGGACGTTCTTTTTCAATAATCGCTGCAACAGTTTGCCAAGTAATTGGCTCGATATAGGTCGCATCCGCCATAGAGGGATCGGTCATAATCGTCGCAGGATTGGAGTTCACCAAAATAACGCGATAACCTTCTTCGCGAAGTGCTTTACATGCTTGCGCACCAGAATAGTCAAACTCACACGCCTGACCAATGACAATCGGACCAGCACCAATAATTAAGATGCTTTTAATATCCGTACGTTTAGGCATTACTCGCTCCTTAATTACTTCTTAGATGCTTCAATAAGTTCGATGAAATGATCGAACAATGGAGCGCAATCATGTGGGCCTGGGCTGGCTTCAGGGTGACCTTGGAAGCTGAATGCTGGTTTATCAGTACGGTGAATACCTTGGTTTGTACCATCAAACAATGAACGATGTGTCACTTTTAGGTTTGCAGGTAAGGTACTTTCGTCGACAGCAAAGCCGTGGTTTTGAGACGTAATCATCACTGTGCCTTGTTCAAGGTTCTGTACAGGATGATTCGCACCATGATGACCATGATTCATTTTCATGGTTTTGGCGCCTGATGCGAGTGCTAAAATTTGATGACCTAAACAAATCCCGAAAATAGGTAGATTTGTCGTTTCAACAATAGTTTTAACCGCTTCAATGGCATAATCGCAAGCCGCTGGGTCACCAGGACCATTGGACAAAAACACGCCATCCGGATTGAGTGCAAGCACTTGTTCAGCAGGTGTTTGAGCAGGAACAACAGTCAATTTACAGCCGCGGTCTGCAAGCATACGCAAGATGTTGGTTTTGACACCGTAATCGTATGCAACCACATGATATTTTAATTCAGGTTGACTAAAGCCTGTACCAAGCTCCCACGAACCTTCTGTCCACTCAAAGCCATCTGGGTCGCAGCATTCTTTCGCAAGGTCTAAACCATTTAAGCCGCCGAATGCTCTCGCTTTCGCAAGTGCTTCTTCTTCCGTAATATTTTCGCCCGCAAGGATACAGCCATTTTGTGCACCTTTATCACGCAAAATACGGGTCAACTTACGTGTGTCAATATCGGCAATCGCTACGACATTATTTTGTTCTAAGTAGTCACCTAGGGATTGCTCTGCACGAAAATTACTATGGAGTAACGGAAGATCACGAATGATTAAGCCATTTGCCCAAACTTTATGGATGCGACCTGATTCATTATCTTCACTATTGCATCCAGTGTTACCAATGTGAGGATAAGTTAGCGTCACCAGTTGTTGTGCATAACTTGGATCGGTCAGAATTTCTTGATAGCCAGTCATGGCTGTGTTAAAAACGACTTCACCAGTCGTTGATCCCGTTGCACCAATAGACGTTCCTTTAAAGATCGTTCCATCAGCAAGGGCTAAAATGGCGGGGGTGCTCAAACCAAAGCTCCTGAATTAAAACCACAAAAATAGGGCTGTAAAAAAGCGAGTAGACATAAAAAAAGGCCGGCTGTCTTAAAAAAACACGCCCTCCTTCTTGGTCTGCTCGCTTATAACTTAACAGCGCATTATACGCATGAAGTCTGTAAAAGTCTACGCATTTTGAAGCAAAACTCGACTTATTTAGAGAGGATAAATACTGATGGCCTTTTATCGGGATCAGTTTGTAAAATAAGTATTGTCTAACAATTTTACGTGATGGATAAATGTTGATCGATTTAAAATAAAACTGACATAATTTAAAAAAAGAGGGTATTCACATGCCAGCAAAAAAACCATTAAAGACCGTTGTTGAAGAGCATCAACAACAAGTTGAACAGTTATATACTGAAACGAGTGCTCAGGTAAAAGATGTTCTAACCGAGACACAGGGAAAAATTGAAGCCGAAGCAAAAGAATTGAATCAAACTATTCAAACCCAACTTTCGCATCTTAAGGAAGATGTATTACAGCGCGTTGATATTATTAAGTCACAATTTAATAACTCGCAAGGTGATTTAACAGAACTCGGGGATGTCATTAAAAAAGAGTTTGGGACTTTGGTGGATGATCTAAGTAAAGTTGGGCGTGAAATTAAAGAAGATTTAAGCCAAGTCACTTTAAAGCATAAAGATACGTTAGCCGAAGTTTTAAAGCGTTCCAAAGAGCAGGCTGTCGAGGCTTGGAATAAAGTACGCGAAAGTTAAAACTTTAAGATTAATAGCCAGTAAGAGTAGAAAGACTTTTACTGGTCAAATTGAAAAAAAAAGTTAAAACTCGTGTAGCCAATCGCGTTTATTGTGAAAATCAGCTTGAGGACTGCTATGTTGCATGGCATAGAAATGCATGCCTTGTGTGGTGTTAAGAACTGCGTTTAAACCGACATATAAATCAGACCATTTCAATTGATGTTTTTGCAAGAATTCTGTTAGGTCCAGACTGACGTTTAAACCGTAATGAGTATGTTTCAATTGATTAAGCTCAATATCATAAGCAGCAATAGGCGGCATGTTTTCAGGATAACGATATTCTTCAAACTGGTACGCTTGCCAAGCTTCAGAGGGAGATAAGTTAATTTCGCGATAAAAATCCTGATTTTTCACACCGATGAAAATTTCAAAGCAGGTCTGTTCCCACAAAAAATCACGACGCGGATGGGCTGCAACTTGTTCAGGCCAAATCATCAAATGATTGGGGTCACGGAGCCAATAACCGACATTGAGTGTAAATGGAGATTGTTGTTCGATCGCTCCGACCAATGAAATGGAGTCAAAACGATCAAAGGACATCAATTCATAACTTGCCATAATGAAAATCGATTTATTTGGCTAAATGAGCATGACGCACAAGATTGGACAAATTTGGATTTTGTTTAGGTGCTTTTTTGTAAAGCAATACAATTTTACCGATTTTTTGAACGGCTTCCGCACCAGTAGCTTGTGCAAGTTCATCAATCATCTGTGCACGAGCCTCACGGTCTTCACCCGCAATTTTTACTTTAATCAATTCATGGTCGTTTAAAGCACGGTTGGTTTCTTCAATGACGTTTTCAGTTAAACCCTGTCCACCAATCATGACCACTGGATTCAGTGCATGTCCAATTTGACGTAAACGTTTGCGCTCTTGGATAGATAAAGCCGCCATGAAAACTACCTGAATGTGAAAACGACCTAGTATAACTTGCATCCGGCATCTTAGATAGATTTAACTCACAGACAACACAAGAAAATAAATTGTTGCGAAGTTCGTAGCGGGGTAGGTAAAACGATTCTGATACAGTATTTGATAGTACACGTCAGTTAAAAATCATAAGGATTTTAAATTCGATCCCGAGAATGTTTTATTCAAACAGAAAAAAATAATGCCAAGCTAAGCTTGGCATATACTCAAGAACTAGTCGACAGATTTGGATACACCAAATCATACGGTCATAATTTACATTATGCTTTAAGAAGATTTGTTCGCTCTGATTTGTTGACTAACGTTATTTTCTTCATGATTAAGTTGATGCTTTTCTTGCATTGTAATATGTGAACCATTAACACGTGCATCAGCACGTTCTTCCGCACGAATTCCTCTATCTTGTTGATGTAAATTTTGAGCTTCATCACGGCTTATCGAACCATTGTGTATATCGTGGCGGATACGATGATTTTGATTTTCTAAACGATGATTGACTTCAACGCGTCTAGGGTGTGTATTTTGCCATTCTGATGCATGAGCAAAACTAATGCTACCTATCGCTAGAACATTGAGTAAGCTGATGACTAATAGACTTTTTTTGATGAACATTATTGTTCTCCTTGAGTACTTAACAGCCGTGATATTTAGGCTGTAATCTCATTATGAGAGCCTGCTTAATGCTTCGTTGTAATGATGGGTGAGCATATGTTGATCAGATGCAAGTTATCTTAAAAAAACTTCAAAATTTATTCATAATTGAAGCTAGAAATGAAATTAATATTAATCTTATCAATAATATAAACCTTAAAAATAATGATCTATTTTTAGCTTGATCAAGTTAAAAGGCAATAATGGAGCAATCTCTTAGATAATTGCCCTGAATTAATTTGAACCATTGTGAGAGCTTCGGTTTATTCAATGGTGATGATCGAAAAATAGATCAAAAACCGTAACTCTAGATACATATGAATACTGCAAAATTTGCATTTTTCACGTATAATTATGAGTTAGAAGTTTTTTAATATTTAGTGAGTTATGGCGACACGCATTACCAATCAGAAGTTATCGAAGAGTAGTCGTGCGTGGATGCGAGAACATCTTGATGATCCTTTTGTAAAAAAGGCACAAAAGGAAGGTTACCGCGCACGTGCAGCATACAAGCTTCTTGAAATTCAGGAAAAATACAAACTGATCAAATCAGGTATGACAGTGGTTGATCTAGGCGCAGCTCCAGGCAGTTGGTCGCAAATTGCAGGAAAACTGGTGGGAAGCAAAGGGCTTGTCATTGCGTCTGATATTTTACCAATGGATGCACTTCCAGATGTTACCTTCCTACAGGGTGACTTTCGCGAAGAGGAAGTCTTCGAAAAATTGTTAAATATTTTAAATGGGCGTACTGTAGATATTGTAATTTCAGATATGGCCCCCAATACATCAGGTAACAGGGCTGTCGATCAACCTCGACAGATTTACTTGTGTGAACTAGCTCTCGATTTTGCCCAGAAAGTTCTCGGCCCAAATGGGCAATTTGTGGTAAAAGTGTTTCAGGGTGCTGGTTTTGATGAGTTTCGAAAGCAAGTCGTCGATAGTTTTGATGTCTTAAAAACTGCAAAACCCGAAGCTTCCCGTGCGCGTTCAAAAGAAGTATTTTTGATCGGACAGGGGCGTAAAAAGGCAATGCGATAAAGTTTACTTGCCAAGTCGAAAAAAATTGTGCATTTTGTACAATTTCAACTTGTAGCAAGCATTAGACTTGCTGTTTACTAGGGTCTACCCCGTAATGGGCATGATCAAATTAGATTGATAATGGGAATAAAGCTTTGAGCGATCTCTTCAAGAATGCCGTATTGTGGCTAATAATACTTGGTGTTCTGATTTTGATTTTCAGTAACATCAGTGACCGCAATAAGCCATCAGCAATGAATTATTCAGAATTCGTTACTGCGGTGAATGCTGGTCAAATTAAGCAAGTCACTATTGATGGTTTAAATATTAGTGGTGAAAAAACCAACGGCTCTCATTTTGAGACAGTACGTCCGCAGGTTGAAGACACCGAGCTTTTACCAAGCCTAAACAAAAATAACGTTGTGGTTGAAGGAACTGCGCCACAACGTCAAGGCTTGTTGATGCAACTTCTCATTGCTAGTTTTCCTGTACTTCTCATCATTTTGTTATTCATGTTCTTTATGCGAAATATGGGTGGGGGAGCTGGTGGCAAAAACGGACCAATGAGTTTTGGTAAGTCTAAGGCTAAAATGCTGTCTGAAGATCAGATTAAAGTGACATTTAAAGATGTGGCTGGTTGTGATGAAGCGAAGCAGGAAGTTGTTGAAATCGTTGATTTCTTAAAAGATCCTTCTAAGTTTAAGCGTTTGGGTGCAACCATTCCTCGTGGTGTGCTTATGGTGGGTCCGCCAGGTACTGGTAAAACTTTATTAGCCAAAGCAATTGCGGGTGAAGCCAAAGTTCCTTTCTTTAGTATCTCTGGTTCTGACTTTGTTGAAATGTTTGTCGGTGTGGGTGCTTCCCGTGTCCGCGATATGTTTGAGCAAGCTAAACGCCATGCGCCATGTATCATTTTTATTGATGAGATTGATGCTGTTGGCCGTCACCGTGGTTCAGGAACAGGCGGTGGTCATGATGAGCGTGAACAAACATTAAACCAGATGTTGGTTGAAATGGATGGTTTTGAAGGCAATGAGGGTGTTATCGTTATTGCTGCAACCAACCGTTCTGATGTCTTGGATAAAGCATTGTTACGTCCAGGTCGTTTTGACCGTCAAGTAATGGTTGGTTTACCAGACATTAATGGTCGTGAACAAATTTTAAATGTTCACTTGAAGAAACTTCCTTCAGTTACTGGTGTCGATTTAAAAGTTTTAGCACGCGGTACACCAGGTTTTTCTGGCGCGCAGTTGGCTAACCTTGTAAATGAAGCAGCTTTGTTTGCAGCTCGTCGTAATAAAAATACGGTGGATATGCATGATTTTGAAGATGCTAAAGACAAGATCTATATGGGACCTGAGCGTAAATCGATGATTCTTCGTGAAGAAGAGCGTCGCGCAACGGCTTACCATGAGTCTGGGCATGCCATTGTTGCTGAGATGTTGCCGGGTACTGATCCTGTGCATAAAGTGACAATTATGCCGCGTGGTTGGGCTTTGGGTGTCACTTGGCAATTGCCTGAACAAGACCAGATTAGTCATTATAAAGACAAAATGCTGAATGAAATTTCGATTTTATTTGGCGGTCGTATTGCTGAAGAGATTTTTATCAATCAGCAATCTACTGGTGCATCTAATGACTTTGAGCGTGCAACCAAAATGGCGCGAGCAATGGTTACTAAATATGGTATGTCGGATAAGTTAGGTGTCATGGTCTATGAAGATGAAAACCAGAATGGTTTCTTTGGAAATGTAGGCAGTCGTACCATTTCAGAAGCAACACAGCAGCAGGTTGATCAGGAAGTTCGTCGTATTCTTGATGAACAATATAAAGTTGCTTGGGATATTCTTGAAAATAACAAGGATAAAGCGCATGTTATGGTTAAAGCACTTCTGGATTGGGAAACAATTGATCGTGAACAGGTGCGTGACATTATGGAAGGTCGTGAACCGCGTGAACCAAAGGTCTATGTGGCTGAAAATCCTGTGGTAGATTTGGATCCACCAAGTAGTGGTCCATCAACACCACCACCATTGCCTTCAATGGGTTAATGATTTAAATATTTAAAGAGCTGCTTAGGCAGCTCTTTTTATTTGGACATTATTTAGCTTGATGTGAAATTAAACCAACGAGCATCAGAAAACATACTGTTAAAATAAGTCCGAACAACAGGAGTCAATTCATGCGTTTAATGCCTTTACCTCAGCGAACACTCAAATGTGGTCATCATCTACTCGATTTAGCTCAACCTCAGGTGATGGGTATTTTAAATGTAACACCTGACTCATTCAGTGACGGCGGGCAATATCATCAAAAACAGCAAGCTTATGCTCATGCTATGCAAATGATCGCAGATGGTGCTTCAATTATTGATATTGGTGGGGAGTCGACACGACCAGGTGCATCAGTTGTAGAGGTTGAAGAAGAAATTCGACGAGTAGTACCTGTAGTTGAACTATTGGCAAAGCAAGACGTGATTTTATCAATTGATACTAGTCAACCTCGGGTTATCAAGGCTGCGGTCGAGGCTGGTGCGCATATATGGAATGATGTTCGAGCATTAACTCGGCCCCAAGCGCTAGAGACTGCTGCCAATCTGAAAGTTCCAGTGATTGCCATGCATATGCGAGGTGAACCAACAACGATGAATCAGCTGGCTCAATATGAGGATGTTACACGAGAGGTCATCCATGAGTTGAAAATTCGAATTGATGACGCATTGGCTGCAGGTGTAAAAGCAGAAAATATCATCATTGATCCAGGGTTTGGATTTGCGAAAAACGCGCAACAAAACTTAAAGCTCTTACAAGAGTTTTGGAGGTTGAACGAATTGGGCTATCCAATTTTATCGGCATTATCACGTAAACGGTTTATAGGTGAAGCATTGGATGGTGCTCATGCACAGCAACGTGCAGTGGGTAGTGTGGCAGCTCATTTGTTGAGTATCCAGCAAGGGGCTTCAGTGGTGCGCGCACACGATGTTAAAGCGACTGTGGATGCGATTCGAATTTGGCAGGCAATGAACCAAGCTTAACAGCATTAATCTTATTTTGCCTAAAACTCCTCCAATTGTTGAATTGTTTGAGAAGATGAAGTTTTGGTTATATGAAGATAAGGCTGAGAGTGAAATGCATGTTAATTTATAAATTGGTTGTTATCGATGAGTAGAACGATCATGCAGCTTCATCCAGTCATTTTTGTAGTGTTTATTACTTCTATCCTTTTAGACATCCTTTTTTTAGTTTTTGCAATTTTTACTGCAAATACCTTATTTGCCTTGATGGCGATCTTATTATTGCTTGCAGGTTGGTTAATTTTTGAAGAGTATCGGCTAAGTTCTGAACTTTGGGAATAGTTATGAGTCGAATTTAATTTGAAGATATGTTATAAGCATCACCGAATTTTTAATACTATTAAGCCTTTATCCATGTTAAACGATCTACTTCTCCCAATGTTTGATGATGGTTATTATCCTCAAATTCTGGTGGCTGAAATAAAGCAAAACTTAATTGATTTTTCAAGAAAAATTCAAGCTCATCCTAAAACTGAATCTGAGATTTATCAATTGGCTAATTTGACTTTATTGAAGATTAACGAAATGAAAGTTGAATTTGAAGACTTGGATTCAGGTTTGGATGATACCGCAACAGATTATATTGCTGAAGCAATGATGATGGTGGTGCAGGATGCAGGTTATTTGGATATTGATCTAGAAGAATTGGTGGTGAGTAGGGAGTGGTGAGTAATACTTTACGTGTGCTATTAGTTTTCAATGGTGTCGAGTTGAGATAAATCATCTAAGACTTGATTGAGATGGCAGTTTCGATTTGGATGTACATCCATAATCTGTTCTACATCAAGCTTTAAAATTTTATCTTCATACTCTGCTGTTGCTAATAGACTCAACCAGAAAACTGAATAATTTTGATTTAATTGTTGTAGTTGCTTAAGAATTTCAGGATCCTTACTTTTAATAAGGTATTCATCAGATCCAACCGAACAACGCTTTAAATAAAAACTTTGATCTTTGGTGACGAGTGTTCCCATAAAAATATCTTGAGCATGAATGGGTACGTTGCTAAAAATTCCTAATAATAATGTGGCTGAAGCAACCCAAATGTTTTTCATCATATTGATATAATTGACCCATAAAAAAACCAGCATACTGCTGGTTTTTAAATTTGTCACCATTTTAACTGTTTTAAAATGGTGCCCGGGGCCGGACTCGAACCGGCACGCTTTGTGGGCGGGGGATTTTAAATCCCCTGTGTCTACCTATTTCACCACCCGGGCATGACGGCAATAATAGAGGAACTACCTACTATTGGCAAGAATATCTTAAATTATTTGTAGTTTTTTCAATCAACTACTCGTTTTTTAATGAGAATGACTCAATGCTGAGAATCAATCTGGCAATATTTTCACAGCTTCGACTGAGATTTTTTGAACCATTTTTAAGCGTGGTTTCGAGGTCGTTGGTTTGATCTAAAATACCAAAAATTGATGTAATTCCCTCTTGGTAAAGTGTTTCAATGCCATCACCAAGATAGCCTGCACAAACAATAACAGGTTTATTGTATTTTTTAGCAAGATGGGCAACGCCTATAGGGGTTTTACCAAATTTTGTTTGAAAGTCGATGCCTCCTTCACCTGTAAAAATATTGTCAGCTTGTTGAATCGCTTGTTCTAAATTTGTGTTGTCAATAACAGTTTTTACACCTGATTGAATTTTAGCTTGAGTAAATGCAAAAAGTCCTGCAGCTAACCCACCTGCAGCGCCACCACCTGCTATATTTTTAATATTAATACTGAGTTCTTTCTCAATTAAATTAGCAAAATGAGTCAATTTAAGTTCGAGTTGTTCGACTATTTCGGCTGTGGCACCTTTTTGTGGGCCAAATACTCGTGTGGCACCTTCAGGGCCAAGTAAAGTGTTATTTACGTCACTTGCGATAATAATGTCTACATTTCTGAGTCTAGGATCCAGTTGATCAAGATTGATTGACTGAATTTGATCAAGATATCCGCCGCCTAGATTCACGATTTTCTCATTTTGATCTAAGAATTGCGCCCCTAAAGCCGTAGCCATTCCCATGCCAGCGTCATTGGTCACACTTCCACCTAGACCTAGAATGATTTGAGAAACACCATGATCCAGTGCTAGACGAATCATTTCACCTGTACCATAAGTTGAGGTTAGTAAAGGGGTGCGGTGCTCGGGAGAGAGGAGGTGAATACCATTGGCTTTTGCCATCTCAATAATTGCTGTTTTACCCTGATTGATTAAGCCAAAATAAGTTGAGATTCGTTGTGAAGGCAAAGGTCCCATAACTTCAACATTGATTTTTTGTCCTTGTTGAGCATTCATTATGGTATCGACAGTACCTTCACCGCCATCTGCCATAGGGGACAAAATAAAATTAGCATCAGGAAAGACCCTTTGCAGCCCACTTTGCATAGCTTGACAAGCCTCAAGTGCAGTCATACTTTCTTTAAATGAGTCTGGGGCGAGTACAAAAGTTTTAGGCATAGATGACGGCAGCTTTTTAGGAAGTAAAGGGTGAATTTAAAATCAAATGTTATTTAAGATAACATCACTTTAAAGTAATACGAACTATTTAGTTGGATAGTAAAATGAGAAAAAGAGTCGAAAAGTGGAATTTATTAGATCGACTGCTATTTGCTGGATGTTATGGAATATTTGGTTTTATTCTAGGTTTAGTTGTTGCACTATTCATTGCGAAATATGTTGATACAACAATAAATTCATCGATGATCGTGGTTATTATTGGGTGTGTTTCTGCTGCCATTGGCTTTATTTCACCTTCATTTATAAGTTTATTTTTTCTAAACTCAGTAAATGGTTTTGGCTGTAAATCATCAATTTTGCAAATTTTAGGCATAAAAAAACCAGCTAATGCTGGATTTTTTAATGGCACCATTTCAAAACTATTAAAATGGTGCCCGGGGCCGGACTCGAACCGGCACGCTTTGTGGGCGGGGGATTTTAAATCCCCTGTGTCTACCTATTTCACCACCCGGGCTTTTTACCAAATTTGGAGGCGGAGGTCGGAATCGAACCGGCGTACACGGAGTTGCAGTCCGCTGCATGACCACTCTGCCACCCCGCCATCATTTGGTGATGCACATATTAGCAAGCTTCAGAAAAAAAACAATAGTGATTTCAGCGAATATGCACAGAAAAACAACATCTAAAATAAAATTGACTCAATTATCATGTATCATTTGCAAAATCGAATTCATATCTACTTTGGAGATGTGCTGTGGCATTGGTTCTTGATGGTCGTGCATTGGCAAAACAAATTGAAGCTGACTTGCTTATGCGTGTAGAAGCGTTAAAGGCGAAATTGGGACGTACCCCAATTTTGGCGACGATTTTAGTCGGAGATGATGGTGCATCTGCAACCTATGTACGTATGAAAGGTAATGCTTGTCGTCGAGTGGGAATGGATTCACTCAAAATTGAATTGCCAGAACAAACTACGACAGAACAACTTTTGGCTGAAATTGAAAAATTAAATGCAAATCCAGATGTACACGGGATTTTGTTACAACATCCTGTACCTGCTCAAATTGACGAACGTGCTTGTTTTGATGCAATTTCTTTAGCAAAAGATGTGGATGGTGTGACTTGTTTAGGTTTTGGTCGTATGGCAATGGGTGAGGCTGCATATGGCTCAGCAACGCCAGCGGGTATTATGACTATACTAAAAGAAAATAACATTAGCATTGCGGGCAAACATGCTGTTGTAGTGGGACGTTCTGCAATTTTAGGTAAGCCAATGGCGGCGATGTTGCTTGAAGCTAATGCTACAGTGACGATTTGTCATTCACGTACGCAAAACCTTGCTGATTTTGTAAAACAGGCGGACATCATTGTGGGTGCAGTAGGCAAGGCTGAACTGATTCAAAAAGATTGGATTAAACAAGGGGCGGTTGTAGTTGATGCTGGTTTCCATCCACGTGATGGTGGTGGTGTGGGTGATATCCAGCTACAGGGAATCGAAGACATTGCCTCTGCTTATACCCCTGTACCAGGAGGCGTAGGGCCAATGACGATTACAACTTTGATCCGTCAAACTGTTGAAGCGGCTGAAAAAGCTTTAGTTTAAGATGAACTCTATATTTGAGTGTTCAAAAGCGCCCCAGCATTTGCTTGAGGCGCTTCATCACGTGATTCCTCACTGTGAATTATTACCGCAGCAATTACCAGAGACGCCAATTTCACTTTGGTTAATTCCACCTGTATTTCCAACAGATCGTTTGGATGATGAAGTCATTCGACGCATTTGGAATGACACGCCTTACTGGATTTTTTGCTGGGCTTCGGGGTTGGCGATGGCACAATGGTTGCTAGCTGAACCACATCAGGTCAAAGATAAGGTAGTTTTAGATTTTGGTGCTGGTTCTGGTGTTGTAGCCATTGCAGCGAAAATGGCAGGGGCTAAGCGCGTCATTTGTTGTGATATCGATCAGACTAGTTTGGCTGCCGCTCGTGAAAATGCACTGCTCAATGATGTTGAACTTGAATATCTGGATGATTTATATAAAGCTGAACAAGTAGATGTGTTACTTGCGGCAGATGTTTTATATGATCAATCTAATCGTTTCTTTTTAGATGAATTTTTAAAATTTGCGCCAGAAGTGTGGGTTGCAGACAGTCGGGTTAAGAATTTTAGTCATCCGCAGTACATCAAGATTGATGAGCGGAGTGCCACAACATGGCCTGATTTGGATGAAGCACAAGAGTTTCGAAACGTAAGTTTTTATAAAACGCTGTAGGATTTACAGCGTTTTTTTATTTGAATGTTATTTAGTCGAGCTTATGAACAAGTATAGCGTACAACTTTAAGTGTACTAGGTTTAGTATCCAACGCTTGACGTGTCGCATAGCCTTCACTGTTGTTGAGACTAGGAGAATCCATCAATCCAACTGACATCCGTGAATTGCCAACTTGTAGTCCATCTTGAACTGACTGTGAAGCAGCAGGATTGGCAATTTCATTAATACTTAAAATAGATAATTTATAAGTTTGTGTGGTGCCTAAAACTTGTTGGCAGGCGCGTTGTAACTTTCGTTCATCAAGTTCCTGATTAGAACGTCCAGCAAGTGTGTATGCCAATGTTGCAGAGGATGCCGTTTTATTTTCAACCTCATAACCTGTGTTGCCATTGTATTGGCGTGGTGTACTCTGACATGCAGTTAAAGCAATGACACTCCCTGTAATTAAGAATAATAAGCTTTTTTTCATGAGGTTGTTCCTTCTAATCGTATTTAAATAAGCAGTTAAAAATATTCAGATGTATTTTTTATATTTTAAGCATTTACTGGCCTAAACAAACCATTAAATTGTATTAACTTTAAAACAATTAAGCTTGGCAAATAAAATAGCCACCGTATATGCAGGGTAAAGCTTTCACTTTGTGTTTAAATTTGCTAATTTCAAATGATCTCGATGAAAGATTGATAATAATAAAAAAGGGGGAATCACATATGTCATCTCATTTTAATGATCTTCCTCTTTATGATGTTGCGGTGATCGGTGGTGGTATTAATGGGGTAGGGATTGCCAATGATGCTGCTGGACGAGGACTCTCCGTTTTTCTTTGTGAAAAAAATGACTTTGCGAGTCATACTTCATCTGCCAGTAGTAAATTGATACATGGTGGTTTGCGATATTTAGAGCATTTTGAATTTCGTCTGGTGCGCGAAGCACTGGCTGAACGTGAAGTTCTTATGGCGAAAGCTCCGCATATTATCCGTCCTTTGCGTTTTGTCTTACCTCATCGTCCACATTTACGGTCTGCGTGGCTGATCCGTTCTGGCTTATTTCTATATGATTATTTAGGAAAAAGAGAAAAGTTACCTGCATCTAAGCGTTTGGTCTTGGATCAAGGAAGTCCATTAAAACAGGATATTGTATTGGGCTTTGAATATTCAGATTGTGCAGTAGATGATGCTCGTCTGGTTGTGATCAATGCGATGCAAGCTAGAGAAAAAGGAGCAGAACTGGTCACTCGAACTGAGTGTATTGCCGCAGAAGTAATCGATGATGTGTGGTTATTAACTTTGAAGCAGCAACAAATACAGTATCAAATTCGAGCAAAAGCCTTAGTCAATGCAGCGGGGCCGTGGGTTGAACGCTTTCTAAAAGATACGCTTAAACTGGACTCTCCTTATAAAATTCGCCACATTCAGGGCAGTCATTTGATTGTTCCTAAACTTTATGAGGGAGACTATGCTTATATTTTACAAAATGAAGATCGACGTATCGTATTTACTATTCCTTATTTAGATGAATATACATTGATCGGAACTACCGATCGGATTTATCAAGGAGATTTGCAACAGGTAGCAATTACACAGGATGAAATTGATTATTTATTGACAGTGGTAAACCTACATTTTGAACGCGCGATTACTCAAGCAGATATTATCGAAACTTATTCTGGAGTTCGACCCTTATGTGATGATGAGTCGGATCAACCCTCAACAGTGACCCGAGATTATATTTTGGCAATGACTAAGCTAAATGAGACCGTGCCGTTATTATCGGTATTTGGTGGGAAGTTAACAACCTATCGAAAACTTGCTGAATCTGCACTAGATGAATTGAAACCTTTTTTCCCTGAGTTGCAGACCACGTGGACTGAGTATGCGCCATTACCAGGAGGGGAGTATTTTAAAAGTTTAGATGGATTAATTCGAGGGATTCAGTTAAGAATTAAAAATATTCCAATCGAAATTGCGACACGTTGGGCGAGTAGTTATGGCACTCGTGTATGGCATTTGCTGAGAGAGGTCTATACTTTGGATGACTTTGGCATACATTTTGGGCACGGTCTCTATCAACTTGAAGTCGATTACCTGATTAAAGTGGAATGGGCTCAATCGGCTGAGGATATTTTGTGGCGACGTAGCAAGCTTGGATTAAAGTTTAACTTTACTGAATCTTTGTTATTGGATGATTATCTTCAAAATGTTTTGAGAAGTGCGCAAAGTAAGATTGCTTAAAACTGCATAAGTTCCACCACCCAACTAAACATGTAATAATATAAAAAATAACTTTGAGAATAACCTGATGCCCTATGTTCAAGC
>NZ_JAHPRO010000018.1 GCF_025562455.1 Acinetobacter sp. WU_MDCI_Axc73
CAAAATGACCGCTATATTAACCAAGGGGGTCAGTTTTTAAATGCCATTAGGGGGTCATTTTTACACTGCCGCTAACACTGAGAATCACACTCTAGGTATTTTGTCGAAGCAGGAAACGACTATTCGTGGTTTTAGGAGTATTCGGCTCATATTTTTTGTAGCACGTGAAGATACCGACTTTACTCCATTTGCGGAATCTCAGCTCTATACAGATGTTGAACCTTTTGTATTCCGAGAAGGTAAAACCAGTGTTGTGTGGAGTGATATTGCCTGCATGAACTCAGGGATAGAACCTTTAGTTTATGGTATAGAATCCAATTTTTACGATACAAGTCAGAACTATATTGGTATGCGTCTTACCACTTTAAAATACAGTTTGATTGGTCCTGAATACTGGGTTCGGTTTAAGTACACCAACACAACGTTTAAAGTCGAAAAAAGTTCATATTAATCAATTATTTTATGATTAATAACATTCGTGTAACCCTGAAAGTTTCGGCTTTCGGGGTTTTAAGTTATGCGTAATTTCACCTGTATTGTGTTGAAGTTATTCGACTTCACTTAAACATTCTAACTATTTTAAGGTCTGTTGACATTTACTATGCAAAAAATAGCGAGAAAGCGATATTTAATCGCCAAACCAAATCTACTTCTCACTATGCCTCGTACAATGCTGACTGATCAACACTGGTTGAATCGTACCGAGATTGTAGGAGGCCATTTTTCTTGAGCAAATAAGTCTATGACAAAATCAAAATATCCCCTAGAAATCAAAGAACGAGCAGTTCATTTACTTCTCGAATCTGAAAAAAATTATTCATCAACTTAGGCAGTAATCACAGCGATTGCTCCTAAATTCGGCTGTACACCCGAAACACTTCGTCGTTGGCATCAGAAGTACCTCGATCAACAGAATCCTGTCAAAATACAGCGAAGCCATACCGATGCTACTTTTTGACGTAACTCAATACGAAGAATTTCTGTTTGAGCGTTAGCTGAAACCATATTCTCAGTGCCTTCAATCTGAGCGCTATTGATCCTTAGACTAGGTGCATATTGCTCAGCAAGCTTCAACGCTGTATCCAAAGTCAATGGCTAGGATAAGCATGACCATAACTCAAAATAAAAATAGATTGTCGTAATTGAGCATCCATCCCATTTTAGGGACAGCTTTTCTTTATTAAAGTTCATATTTTTAGCTCTAAAATAATGTACACTCGCACGTGCAGAACATCCATAGAAAATTCAATGAATGATGATTAGTCATCAAATTAATTAGAGCGTGGAGGTTTCCATAAATTGGAAGGATCAAATGAGGTGAAATTTTGATTTAATGGAGAAAAAGTAGACTGTTCCGCAGGGGAAGAAACCATAGATTGCAAAACACCTAGCACTATAGATATATATGCAATTTTAGAAAATGACATAATACAATCTTGCTTAGACATACATGATGAATCATGTATTTGCTTCTTAATCTGTTCATCAGCTTTCATACAATCTATGTGCATAGTACTTGCTTTTTCATGATCTTCAGAATTCATCATTTGCATGGATTGCATATTGAGATGACATTAAATATGGACTATGTACAGATGCAGTGGCGGCTGTCGATCCTACGATGAGGATTGCAAATGATAAAAACAGCGAAAGGCATGTTTTTAACCAGCGCATAAAATCATGACCAAAATTTAAGCTTTTTTAGTTTTACAGATTTAGAAAAATTAACAACTTTATTCATTAAAAATAGCAGGCCCTAGGGCCTGCTATTTTTAATATCGAGACAAAATTAAAAAACTAATTCAATACCTGCACCATATAGCCATCCCTTTTCAGAATCTGTTGCTTCTTGAAAAGGAGTTGATTTTTGTCCTTTCTCATATTGATAAGCTATATCAACAAATGGTCTGATACGTTTGCTAATCTCATAACGAGTTTTAATACCTGTCTTCAATTCTGACAATCCCGTCCTTGATGCAAAGTCGGAATTATCATTAAAGACAACATCTGCTTCAATATATGGCTGAGTAATCAACTTTTGAGTGAGTAATAAATCACGGTCGAAATCAAAACTAGCTCCCCAGAAGTTGTCTTTTCCACCATAAAGGTAAGCTTTGGTCTCAAAGAAATAAGGAGCAAGACCTAATATACCAACAACACCATCGACTCGATCGCTGTTCTTGTTATTTTTATCCTCGCTGTATCTTAGACCAGCTTGTACATCCCAAAATGGTGCTACATTACGGCTATAAAGTGCAGACACATCATATTTCGGATCATGACTTTCTGACTTTTCCGAATTGGCTTCAATAAAAAGACGATTTTCGTCCGTTCCTATTAATGTTTCAATTTTGGAGCCTAAAGAACCTTTACCATCTTTATCTACGGTCCACGCATTTTCAAACTTAGTTGTTTGATAAACTTGTCCACCATGTTCATTAAGATGTTTATCATGATTAGGGCTAATAGTGACTGTCTCAAATCCTGTACTGTCATCACCATCATTACCAGAAGTTGTCTTCAAAGGTACATTACGATCAACATAACCTAATCCACCCGGTTCTTTTAATAGTTTCTTAATACTTTCTGACTGAGTTCGGTTGGAACTATAACCATCCTTCTTAACAGAATTATCACTCGCAAAAGCAACACTCGACAATCCAATTAAAGCAAGAGATAACAGTGTCTTGGAATAAATTTTTTTAGTGGTGCGCATGCTGATTTACTCCCTTGTCATTATTTTTGGGTTGAGCAACAATATTCTTCAAATCAGAATTATTACCATCTACATTTGCCACAATTAGCTTATTCATCATTCCAGCAGACATGTGATACAACAAATGACAATGGATAGCCCATTCACCTAGTTCATCAGCAGTAAGTAAGGTAGTAATCGTTTTCCCAGGCGGAACAATTACTGTGTGTTTATTTGGCATATTTTTAGGATCTTGACCATTTTCAAGCTGCATAAACATACCATGCAAGTGCATTGGGTGAGCCATCATACTGTCATTCACAAATTTCAAGCGTATACGTTCCCCGTATTTCACTTTGAATGGTTCTGTCTCATTAAACTTCTTGCCATTAATTGTCCAAATATAACGCTCCATATTCCCGCCAAGACGAATTTCCATTTCACGTTCAGGTGCACGAGTATCTAGTTGAGGATTTAGAGATTGTAAGTCACTATATTGAAGTGCTTTTTGGCCAACGGGTGTTGAAGCATTCGCCCAACCATATACAACGTCACTATTTTTTTCTTGTGTAGATGCATTAGATGTAGTCATTTGCATATCATGATTCATGCCTGACATAGATTGATCTTTTGAGCCACCTGTCATAGACGACATATCGTGATCCATACCTTTCATTGAAGACATGTCATGATTCATGCCTGACATGGATTGATCCTTCGAACTACCTGTCATAGACGACATATCGTGATCCATGCCCGCCATGGAAGACATCTCATGTCCCATCCCCATATCTTCCATCGTCAATAAAGAACGAGGACGTGGTTGCGGCATAACAATATTTTTCACAGGTGAAGTATTTTCATCATGTAACGTCCCAACAGAAGACCCACTACGATCAATAGATTCAGCTTCAATCTGATAATTTGCTTGTTTAGGCTCTACAATAACATCATAAGTTTCAGCCGTTCCTATTCTGAATTCATCAACAGGTACAGGTTTCACTGGCTGCCCATCAGCACTGACTACCGTCATTTTCAAATTAGGGATTTTTACATCAAAGAAAGACATTGCAGAGGCGTTAATAAACCTTAAACGAACTTTTTCACCTGCCTTAAAGTTTCCAGTCCAGTTTTGTGCTGGCGTCTTACCATTCATCAAAAACGTATACTTTGTTACATCAGACATATCTGTCTTGAGCATTCTCATCTGATTCCACATCGAACGGTCTTGCCAAGTTGCCTTCAAGCCATCACGCTTAACTTGCTTTAAGACATCAAATACTGTTTCTCTTTGATTTTGGTAATAATCAGCTTCTTTCTTGAGATTCTTCATAATCTGACCACTTGTAGAACTATGAAAGTCAGAGAGTAAGACTACGTAGTCTCTGTCAGCCTTTTCTCCTGCTATTAAAGGCGCTTTATTCTTTGGATAAATAACTAAAGGACCATATAAGCCATCTTGTTCCTGTCCTTTACTGTGAGAATGGTACCAATAAGTACCATTTTGACGAACCTTGAATTTATATTCGTAAGTTTTGTTAGGAGCAATACCATCAAACTGATTAAATCCAGGTACTCCATCCATGATGCCAGGCAAAATTAAACCATGCCAATGAATAGAAGAATCTTGGTTTTTTAACTTGTTATGGACACGAATAATCGCCTCATCACCCTCTTCAAATTCAAGAAGGGGGGCCACAAATTTGCCATTTACTGTGATTCTCTTTAAAGGCTTTCCAGTTATATTTACTGTTTGCTCAGCGATGGTTAAATCATATTCTTTAACAGCAGCCATCACCCAAGTCGACGAAAATAAACCAATTCCTATTAGGAGGACATGACTTAATTTTTTAGACATTTATTTCACCTATCTAATATTTAGTTAAAAGGCAAAGTAGTTTCTCGACTTCTTTGCCTTCGATCTCTTTTATCGTATTAATTATTTGACATATTCATTTTGGAGTGATCCATGTCGCCCATTTTAGAGTGATCCATGTTCATCATCTTAGAATGATCCATCTGGGACATATCACTCATTTTACTGTGATTATGCTGGGCCTTCTCATCACCCTTCATATCACAAGGTTTTTGACATTTCTCTTGAGCTTTTGAATTAGCTTTAACCTCTGTAGTAACTGTATTCGCTTGTTTAGTTTCTGCTGCCCAAGATTGAGTTCCTGCAATTAAAGCACCAGCACACATAAGAGTTGTTAAAGTACGACGAAATAGAACTTTCATTTTTTGCTCCGAAATTAGCTTATATGGATACATTAAAGGCCAGCACCAAACATCTATATGACATGAAAATGACATTTTTGTAATCTACAAAGAATCACGTATTTATAACGTTATTATATTCTTAATGAGTGATATTGGATTTTTATCAATGAGAATCTTACTAGTTGAAGATGAACAAAAAACTGGTGATTACCTTAAACAAGGTCTATCTGAAGCTGGGTATATTACGGATTGGGTCACAGATGGATTATCAGGTAAACATCAAGCACTTTCCGAAGAATATGACCTCATCATTTTGGACGTTATGTTACCAAAATTAGATGGCTGGAATATCATTTATGATATTCGCAAAAGCGGAAAGACAATGCCTATTCTATTTCTTTCAGCGCGTGATCAAATTGAAGATCGAGTTAAGGGATTAGATTCGGGAGCTGATGACTACCTCGTAAAACCTTTTGCTTTTGCTGAGTTATTAGCACGCATTAAAAGCTTACTCCGACGGGGACAACAAAAAGAAGATAGTAACCTTATTACAATTGCTGATCTTGAACTTGATCTTCGTAAACGCCGCGTCACTCGCGCTGGGCAACGTATTGACTTAACAGCTAAAGAATTCGCGCTGATGGAATTATTTATGCGTAGACGTGGTGAAATTTTACCTCGCGCACTCATAGCTTCTCAAATTTGGGATATGAATTTTGATAGTGATACCAACGTCGTAGAAGTCGCTATTAAACGTTTGAGAAGTAAAATTGACAGTAACTTTAGCCCTAAGCTAATCCAGAACATACGGGGAATGGGTTATGTTCTAGAGGTTGAAGATGACTCGTAAATTGTTTAATGCAATCAGCTTTCGTATAGCTATTATTTTTTCTCTATCTACCGTAATCATTCTAATGATTATGGGACTAGTTATTCATCAACTCGTAATGCATCATTTCGAAACTCAGGACCGGACACAACTAGAAGGGAAAATTCAACTTCTAGAAAATTTACTAGAACAAAATCCAGCCAATTCCCAAGAGCTAAATATTTATTTAAAAGACGCCTTAGTTGGTCATCATGATCTAATTGTTCAAATTGAACGACCAACAGGTCAAATTATTTTTAGTTCAGCCCCTGCACTTATTAAAGCGCAGACATTAATTAAATCTAAACATACTCCTTGGTTAGAGTGGAAAATACAAAATAAAACTTATCGTGGATTAGCTTATAAAAAGTCTTTTAATAGAAATAGTAGCATTCCAACAGCTCAAATTATTGTTGGAATCGATACATCCGAGCATTTGCATTTCTTAAATGATTTTAGGCGCCAGTTATTATACATTGGCATTGTCGGTACTATCTGCTTAATGTTTTTAGGCTGGTTTGCTGCATGGCGAGGATTACGTCCCGTACAAAAAATGGCAAAGGTTGCAGAAGGCATCTCTGCTCAACACCTATCGGAGCGTCTAGAAGTTGATAACACTCCAACTGAACTTAAATCACTAGCTGTTGCATTTAACGACATGTTAGATCGGCTAGAAACAGCAGTAGAAAAACTCTCAGATTTTTCATCAGACCTTGCCCATGAGATTAGAACACCTATCAACAATTTGATGACCCAAACCCAAGTATGTTTATCTCGTAGTCGAGATATTAATACCTATCAAGAAGTTCTGTTCTCCAACTTGGAAGAATTTGAACGTTTAGCTCGAATGATTTCCGATATGTTGTTTCTTGCAAAGGCTGAACATGGCTTGCATTTACCAAACTTAAAACAAGTTGATCTAGTAAAAGAAGTTTCTGCCTTATTTGATTTTTATGATGCGATTGCTGCCGAAAAGAGTATCTCTTTGGAACAAAAAGGTTATGGAGTTGTAAATGGTGACCCATCTATGTTACGTCGTGCTCTGAGCAACTTACTATCAAATGCAATAAAATATGGTAAAACAGAATCGGTAGTCAGAATCAAAACCCAACAAAACTTTGATACAACTGTTTTTACAATTGAGAATGAAAGCTCTCCATTGACATCTGAACAGTTAAGCCGATTATTTGACCGTTTTTATCGTACAGATGCATCCAGACAGCGAGTTGAGGAAGGTACTGGCTTAGGGCTAGCAATTACCAAATCCATTCTTGATGTACATGGCGCAACAATTAGAGCAGACTATCATAATGGCCGCATAACCTTTAAAATTATTTTTAAAAATTAATCGCTTATATAAAAATAAACAACTACTGACTACTCATCTTTAATAGTTAAAAATAATGAGTAGTCAGAAAAACTTAGTTTTGGCTACGTAGTCGTAAAGCATTACCAATGACTGATGCTGAACTTAGACTCATTGCTAAGGCTGCGATCATAGGAGAAAGTAACCAGCCAGTAAATGGATATAAAATACCCGCTGCTAAAGGAATACCTAAAGCATTATAAAGAAATGCGAACATAAGGTTCTGCTTCATGTTTTTAATGGTTGCTTCTGATAATGAACGAGCAATCTCTATACCGCGTAAATCACCTTTTACCAAAGTAACTTGTGCACTATTCATTGCTACATCTGTTCCTGTACCCATTGCAATTCCGATATCAGCCTGAGCTAAAGCTGGGGCATCATTGATCCCATCACCAGCCATCGCAACCACTCTTCCTTCTTTTTGCAATTTCTTAACCAATTCTAATTTATCTGCGGGTTTAACCTCACCATAAACCTCATCAATACCTAATCTAGCGCCAACAGACTTAGCTGTTGTTAATCCATCACCAGTAGCCATTACGATTCTTAGACCGGAATCTTTTAATGAAAGAACAGCCTCAGGTGTACTTGCTTTGATTGGATCTGAAACAGCTATTAACCCTATCAGTTTTCCATCCACAGCTAAATGCATGACACTTGCACCTTCGGCTCTTAACTTTTCAGCTTCGGGAACAAATGCTTTAACTGATATTCCCAGCTGTTCCATTAATGCTGTATTACCAAGAGATAATTGTTGTCCATTTAACTCTCCTTTAACACCAATCCCAGAGCCAGATTCAAAAGATGTTGGTCTAGACAGTACAAGATCTCTTTCACGGGCAGCACGTACGATTGCATCAGCTAAAGGGTGTTCACTCCCCTGATCCAGACTAGCTGCTAACCGAAGTACCTCATTTTCTTCATAGCCCGAAAGAGCGATAACCTTATCGAATGAGGGTTGGCCTTCAGTTAAAGTACCTGTCTTATCAATAATTAAAGTATCAATTTTACGTAAATTTTCTATTGCAGCTGCATCACGAAAAAGTACACCATTCGATGCACCACGACCTGTTGCCACCATAATTGACATAGGTGTCGCTAAGCCTAAAGCACATGGGCAAGCAATAATTAACACTGCGACAGCATTAATTAACCCGTAAACCCAGCTAGGCTCTGGGCCAAATACCCCCCAACCAAAAAATGTAAGCACAGAAATAGCAATAACTACCATAACAAACCAACCTGCAACATGATCTGCCATTCTTTGCATCGGCGCTTTAGAACGTTGAGCTTGCGATACCATTTGTACGATCTGAGAAAGTACCGTTGAAGATCCAACCTTTTCTGAACGCATTACTAATGAACCATTCATATTTATTGTTGCACCTATTACTTGATCGCCTTCACGTTTTGTAACGGGAACAGGTTCTCCTGTTAACATTGATTCATCAATAGAACTTGACCCTTCAGTAACAACTCCATCAACAGGGACCTTTTCACCTGGTCGTACTCGGAGCAAATCTCCAACATGTACATGGGAAAGAGGAATATCTTCTTCTTTACCATCGTCATTTATTTTTCTTGCAGTCTTAGGTGCCAGCCCAAGTAAAGATTTAATTGCTGCCGAGGTCTGTGATCGAGCTTTCAACTCAAGAACTTGGCCTAATAAGGTCAGCGAAATAATGGCTGCTGTGGCTTCGAAATATACAGCGACACGTCCCATAGAAACAAAAGAGTCTGGAAATACTTGTGGAGCCAAAGTTCCAATGAGGCTGTATATAAATGCGGCACCAGTACCAATTCCAATTAAGGTCCACATATTCGGACTACGATTTAAAACTGATTGCCAACATCTAACAAAAAATGGCCACCCTGCCCAAAAAACGATAGGTAATGTAAGAATGAGTTCAATCCAACTCTGTATCTTCATATCAAATAAATTCAGCTGATGCCCAAACATGGCTAAAAATACAACGATAAGAGTTAAAGGTAAGGTATACCAAAATCGTCTTTTAAAATCTTTTAGTTCAGGGTTTTCGTCAGCTTCATCCAGATTTGGAAGTAAAGGCTCTAAAGTCATACCACATTTAGGACAATTCCCAGGGTGATTTTGTTGAATTTCGGGATGCATCGGACAAGTGTAAATAGTAGAAGTATTCACATTTATCGGCTGATCAACCACAATTGAATTTATCCCAATCTCTTTTGGATTAGTCGCTTTTGCTAGTTTATTAATATAAAAAGCAGGATCATTCTTAAACTTTAACCAGCAATTTTCACTGCAAAAATAGAAAGTTTTACTGTCAACTTTTTCATAAAATTGAGATGTTTCTTTTACTGCCATGCCACAGACAGGATCAGTAAGTGTATTTTTATCTTCGTGATGATGATGGTCCATACAACCTCCTTCATATTTAATTTTAAAAGTAATAAATTGATTAAAACGTAAATAATTTCCTATTACTTGATCATTAGATAAGCGAAATTTTCTTTATAGTCAGTGTAGCACTTGTGACTTTTCAATTTTTAAAATGACAAAAATGTAATTTTGAAGTCATCGGAGTGTTTCTATCTTTCTTTGATAATAGGATTACAAAGTTGGTGACCAAGCTATCAATCAATGAATTTCATTCGGTCATTACTGGGCCCAAGATTAATTTAAAGAGGATGAAGAAATGAAAATTTTTCAAAATAAAATGTCTATTCTACGTAACGTACTCGTAGGCACGACTATGGTTGTAGCTACTTCAAGTGCATTCGCACATGTGAAACTTGAAAGTGCAACACCTGCTATTAATACATCTGTAGCTAGCCAACCGAAAAATATAACTTTGAATTTTGGTGAAGAAGTTATGTTAATGAACGTCAAGTTGCTTGATGCACAACGTAAGGACATTCCTTTAAATTATAAAATAACTCATGATATGAAAAAATCATTTGACGTCGCTGCACCTAAACTAAAAAAAGGAAAATATACAGTCGTGTGGACCACAATGGGAGCGGATGGCCACAACATGAATGGCGAATATAATTTCACCATTAAATCAGCAAAATAAAAATCAAGTGCTAATAGCAACATGCCAGCGAACTGCTGGCATGTTGCTATTACGATGGAGAAAATTATGATTCCTGAATCTTGGATATATGCATCATGGCTTGTTAAAGTCATTTTATATTTAGGTATTGCATTTGTTGTTGGTGGTACTTTCTCCTACTTCTTACTTGGACGTTATGTAGAAATAAAGGAAACTATTCTGAAATACATAACTCTTGGCACAGCATTAGGACTAATTTCCAGTATTCTAGGATTCTTCCTTCTCATCGGAAGTTTTGCCAATACTGGACTATCTGGTATGTGGGATAGCAACTATATAAATATACTAGTCAATACTCCTACAGGACATGTCTATATCATTCGATCGATCAGTTTTGCACTTTTACTCATATTTATGATAGCCAAACTTAGCAAAGGGACGATTGATATTTCCAAAATTGAAGGGGCAATTTTTACTATACTGCTCACACCAATCGTTTTAAGTTTTTCACAACTCGGACATGTCACGAATTTACCCTTATTCGCTCAAGCTTTATTATCAATACATGTACTTGTAATATCCTTATGGATGGGATCACTTTATCCTTTATGGAAAACAAGCAAAAAAATTAATGGCTTACCACTCAAAGAACGTATGCATCTATTTGGGCAAATAGCGGCCTTTATTGTAGGAATACTCATCGCTTGTGGTCTTAGCATTACTTTATTACTTTTTAAAGATTTTAATACTCTAATCAATACACCTTATGGGTATGGATTTATTATTAAAATTGTATTTGTCCTAAGTATTTTATTGTTAGCCGCTTTTAACAAATGGTATTTCACACCTCGCTTACAAGACCCGAAATTTGCGAAACAATTGGGCTATGCCATTTTATTTGAAATGTCGTTAGGTCTATTAATTCTTTTAGCCACTGGTTATATCACCACCGTAGTCGGTATTGAGTAAAAAAAGGATCATGCTATGACTTCAAGGATGAAGTACAATTTATTATTTCCCATTTTTTAAAAACGTACTACCGTCCTCCAAATAAATAATTCTTAAATAATGTTTTTTCATTCAATAAGTGGTTCTAATTTTGGAATAAAAATATTTGGTAAGAATACTGTTGGAGGCTAAGAAGCCCCCAACAGTATTTAATTCAAAGCATGCACTGACAGCTGTAACCCTTTCTGCATATCCTGTACAAATCCATCACCCTGATTGAATTTAGGCTTTGCCTTGATTTTTGAGTCAGTCTGAGCTTGTTCAGACTCAACAACCTCATCCGAGTAAAATTCTTCCACAATCTCCAATCCCTCCTCTCCATCCATCTCAAACTGAGCATTAGCATAACCCTGCCGTGCCATTTGATCTAAAGCAGCCTGATTAAAACCACATAACTTACTCTTCTGATCAATCTCCTTGGCAGTTTGAATCGCTTCTTGTAAATGAACACCTTCACGTAAAGTCAAATCCACGTAGTACACAGGCGTGCGATAGCTTTGAGTTGTGGACTTTCCTCTAAGCGTGAGTTGTAGCGGTAAACACGAAAGCAAGCCATTGGATGCTGCATGGTAGTAGCTCAGTCTTGCTGCCAAAGTTCGAATGCTATTAAAGCCTGTGGTCCTAAAAATGAATGTACCCAGTTCATCCGACTCATCTAAATTGACATGCAAACGCCCATAAGGCTTGCAGTTACCCCCTTGTGCCATTGGGCATAGATCAGGGAATGGGCATGGATGTTGTTCAACTCCTTGATTAGTCAGTCGTTGGCAGGTTTCACCATTACCCACACAAACGGGACGTCCTGTCTGACGATCAAAGAGACTGTACTCTGCGCGAAGGTTGAGTTCAGGATCATTGAAGATCATACGAACTGGAATAGTCCGTAGTTTTTGATTGGGTGCTTTAGCTCTTAGTTGTTCATCCAGTGGATGCTTTACCCACCCACTGTCTTTATTTTGGATTTGGCTGGTAATGGTAAATTGATCGTCCTTTTCAGGTAAACGTTTGCCATTCTTTTCCACGACTTTACCAATGCTGATTCGTCCGAGTATTGGCGGTGTGATTGCTAAACCTTTAATCATGGTGTTTTCCTCTTCTGCTTAAATGTGTTGCTTGGTTAAAAGAAAATTTGCATAAAAAAATCCCATACGCTGAGGCATGGGATTTTCGGATGTTGATTGGGTGTTTTGCTTGTTAATTGAACTTAGGCTAAATCTGTTTCAATCAGCATCGGTATAGATGTTGAAACGTCTTGAACCTGTTTTACTTTGCGGAAATTGGTTCAGAAGTTGAGGGTGTGACTTGAGTAAAGCCTTACTGTCTAAGCCGACAGAGTCTTTGGACTTCTTCCATGTGACTGAACCCGTTTTAAAGGTGGCACGTTCAGCCTCCTGCATCTTGGCTTGCAACTGATGTTTAAGGAGGTCAAATTGCTCCTGATGCTTTTCAACTTGATTGCGTACTCGGATCAGTTGTTCAAACTGTTGATTGGCTTGCTCATCTTCAGATAAGTCTGTCGTACTGAGTGGTACATGCTCTGGATACAACAGCTGTAAGGCTTTAGCTGCCGACTCACTGGCATCTGCTTCAGGTGGGGTATCCTTTTCCACACAGTCCCAGAAATAACGTTCGGCATTAACGATGTGTTGGATCACTGACTCAGAACGAGTGACTTTAAAAATGCGGGTTTTATGTCCACAAATTAAGACACAGATATGGGCAGCTTTCTTGCCTGTCACGGCCAATTGATGTTGCACCTGACACAACACGTATAACGGTACACCATCTCGCCACAGCTTGGCGCCATACTCCCCTGCAGTTTTGCATTCTAATATCTGCACATCAGCATCCCCAACCACGGAGTAATCCAGATTAGCCAACATAAAATGCTTGTCTGGATCAGGATGTTGTAATACGGCATTGACCCGACGCACTTTGTAATTGGTATGCATGCTGTAGTATTCAGCAACCAAAGGTTCAAGTCGTTTGCCCCAATACAAGGGTGCATGACCTTCACTTTCATCCTCAATACTTTGTTGAATACGTCCAGTCTTGATCATCCATAGTTCAAGCATCGACATATAGGGATTAAGGCCGCAGGCAGCTGCACAGTCACTACTACCAACACCTTGACGACGGACTTCCAGCCATTCCGCCTGACTTAGGTTTTTGGTCTCTACAAAGCGTTTTAGATGGGTGAGTTTAGGGCAATGAGCATGAATATTTGCTTGAATGGGATTAGGTTGAATTAAAGCTGAGTTCATATAGATGTCCTCTGATTATTAAATTTTAGGCATAAAAAAGCCACATCTAGAGATGTGGCAAAGAGGTATTTGTATTCAAGGAGATTTTCAGGATCATGTTGATCTGATGTGATTATTTTAAATCCCAAATCTGAATCTAAACTTAAACAATCAAGCGTAAAGCTTGTTCCAGTCCACGTTGCTTAAGCCCTGCCCCCGCACCGAACCATGCCGAATCTAAGCGATGATCCTGACTCATGGCTCGGCGCTCGTGATCGGCAAATTCCGTGATACTACATAACAAACCATACGCCGTGTCTTTAGCTGAACTCAGTTCTGCCCCACGACCCTGCCCATTAAACATAGTCATGACTTTTGACATGGCACGTCCATTGGGTTCAGTCTTGTTGTCAGCTCTAGTAGCTAAGTTGGCTTGTGTGGCAACATTGCGATAGAACTGAATAATACTGTCCTCCTGCTCTGTAATGCTCAGGTTGGTGTTGTTAAACACCGCATCGAAATAAGCAGCGGCTTCTTGTTGGGTGACTTTACGTTGACTCAGTTGTTTCATTTCATACATGTGCTCATTCCATGCTCGTACTGAAATCCCGAGTTGCTGTTTGATCTTCTCTGCATCAAACTTAGTACTGTGTGGCACTTTGACTACGCCTGAACTCGCGTTCTGACTTTTGAGGGCAATCGCCAAGGTGTTATTGCATACCACACGAATACTGGTGAATTGTGCAGTCGTAGCAAGCGTTCCATCACAAGCGGTGGCTAAGAGAATGTAGCCATTGCTGACATCTTTACCCTTTAAGGCTGAAGTCTGCCCTGTTTTTGCCAAAGCCCAGAATTTCTTCCCGCCTTTGAGTACCCCTGCGGTTTCTAGTTCAAAACCTGATTGTTCGGTGAGATCTTTGTAGAAGTGTAGAATTTCTTTGGGTTGCACTTCTTGATAACGTTGACTGACTACAGAAAGCGGTGCATGGGTATCGGAACGATATAAGACCCGTTGTTCATCATGCGGGAGGATTAAGTTTTGTCCTTTGTGGTTTTCCGCCATATAACTAACATTGGAGCTTTCGATCTGCCAATCCATGCCTGCTTGTTTGGCCCAGACTTCGATTGGTTGATTTGGGGTCAATTGATTACCTAAACCATGCCAAGGGGTTTGTCCAACATACGCCATATTTTCAATTTGATGTGCCATAGTAAATCTTCCTAAAATAAGGGTGTGATATAAAGTTTTAAAGCGTGTGTAAATTCAACGATGTAACCATGCAAAGACTCAGATGCGATTACTTCGCCCATGCAAAGCTGTGTTGGCAATCCAAGCAGAGATAGTGCTCGGCATTGCTGTAATACTTTTCAAAACAGTATTGACTGACCACAACAAGGACACCGCCGACGACCACTCCGATCGCTACACCAATAAAAGGTGAGACGCCTGCTTTTTTGGCGACCTGCATCCCGAACATCGCCATTTGTGTAGGGGAAATACAACGTTGCAGTTGTTCAAAATAATTAAAGCTGGGATTGCCTGTATCGGTCTGTTGAACATGGACAGACTGACAAAAGGGACAGCGAATAAGCGACATTGAATATTCCGAATAGCGTGAATTCAGTACAAAAGCTGAATAGCGGGCATAAAAAAAACCGCATCCCTTAAGGACGCAGTTTGGTTTGGTGTACAGCTTAAATTGAGTATTTTGACTTAACGTTGAACGGGGTTATTGGAAGCTATAGCTTGCAGTGCCTTTTTCCGTTTCAACATCAATACGCACTACGTTGTCATAGCCACAGCCTGTTAATTTTAGTCTTAAACGCAGACCCATTTTAAAATGCTGTGGATATTCCAACGATCTGCGATAGCCTTCGTAACTGCATTCACCGTTGTTGATCAGCACATTGGTGACATCGATGGGATCTGCACTGTTGGAACGGATCGTCAATACTGTAGCGGATTGATTTTGGGCATACCAGTTACTGGTATCTTTGACATCCAATTCTACCGTAAATGTATTTGGATCAAGACCAGAATTACAGCCACCCAGTAACATTCCTGTCGTTACAATTACTGCGAGTAGGATCGGTTTAAAAAATTGCTTCATACATTTCATCCTCAGCAGTAGTTATAGCTCACGCCATAATCGCCCGTATTTAAATCAATACTGACCAGATGAATTTCACAGTCTGTGCCATTATCAAATTTATAAACGTAGTAACGATTACCCGCCTGCTCCGATTCCAGTGCTCCGTGTTCCTGTAAGCTGAAGTCTTTTACTGATTTGCCTGTATCTTTTGCAGCTTTGGCGAAGACATAGCGTTGATACTTGTCTATGTTGTCCTGCTCAAACTGAGGCAGTTCGTCATAAGGCAGCATCGACAATAAGGTATCGACAGACTTTAGGTTTTTATCAAACTCAAAACTCAGCAGCTCAGGTTCATGATCTGATGGACTCAGACTTTTGCTTCCCGTGGTCAATTCTTTGACATCGATCCCAGCCACTTCTGTCGCTGCAATCTCAGTTGAGGCTGCTTCTGAACTGGCGGATTCCAAAGGCTGTGCAGAGCTGGCCTCAGAAGTGCTGGCTTGAACAGTTTTTTCAGTTGTATGTTTGGGGCTAAAGAAATAGAAGCCTGCAATGCTGATCAGAGTCAGGGCTAAAATCGCAGCCAAGCCCAATATGGTTTTTTGGTTCATCTCAAATGCTCCCCGTCTTTAGTTGGGTACAGTGACTTGACCATTCTGAGCATTAAAGTGAACGAAGCGCGGACAACCACCCTGAAAGTTCACCGTGAAATTACGCCAACCACGGTTGCCCGGATTGGTTTTATACATGCACTGATATACCCCGCCACCCAAATTACGGGCCTTAACAAAATAGGCTTCACTGGCTTGCGCAAACCAACCTGCTTGTGCCAATGATGCGCCTGCAAGTAGTGATGAAATAAGGGCAGTTTTTAGGAAGGTTTTAAACATAATCATTTTCTCTTTTTATAGGCATCACTCGTCTTGGTCTTAATCAGACGCAGTGCTCCCCATGCATGAATGTTGGAATGAATATCTATGTTTTTTTGACGTGTTATAGACGATAAAGCACACGGATCTATGACCCTCAAAACAGCATGAGAGATTCATCTTCATATCGGTAATATGTACTTAAAAAAGTTTTATTCTTAGAAAGTCATGGACACAGCTATGCATTGACTGCACAGCATCAGGTCTAATCACCCAACGGCACAAACATAAAAAAAGAGAAATATAAAAGACGGTATTGATGTAAGCGCATGGCGTACTCCTTGTGTTAAAAGAGCTCTGCCAGAATCACTGTCAAATAATGGTGGCAGAACGAGAAAGGGTTGACAGACTGACACACAAGAATCAGCACGCACAAGGCGTCCCTCCCTCGCCCTACCGCAACGGAGGAGGAACGAACGAGTTCGCCACCAAAAAATTACTTTTTTGATGTGCTTGTGTGTAAACGGTCTGTCAAAACCGACTGACGATGTAGGTCAGCAGGTTAAGGATAATCTGCACGTTATATAGCGTCAAGCAAGCTAAGCGAATGAATAGTGAAAATATTTAGAATTATGAAATGTTTGAATAAGAATATAGTTAGATTTTAATACAGTTTTTTAAACTACATTCCTTAATCTTCTAAATACGGCTAAAAGAAGCCAATCCAAACCAAAATTTGATGAGGGGTAGGTTGAGGGGTAAAACTACAGGCAAGAAAAAAGCCCTTGCAAATACAAGGGCTTAATTCAAAATTTGGCGGAAGCGGTGAGATTCGAACTCACGGAGGACTCACACCCTCGTCGGTTTTCAAGACCGGTGCATTAAACCGCTCTGCCACGCTTCCATGTGCGTAAGAATACAAAGACACTTCATTTTATTCAAGAAAAATTTGAGTGTCTGATATTCAATTGGATATTGTTTCATCAAAACTTAAAGCCGGGCAGCTAATTCTGCACCTTCGCGAATTGCACGTTTAGCATCTAACTCAGCAGCTAATTTTGCTCCTCCGATAATATGATAATTCGCAAGCGTCGCTTCATTTTCACTTGGCATTAAATCTTTAATTGATTCTTGGCCAGCGCAAACGACAACAGTATCTACACGTAATAGTTGATCATGACCATTTAATTCAACCCAAAGTCCTTCATCAGTGACAGCTTTATATTGCACACCGCGCATCATACGCACCGCATGTTTTTTCAACTGAGCACGATGTACCCATCCAGAGGTTTTGCCTAGACCAATACCCAATGGCGTTGTCTTACGCTGTAAAAGATAAATTTTGCGGATAGGAACTTCAACTTGGGCAGGTTGTAGACCACCTTCCGTCATATAATCTGGTTGAGGATCAATGCCCCATTCTCGCTGCCAATCAGCTAAGGGTTGAGGCTGAGGTTGATGTATTGGTTTTAATAAAAACTCAGATACATCAAAACCAATCCCTCCCGCACCAATCACCGCAACGCTATTTCCAACTGGAGCGCCTTTAAGCACTTCTGCATAAGATAAAACTTGCGGTAATTGACTCCCTTCAATTTTAAGCTGACGAGGAACAACACCTGTTGCAACAATGACCTCATCAAAACCTTCACGCTCTAATTGCTCACGATTGACTCTTGTATTTAAGCGTAAATCCACACCTGTTTTTTCAATTTGAACTTTAAAATAACGAATGGTTTCGTGGAATTCTTCTTTGCCTGGCACCACTTTCGCCAGATTAAATTGACCGCCAATTTCAGAATTTGCTTCAAATAACGTCACTTGATGCCCTCGACTCGCGGCAACAGTTGCTGCCGACATGCCTGCAACACCACCACCAACGACCGCAATTTTCTTTGGTTTTTTTGTTTTTACGTAAACCAATTCAGTTTCATATGCTGCCCGAGGATTGACCAAGCATGTTGCTCTTTTATTTTTAAAGGTGTGATCCAAACAAGCCTGATTACAAGCAATACAGGTGTTAATTTCATCCACACGATTGGTTGCGACTTTAGTAACCCAAAATGCATCAGCAAGGAGCGGTCGTGCCATTTGCACCATGTCGGCTTTGCCTGCTGCTAAAATTTCTTCGGCAGTATCAGGCATGTTGATACGATTTGATGCAATAACAGGAATTGAAACATGCTGTTTAACGTAAGCCGTATAGTCAACGAAGGCAGCACGTGGCACAGAGGTTACAATCGTTGGAACACGTGCTTCGTGCCAACCAATTCCTGTATTTAAAATTGTAACGCCTACTTTTTCCAGTGCCTGAGCAATAGTAATCACTTCTTGCATGGTATTGCCATCATGCACCAAATCAAGCATGGATAAACGAAAACTAATGATAAATTTTTCGCCTACTTTTTCACGAATCGCTTTGACGATTTCAATCGCAAAACGCATTCGATTTTCGACTGAACCACCCCAACGGTCTGTACGTTGATTGACATGGCGACTTAAAAATTGATTCAGTAAATAACCTTCAGAACCCATAATTTCTACGCCATCATAGCCTGCCTTTTTGGAAAGGCTGGCACAATGCGCATAATCTTCAATGGTTTCGAAGATATTCTTTTCCGACATTTGACGAGGCTTAAATGGAGAAATAGGTGATTTAATTGGACTCGCAGACACCACAAAGGGTTGATATCCATAACGACCCGCATGCAAAATTTGCATCAAAATTTTACCACCATGTTTATGCACGGCATGAGTCACCAATCGATGGTGCGGTATATCTGCCAATGAATTCATGGTTCCACCCGCAGGCAATAACCAGCCTTGACGGTTAGGTGAAATCCCTCCGGTAATAATTAAGCCCACCCCTCCTTTTGCCCGTTCCCCAAAATAAGCAGCTAACTTGGGATAATTATAAAAACGGTCTTCTAGCCCCGTATGCATAGACCCCATCACAACTCGATTTTTAATTGTGGTAAAACCCAAATGTAATGGTTTTAAAATATGTGCATAGCTAGTCATAGGAAATCCTTGTTGAATTTGGCGGTGCAACTTGTTGCATAATACTTTAATACTTTTTTTATCGGTTGGGATGGCTTGTTCTCTTTTTTTAGCTGTTGAAATTGTCAATCACTGATAAAACATATCTTATTTTCTCTAGAAAAGATGAATTGCTGAGATAACGCTTTCATTCATTCTGGAATTCTACTGAACTCGGTACGGTTATGATGACTACAGCTCTTTAAAAAAACTTTGACTTTAGTTGATTATTAACAAATTGTTATTCCATATTACTGTTACCTTAAATTAATCTGTATTGCACTGCAATTGAGAATCTAAGGAAATAAAAAAAGCCATAAAAATATGGCTTTTGAGCTAAAACATTTTCTTTCGATATGGAAATGGTCACTCTTATCGGGATTGTTTAGAACAATAATTAAATTGAGCATTTTTTGATTTTAATTTCAACGAACTTATCACGATCCCTGAACAGATCAAAGCAGCTCCAGTCATAATATTTACAGTTAATGGTTCATGCCAGATGAACGCGCCAAAACACAAACTTAAAACAGGTATACACATAATCGAAATAGAGGCGATAAAGGTATCCACCTGACTCACAATCCAGTTCCACAAGGCAAATGCAAAACCAGTCCCGACCACAGCGATGTAAAATAACAGTGATTCATTTAAAGGATTCATCCATACCGTCATTTCCACAGGCTCAAATATTAATGCACCTATCAGAATCGCAAGTCCACCGATGAGCAGTTGCCAGATTGTTAGCTTAACTTTGTCATAAGTCGCAAAATTTCTTTTGATATACACCGTTGCCATTGCCCAGAAAAAACCAGATCCGATCAAAAGCAACTCTCCTGCTAAAGACAAATTCCAGCTCAAATGCAACAGTTGTGGCCAAAGAATCGCAACAAGTCCCAATGTTCCTAAAATTAAGCCTAAGACCTTTTGTCTGTTTAAACGCTCATGTAAAACATAGTGCGCCAAAATACCAATAAAAATAGGCATGGTAAACACCAACACGGCAGACAAGCCCGAATCCACAAATTGCATGGCAAAGATTTGTGTCGCGTAGAAACCAAGACACACTAATGCACTTAAAGTGATTAAGGATCTCCATTCGCAACGTTTAGGCAGAATTGATTTCCTTAAAACCAACTGAAGCAGTATTAAAGTTACAGCAGCCAAAATCAGACGGATCGAAGTAAATAAAAAAGGCGGAAAAACCTGCAAGCTATGTTTGACCAGCCCCCATAAAGATCCCCATACCAGACATAATAATGTAATAGCACTGATGACTCGAATATTCACGAGCGTATCTCAACAAATCAAATAATATATTGATAGTGTATAAAACAAATGACATCACGAATAATGCTATGTTTTAATAGATACATCATTTTTTTTAATGCCTTTCAAAAAGAGTCGGATTGATCTTTTTAAATTGGCTGTTTACACAGATTGAGGCATATCCATGAATATTGACATTAGCGATATCAAATCATTTGTCACCGTTGCCGAATTAAAAAGTATTACCGCAGCAGCACATAAGCTTAATTATTTACAATCCAACATGACCGCCAAAATCAAGAAAATTGAAAACCATTACAAACGACAACTTTTCATTCGAAAACCCAAAGGCGTTGAACTGACTGAATCTGGACTACATCTTTATAGTCAATATAAAAAAATGCTTTTTACTTGGGAAGAGACTGAACATAAAATCGATCAACAAGAAAATCATTTACGTTTTGGCACCAATACTAGTTTGGGAGGGATGCGCTTTTATCCCTCTTTTAGTCAACTATATCAAACTTACCCTGAGCTTTCGATTACTATGAAAACGGGTGCAACTGGTTTTATTGAAGATGAAATATTAGCGGGAAATCTCGATATCGCTTATGTGCTTGGACATCCTAAGCAAAAAAATCTTCAGTATATTCAAAAAGCTGAAGATCAACTGGTGATCATTGGCAAAAATGTCATTAACCACGAAAGTCTTGAAAACTGTTTAAACAATCAAAATATTTTATTGGCGTCTGAAGAATGCTGCTATGCCACAATGCTCAATCAAATTTATGCAGATTATGGTCTAAACAAAAGTGAACTCACCCACATTTATGATCATGAGGCTTTGATTCATTTCACTCAACTTGGAATGGGCATTTCGATGCTGGCCAAATCACTGATTGAAAAATATAAGATTCAATATTATCGAGAAATACCTGAGCAATATCGTAATATTGGTTTATATCTGATCGCGCGTAGCGACCATGTCTTTACCCCTATCGAGAAACAATTTATTGGATTAAATGATACTCTTCAAAGCACGCAAAACTTCAATCAGATTAAAGTTGCTTAAAAAAACTAAAATCAAAACTTTGGATCATCCAAAATATCCATCTAGATTTCGCATTTTTCGGATCGGATATTGAACGATCAGAAAAAACAAAATGAAAAAAGTGCTACAATATCTACCATTCTGAATTCTCAAGACCATCGGTTTAGGTCTTTTTACAAATGTTAGTTAGGATTAGCAATGACTGATAACGCAACCATTTTGCAGCATGTACCAGTAGGTAAGAAAGTGGGTATTGCCTTCTCTGGTGGTCTGGATACTTCAGCTGCTTTATTGTGGATGAAACAAAAAGGCGCAGAACCTTATGCATATACTGCAAATCTGGGTCAGCCTGATGAAGATGACTACGATGCCATTCCAAAGAAAGCTGAACAATATGGCGCGGTCAAAGCCCGTCTTGTAGACTGTCGTTTACAACTGGCTTTAGAAGGGATCGCTGCAATCCAATGTGGCGCATTTCATATCAGTACTGGTGGTGTTCCCTACTTCAACACGACTCCACTCGGTCGTGCTGTAACAGGAACCATGCTTGTCACTGCCATGAAAGAAGATGACGTGAACATCTGGGGCGATGGCTCGACCTACAAAGGTAATGATATTGAGCGTTTCTATCGTTACGGTTTGCTCACAAATCCAAATTTAAAAATCTATAAACCTTGGTTAGACCAACAGTTTATTGATGAGTTGGGTGGTCGTGCAGAAATGTCACAATTTCTGATTGATAATGGCTTTGACTATAAAATGTCAAAAGAAAAAGCCTATTCAACCGATTCAAACATGCTTGGTGCAACACATGAAGCCAAAGATCTTGAATATCTGGATGCAGGCATCAAAATCGTTGATCCAATCATGGGTGTGGCATTCTGGAAAGATGAGGTTGAGATTCAGCCTGAACTGGTTTCTGTGACTTTTGAAGAAGGCATGCCTGTTGCACTTAATGGACAGCGTATCGAAGATCCTGTTGAGTTTATCCTAGAAGCAAACCGAATTGGCGGGCGTCATGGTCTCGGCATGTCTGACCAAATTGAAAACCGTATCATTGAAGCCAAATCACGTGGTATTTATGAAGCTCCTGGTATGGCATTGCTCCACATTGCTTATGAACGCTTGGTTACCGGTATTCATAATGAAGACACCATTGAACAATACCGCATTAACGGTTTACGTTTAGGTCGCTTATTGTATCAAGGTCGTTGGTTCGACTCCCAAGCACTCATGCTACGTGAAACAGCACAGCGTTGGGTCGCCAAAGCCATTACGGGTACTGTGACTTTAGAACTTCGTCGTGGTAATGATTACACCATTATGAATACTGAATCTCCAAACCTCACTTATGAAGCAGAGCGTTTAACCATGGAGAAAGGCGATTCTATGTTTACACCAATGGATCGTATTGGTCAGTTAACCATGCGTAATCTGGATATTACCGATACACGTGTAAAACTTGGAATTTATACCAATACAGGTTTGTTATCGATTGGTCAGGGCTCAGCGGTTCCCCAATTAGACACTAAAAAATAAGTCGATCTTTAAAAACTAAGTGCATCAAGTTTAACCATTCAATGCACTTAGACTCAGTAAAAACAAAAGAGAGGTTCAATTGAACCTCTCTTTTTTTAAGACTAAATCATGATCTACGGCGATAAAGTACCAGCCCAACGAGTCCTAATACCGTAAAGATACCCAAACTTCCACCACCACTGCTCGGTTGGTTATAAGGCGTAGATGCGGTATTTTTTAAGGTCACAGTCGCTTCTGGTGACTTTGTCCCATCTGCATCATAAACCAGATAATTAAATTTATAATTAAATACGTTGAAATTGTTTTTCACCTGAATCGTAAGATTACCACCGTAGCACGTTTCTTTTTCATCAGGATACGGGCATGGACCAGTACGCTCAGGAGTAACGGTAATACCTGAAGGAACGGTGGTTAAACGAATTGGCAACTCAACACCATTTTGATCATGGTAAAAAGCAGGTTTATTTGGCTTATTGATCAAAGCTGAAACAGGCCCATCACCATCATCAGAAGCATTGCTCAGCAAATTGACATTGATCTTCTGATCAGTTCCGTATTGAATCGTATATTCAGCGGCTTTGGCAATTGGAGCGATATTGACAAAGTTTACCTGCATCAGACCTGATGATTGTTTAGAGGTATTGAGTGAACCATCTGCTTTTTTTAGGGTTAGCGTATATTGACAGAAATTATATTCACCTGCTTGAGTAATTCCATCATCCAGACGATAAACCATGATTCGTTTAAGATCAGGATTCCATTCACACTTTAAATTTTCGTCTGGTCGAGCATCAAGTTTAGCGCTATCACCACTTCCTGTGATCATCCCGACACCTAAAGCTTTTACAGAAACAGCATAGGTATCTGGCGTCAAATGCTGAATTTGACGTCCACCATCTGGCAGTACAATTTCATCTGGCAGACTAAATGCAAATGGATCTACGTATACCGCCCGATATTTCTCATTGGCTTTAGTATAGGTAATCAGATCCTCATACTCTTTAATACGTTTATTGTAATACGGCAAGAAATCAGGATTTGTACTAGTGTTTGCAACTTGCGCCTTAAAGAAATCTAATTGTGTTTGATAACCATCTAGTAACGTAACAAGCGAACTATTGACAACACCATTAATATCACCTGCTGTTAAACGCATGATTTCAGTCGAACCAAGATCACAGCTATTTCGTCCAGCTGGATTTAAGATTAAAGTTCCATCAGTAATACGATTAATACCACGTTGGTCTTGTGCGCTACATCCATCGGTATTCACATCGACCAAATCTGTATCGGATGAATTATCTTTAGGGAAATAAAGAGGTAAGAAATTAGTATATTCAGAAGGTGTCTGCAAATTACTTAATACACTCGACATGCTGATGTTACTCATATCGATATTGGTCTGTTTCTCTGGCAAGACTTCGCTAGCGACATCGCATTGACTTTGGCTTCCAGCAGCTAAACTTACTGCATTATAGACTAAGCCAACACCAGTATCTTTTTGATCTTTGGCTTCACCGAGTAAATAACGGCATGAACGATTACTATTAAATGCAAGTATATTAAATGACAAAATCTTGATACCAATTTTGTCATACAAAAAAGTACTGTAGGCATTATTTTCTACAATGGTGTTACTGACCATTTGCAAAGTACTTGATGTACTTAACTTGTTGACATCGGTATTGACACGACTATCGCCTGTAAATTTGATAATGCTTCCGTTATCAGCATTTACCGTATTCTGTGCGATGGTATTTGCAGTAAAAGTCGTGATGGGTTCACCACAAAACTCAAGTGTACTTTTACTATTTGTAGAACCATTTTGGATAAAACTGTTATTTGTAAACGCTAACGTGCGTTTGTTGTATGACAAATTATCCAGACAACTCATGGCGAGTACATCACCAATATTGTCACCATCATTTTGGTTTTTCTTAACAGCTTTATTACCCTGATAAATCCCACTGGTTAAAGTCAGTGAAGAGTTATCACCTTCAAGATAAATTGCCCCGCCCTGATTAGCAGTCGAATTTAAAATCGAAACACCAGTTAAAGTTGCCGCAGCACCTAAATAGAGTGCACCACCGCGACCCTCGCTATTAGCATTTTGAAATTGGACATTACTCACTGTAATCGTAGCTTTACTATTACTGGTATTGATGATTCGACTCTTACTCTGACCATCAATAATCGTCTTTAACACCGTTTTAGCAGGATAATCATTAGTTATGACATCGATCTTACTGTAGTCTTGAGGAATTTTTCCCATCAATGAAACAGATGATGCTGGAACCAGCTCCGAATTAAGCTTATAGGTTCCCTCTTCAAGCTGAATATAATCAATGGCTGAAGGTGCAGTGTTTCCTGCGCCACAGCCACCATAAGATCGATTTAGTTCCGCCGCTTTCATTGCCATCCGCAATGAGCATTTACTACTGCCTTGATCATCAATATCATCAAAAGTATTAACATAAATGGTTTTATCCTCTGCGGCCATGAGTGACATCGCAGATAACACCATTACTGTCAGCAGTCCTTTTTTATAATTTTTCATGACTTAATCCCTATCCCTACTTTTTAAATCGTCTTAAACCTACAAGTCCCAATAAGGCGATTAACATTCCATAACCAAAGCTACCACCACTCGTTTTGACCTTTTTACTTTCAAAATCATTTGGTGGATCTTGCACAATTTTTCCAGGAATATCGATATAACGATTTCCGATAGAATCACTGAACCGAGTAATCGTGGTCATCACTCGAAGTTTAAACTCATCAGAACCATGCCAATTTCCATTTGGCACATAGGTGACATTACCTTCCTGATCTAGTGTTAATGTACCCTTAGATGGCGTGTTAGTTTGCACGATTTGCAAACAACCTGCCTGCCATGCTTTTCCGTCCTCTCGTTTGCCCAATAAACCTTCACATTCACTGGCAGGCAAGAGTTCACCATCAGCTAATTGATCCGCGATTGAAAATTTTGCGTTTTGACCATAAAGGATATCCTGTCCGACAGGTGAAATAGAATCTGCATCAATAGTAAGTTCAATTGCACCAATGTCGCAAAGCTCTTTAGTGCTACGTGTTTTGCCACGCTGATCCACCGACTCACAACTTGAAAGACTGGTAATATTAGTCCCGTCACTGAGTACACGACCTCGATTCACAATCAGCGAATCACTTAAAGTCTGATAAGACATTAATAACCGTGGTTTAAAGAAACCCAAAAATGCTTTTGCTGGTGTGTAATAAGGACACAACAGACCTTCGGCAGGCGCAGCATCACATTTACCCTCAACTTCTCCAGCCAATAATTTATTACTACCAATATTGACATTCGGATCAGTTGAACTACCATTACCGCAATCAGAAGTCTTGGTCAAATTATTAATAAATTGGGTTTTATCCCCATCTGCAAATACACAGTTTTTTGAACCATTTTCAGCAATGATGCTGTTTGATACATAAGCATCACCTTTCGGTGCTTGAAGATAGAGACCCTCGTTATTTCGAATCATGGTGATGTTATTAATAATCATGCCATCACGCACATTTGTGATGTAGCCTGTGTTATTAAAAATAGTGCTATTCTTTAAACCATATAAACGAGAGCTGGCGTTACCACTGGTTGAGTCATCATCAAATGCGATAGCAGAATATAACAATGTCGATTGATCTAAACCTGTCGCCTTGTTGTCACGTAAAACGTTTTGATAAAGATGGAATCTTGGTAATTCACTATAAATGACGGCGCCTTGAGAAGCTGTATTATTCTGAAAAATGACATTTTGGGCACTTACGTAACCTGCACTTTTTGCAGTAGACACACCTTCATTATAAATTGCACCCCCATTGACCGTGGCATGCCCATTGATCAATTTGACATATTGTAAGCCCAGACTCTCATGGTTAAAGATCAATCCACCATTATTGATAGTACTATCTGGATTGCCTTCTAGATTAACTTCGATCAATGAAACGCTATATTGGGTATTTTCACTATTGTCATCATAAACATAGAATATTCGGTCATTACCCACCATCTTAATGGTGGCATTATTTAAACCATATTGGTTTTCACCCACACTGGTGTCATAAGTTGTTTTAAGCTGTAAGGCTTTTTGAATTTTAATCTGACTATTTAATTCATAGGTTTTTTGTTTTTCTAACAATACTACAGCTGTAGAGTCTTTTCCCCCACATCCATTATAGCCTGCTTCTGGCATTCCCTGATTGATATACTCAATTGCTTCGCGCAAAGAACAGAGATTGTCGTTCTTAACTTCGTCTGCTGTTGTATTGACTATGATTTCGCCAGCACTATATGCATGACCAGCGATAAACAACAGCCCAACGCCTATACCCCGCTTGAGCATACCTTTCTCCTTTAATTCCCATTCTCATTATTTTTTTAAAGTCGCCACGTCCTAGCAACTTTTCGTTTAATTTGCGTACTTTCGCATAGCTTGAGTAATTACTCAAGATTTTTCACATGACTAGCGATACTCATCAATCAAAGCATAGATTTGCCTTAAAGTCGCATTGGAAAGCTTGGTTTTTTCACCTTTAAGCATTTTTTCAAGCTGTGCTAATGTCTGTAATAGTAAAGACGCTTGATGCGGACCATGCAATAGCAGATATTCAATTATTTGTGGATCAAAATGCAAACCGCGACGTGCTACAGTAGATAAAACCAAAGCTTCACGGTCAGCATAAAGGCTGCCATTGGGTACTTTCACACTAACAGCCTGTGTTAAACGCGACTGTAAATCAGGAAGTTCGAGTTTAAGTTCGATTGGAGCAACACGTGATGAAAATACCAGTTGTCCACCGACTTCATTATTATAATTGATGAGATGAAAAACAGCCCGTTGCCAATGTGGAACACCACTAATCGCTTCAATGTCATCTAAGGCAACCAGATCATAACGCTCCAGTGAGGTAATTGCTTCAATCGGTGCATCCAAAAGTTCAAGCAATGAAACTTTGATTGCAGATTTACCTATTTCCAGATAGGAATCGCATATTGCCGAAAGTAAATGGCTTTTTCCAGAGCCAGCTCCGCCATAAATATAAAAACGATTGACTAATCCTGCATGTAACTGACGAACGGCATCAACAACATGTCCCCAACCTGGCCCAGAAAAATCACTGATTCGGGCATCAAGTTGAGGTTCAATATCCAACTGTAGTTGACGCATACTATGTCATAAACCTCGTGAGCAACCTCTTGACTATTTAGGTGTAGAATTGTTTGAGACATCAGTATCTTGCGGTTTTTTGACTTCAATATCAAGGTCAACATTTTCAGTTTCGACACTAATATGTTCACCACCATGTTGTACGACAATGGCATCAGACCTATATAACTGGCTATGCTCATAGGCTTCACGAACATGTCGCAACAATACCACGATAACAGCAGCAACAGGCAACGCGATCAACATTCCCCAAAAGCCTGCAAGTTGTGCACCTGCTAGTACAGCAAAAACAACCGCTACAGGCGATAGTCCAATTTTATCACCCAATAAAAATGGTTGTAAGATATAACCTTCCACAGCCTGACCGATCATGAACACAACGCCAACTAAAATAAGCTGCGTCCAGTCCAGTCCAAACTGAAACAGAGTCGCAATAATAGCCGCAATAATTCCGACTGCAAAACCTAAATACGGAATAATACTGGCTAACCCTGCTACCATTCCAATAATAAGTCCAACCTCCAGACCAATCAGTTGCAGACCTACAGCATATACAATACCGAGCAGCAACATCACCAAAAATTGACCTTTTACAAATGCACCTAACACACTATGACATTCGCCTACTATGCGTAGCGTACTTTCTTCATAAGGACGTGGAATGAGACGACGTAAGCTTTGCAACATCCGATTCCAGTCGAGTAAAAAATAAAATGCAATGATAGGGATTAAAACAACAGTTCCACCGATTTGAATAAAACTTAGACCAGATTGAGCCAGTCTTAAAGCCATTGTTTGAATACTGTCGGCACTATAATTGGTCTGGATATATTCCATGACCACTGTTGAAATCTGATCGGTATCAATTTCCATGCGTTCCACATTAAAGGTATGCGATAGCCACGGCAGAAAAGTAGCATTGATCCAATGAATGCCCGCAGGAATACTGTCTCTGGCATAGATCAACTGTTGCCAAACTAGAGGAACGACGTACCAGATTGCCAAAACCAGTAAGATGCCAATACCAATAAATACAATACCAATAGAGACCCAACGCGGAAGTCCGATTTTGCTGAGTTTCTCAACCAGTGGACTAAATAAATAGGCAACTAAAAATGCGACCACAAATGGAATCACGACGGGTTTAAGTAAATAAAGAACCCAAATTAAAACGGCTATACCTATCAAAATAAAAATGCGACGCAGGGTACGATCTTGCATAAAATCTGACCTTTTTCTAATGTATTCGTTATTGAGGCAAAAATATTTAGTTAAAGATAGCATTTAAAAGCATAAATAATATAAGAGTTTCGTATATTCGGGTTATAATCTGCCGCCAATGCGGAGACTTCACTATGAGCAACTCAACTTCTACCCCAAATACTGGTTTAAGCTATAAAGATGCGGGCGTCGACATTGAAGCGGGCGACGCACTGGTCGATCGTATCAAGTCGGTAGCTAAACGTACTACTCGCCCTGAAGTCATGGGCGGTCTAGGTGGCTTTGGCGCACTCTGTAAAATTCCAAAAGGTTATGAAGAACCAGTTTTGGTTTCTGGTACAGATGGTGTAGGCACAAAATTACGTTTGGCTCTCAACCTAAATCGTCATGACACCATTGGGCAGGATCTAGTTGCCATGTGCGTTAATGATTTATTGGTCTGTGGTGCAGAACCTTTATTCTTCCTCGACTATTATGCAACAGGGCATCTAAATGTGGATGTTGCAGCTAATGTCGTGACCGGTATTGGTCAAGGCTGTGAGCTTGCTGGTTGTGCACTTGTAGGTGGTGAAACTGCTGAAATGCCAGGCATGTATGAAGGTGAAGATTATGACTTGGCTGGTTTTGCAGTCGGGGTAGTTGAGCAAAGTAAAATTATTGATGGCTCAAAAGTAAAGGCAGGTGATGTTTTGATTGGCATCGCTTCGAGTGGTGCACATTCAAACGGCTATTCACTGCTTCGCAAAATTCTGGATGTTAAAAATGTTGATTTGACTCAACAAATTGACGGTCGTTCATTGGCTGATGTCGCAATGGAACCAACACGAATTTATGTAAAACCAGTTCTTGAACTGTGCAAACAAGTCGATGTGCATGCTATGGCACACATCACAGGTGGTGGTTTACCTGGCAATTTGCCACGTGTTCTTCCAAATGGCGCTCAAGCAGTCATTGATGAATCATCTTGGGAATGGCCTGAATTATTCAAACTTTTACAACGCGAAGGCGGTGTAGAACAGTTTGAAATGTATCGTACCTTTAACTGTGGCGTGGGTATGGTCATCGCTGTAGATGCTGCTGATGCTGCTAAAACAATCGAAGTGCTGAATTCACAAGGTGAAAAAGCATGGAAAATTGGTCATATTCAGGATAACGCTGAATCTGTAGAAGGTGCTGATGAAAAAATTCGTGTGATCTTTGCATGATGAAAATTGCGGTACTTGTTTCAGGAAATGGCAGCAACTTACAGGCACTGATTGATGCACAATGTATGCAACATTGGTCTGGTGAAATTGTCGGTGTCATTTCTAACAAAGCAGATGCCTATGCGTTAGTACGAGCCAAACAGGCTAGCATCGAAACGCAAGTCATTGAACACAAAGTCTACCCTTCCCGTGAAATGTTTGATGATGCAATGCATCATCAACTCCTACAATGGGGTGTCGACCTTGTGATACTTGCTGGTTTTATGCGGATCCTGAGTGAAAAATTTGTAAAAGCATGGGAAGGGAAAATGATTAATATCCATCCTTCCCTGTTACCTTTATATAAAGGTATGCATACCCATCAACGAGTACTTAATACTGGTGACGTTTTTCATGGCTGTACGGTTCATTATGTGACGGCGGAACTCGATGCCGGCCCTGCCTTATTACAAGGCGTTGTTAGAGTCGCTCAAAATGACAACGCTAACACTTTAGCAAAACGTGTCCATGAACTTGAACACGTCATTTATCCTCAAGTGGTAGAATGGATTTGTAATCAAACCATTCAATATCAGTCTGGTCAGGCATTATTTAAAGGCAAGCCGATAATCAAACCTTTACAGATCTGCCAAATATAAAACTAAAGTGGTACAACCTCAATTGCTGACAATTTTCAATGAAAGCCAGATATATAATGAACTGGCTTTTATTTTTTTAGGCATCTGATTTGATAACGATATGCCCAAGCCACTCAATCCATAAGAGTAGATATTTCACCATAAGATGAATGTTATTGGCCTAAAATTATTTAAAAATAAGAAACTATATAAAAATTAAAAAGTTATTGCCTCAATAATGACTTTTTAATTTATAATCATAACATTACGCGCTTGTAGCTTAACTGGATAGAGCAGTTGCCTCCTAAGTGACCGACGTGGGTTCGAGTCCCGCCGAGCGCACCACTTATTTTTTATTACATGCCACTGATTTTTACTTTTAGATCTGTGACAGATGCCCCTACTGCACCGATATTACCGATTGGACCATTTTGCACCCCATTGAAAACCGTAGCATTACTTTGCCCAGTCGAGCCTAGAGTGACATTACTTAAACCAGCATCCAATTTGCTTGAAGTACCTGTATTTCCAAAAACAAAACCACCAGTCTCCACACCAGAATAGAAGTTATTTAAAGAAAAACCATTGGTTGTATCTGTCGCTTTTAGACTTAGATTGAATGAAATCCCTGTAGAATAAGAATTCGCAGGAGTCTGTGTATCAACGTAATTTGATACGATGGTAATCGGGCATCCACCATTACAAATTGAGCTAATCGCTCCGCCAAATTGAATCATGTGACCTTGTGGAGCGCTCCCGAGTTGAATATTCATTTTAGGAGCATTACCAGATATAAAACTTACATCAATATTACTACCAACTCTAAGTAATTCTTTAACATCACTATTTAAAGTCGTTCCAGTAAATATAGATTTTGAACTATTTAAAGTCGAAGTTGAATTAGTACCTGCCAAATAAATTGAAAATGGTGAAATAGTCAGACCTGTAATTTGATTTGCAAATGAAATTGCCAAGTTCGCAAATGCTTTATTATTTGCCCCACCATCTGTATCCACGACTATTTTAAAAGTCGGATCAGAATTTCCACCTGTAAAATTAAAACTAACGGGTGTTGCATTGCTTCCAGCAATCACCATACTTGCACGATTATTATAAGTTGTCGAGGAAGCTATGCCATCTTTATCAATCAAAGCTGCTTGTTTAAACTCAACTTTATTGACACCCACACCAATGTTAATACCATCCTGTCCAGTTGTTGCTGACAAGCTTTGATCATCCATTGGCTGCATAGCCATCGCAATAGGTGCAAAGCAGAATAGACTTATACATCCTAGTATTTTGTTTTTCTTCATTGTCCTAATCCTTAAGACAAATACCATTTGATTAATTCTTACACATATTACAATAATTGAAATATGGGTAAGATATTATCCGATTAAAGGGAAATTAGCAGAATTTTAAGCTTCCATAACAGTTTGGTGTTACATTTTGATTTGCTAGCTGTAAGTTCTGTAGAGTAACTTTTACTGGATTAGCTGTAGTATAAGTATTTAAATCAATGTTTAGCAGTTTAGTAATTGGTGTGCCAAATAATGCACCAATTCCCTCACCAGCATCAACCTGCACAGGATTATCTTGTAGATATTTACTTACTAGATAAGCAACTTGTGGAAGAGCTGCACTAATATCAACATCAGAAGTTCCATTTAACTTTCCAAGTTGCACAGGATCCGCAAAAGACATCCACCAGCCAGGCTGGGCAACATCACTTTTGGTCATATTATTGAGTTCTGTTGCACCTGCATTTTCAGCAGTATATGCACCAGGCCAAAGTAGTTTCTGATTTTGTAGGGATAAATATCCACCATTTCCTGTAAGAGGAATATTATGAATCATACTAAGAGCTTGTTGAAAAGTTACATCAAGATTTAAATTTTTGACACTAGATCCATCTGCCATAATAAACTTTGCATCTTTAGCCACCAATAAAATTGGATCATAAGTTACATACAGTTGGTTTTTAGCACCATCTGAAGTAAAACTACCATTTACATCAGTCACTTTTCCCATCGGAATTTCATTAATTTTAACCTTGATTCCAGATACATTGGCACTTGTACTTCTTACACCATTTACTTGAGCAGCTGGCATCGTAAAACCTATATTTTTCATACTAGGAATAGAAATACCATCATTTCCTGCCGCACCAGGGTTACTAGTAAATATTCTTTTTTGTTGCCCTAAAAGATTAACAATCATATTTGGATCTGTTCTCCCATCAACGGCACCTAAAATTTGGTCAGCAGTATTACCAAATAAAGTTTCTTTAGTGTTTACCGATCCGGAAGTAGAAGCTAAACGCATAAAACCACTTAATGTTTGCAAACCATCTGTTGTTGGATTTGCTGAATTGTCAGTTCCTAAAGTCAATAAACCAAAAATTTTCTCTGCACTTAAACGAACACCCACAAACTCACGTGTTGATGCTGTACCAGGATTTTTGATGGCAAATTCAATAAATGGGTTAACTAATTTTGCACTTGTCGATGCTCGTTGTGTACTTCCAAAATTTGGAGATGTTCCAGTCGAGGAATCATAGCCATCAGGTAGTGCAGATAGTGCTAAATTATTAATTTCAATATCACAGGCACCTGGACCATTGACACCGCCACAACCCAACTGTAACGAACGAATATTTGTATTTAAATCTACATCTGCTTCCATCCCTAATTTATAGAAACCTATTGCACCAGCTGAATTCCCTCCAATACTTTTACCATTCATTAAGTTCGAACTATCAGTTGGTGCTATATAAGAAAGATTAAATAATGCCTGACCTGTTTGTTCAGATAATTCTTTATCAGTAAGATTTGTTAGGCCGTTTGCATTTGCAAATGAACCCATCAATACTAAAGATGTCGCTAAATAAAGTCTCTTAAATTCCATTCAAATCATCCTTCTCAGTTAAATGCAAATGCGCCATCACGTGGCGTAATCTTCATTTCACTATTTAAACGTCCACCAGTAATTGCTACTTCACCTAAACGCTGTGCACTCCCAACAATCGGATTATTATTAGCATCTTTACCAGCATTAGGATAAAAATTTACATCCCGAACACGAAAAACATCAGCTGGAGTTTTATTTGGATTGAAGTTAAAGCCAAAATTAAAGCCAACATTATTACTGTTCACAACGATTTTATTATCAAATGCCACTGTTCCGACAATATTATCCAACCCCATAGTTGAACCATCTATAGGATCTGCAATTTGAATGGAGTTATTTTGAGTTTTATCTAATTCTAATAACCCGATAAAACTCAGCGCATTTTTATCTTCTTTAGGAGTTCCATCCTGATTATAGTCGGAAGCTGACAAAGAAAGAGGAATAATAGAAAAATTTGCCTGTCCCGCCAATCGTAGTTTAATTGCAGCCAATACATCATAATTATTAGTAAAACTATTAGAAGGTGCATAGCATCCACCCGTTGTAGGACAGGTTTTATACTTGGCACCTGGCAAATATCCCGCTGCTAACTGTGCAGACATCGCCATCAGAAGTTTCGGCATACTGACATTAATTCGACCATTTTCGAAGCCCAAGCTACCCGTACCATTCAGTAACATATCGATATTGCGAAGGCCTATATAATAATCTGTTGGGTTATTATTATCGTTGGTATTATTTCCACCATCAATGAGGATAATCGAAGTTGATTTTGAACCATCACTGCTTACGCCTTGCGTACTAATAGAACCACTAAATCCAATTCGCTCAGAACCACTGGCTGTTGTTTTTTGAATAACACCATTATTCTTAGTAACCAAGTAATCCCCGCTCGTCGCTCCATTACTTAATCGTGGACTAAAGGCAAAGTTGGCATTTAAATTATAAATCGGTAAACCCAAACCCCATTTTGCTGATGCTCCCGTGACATCTTTCACTTTACCTTGGGCATCTGTATAGATAAATTGCCCACGACGAGACAAAGCAGCAAAATCCATACCTCGTATAGCTAACACAGTGTAAGGCGTATTATTAGATGAAAGATTTTGCACATAGTCTGTCGAGCTAACTAAATTCGTACCACTTGCACCAAATGTGGTTGCCATCAAAGCAGAGTTTTCCGTTAATTTTATTTGATTGGCATTCACCAAATTGAAGTAGATACCATCCATACTTAAACCAGCTCGTTCACTATTTAACGCGACTCCTGAACTTGTTTCTGTACCCGCTATATTTTTACGCGTCAATAAAGGTGTAATATTGGCAAAGCGCAAACCGTATGTTTGATTTCCTGCTCCACCCAACTCCAAGCTAGTCGCTTCAACACCTGACAAATTATCACGATCATTGGTGAATTCACCATTGAGACGAAATGCAAGACCCGTATCACCAGCAATAGAATTACCACTCGTCACGCCTAAAATTGTACTTGCTTTATCTTGAGTACCACGTAACTGTAAAACACCATTGACCATGCGACCATTGGCGCCAGCTCGTAATACACCTTTTGCAGAATTAGCGTTAAGAGCCGTTCCAGTGCTTGCAACATTAGGTTGCACCATAAACTCCAGATTTAAACCTGATTTGCCATTTGCATCTCTTTTAAAATCAACATAACCAATACCAGTTGCACCACTTCCTGAGACAGGATTGGTTCTTAACACCAGACCTTCTGTTGGATCAACATACATGTAACCTTTGGCCCCAAAATTAAAATTAAAATCATTCATAATCAATGCATTGTAAGAGCCACCTGCATCTTTTTGACTTAACCCAATATCTAATCCTTGAATACCTAAATTTAGAGAAGAAAATCCAGTTTTACTAAATAATCCATCAGCAGTCGTCATATGCAATGTAACAGGCGTATTTGCAGTATTCTGGATCGTTAATTTTCCAAATGAGGGTGCATTTGCGCAGGTATTCATTGAATCTGAGGATTTACACAATGTAAACTTATCTGCCTGCACAGTTCCTAAATTAGCTCCGACATCTAGATCGAGTCCAGTTTTGCTGCCATCTGATAAACTTCCTGCATTCATTTTAAGCGTGATATTAGGCTGAGAAGCATTCGCTGTAGTTATTTTTACGCCATTCAAACTTGCCCTTAAACTATCCTGTGTACCACCTGGGGTAGAACTCCCTGTTTTATCATCCCAATAAATCTGATCAAAATTAACAGAACCATAACTTAACTCTGCAACTACACCGTCTTGTCCATCAACTGCCCGCATATCGCTATCATTCATCACTTGCATGGCATAACTTGATTGTATGTAAAATAAAATGCTACAGGTAAGAGCGTTTAAAAGAAATTTTTTTTGTTTATCCATTTTAGCTATCATATTCAAACTCCCTTTTTTTATTTTTTACTCAACAACGTGGATGAGTTGAATCACAACTAAAAATCATAACTTTGCCATTTAATGCCAAGTTTCCATTCATCATTAAACCTGTAAAGCCAGTCTCTTTACCATTATCAAAGCCAGCTATCGTATATTTACCATTGCTATACCCAGTACCAGATGTCGCTGCCAGATATCCAGCAACGTTACCTGAACCTTCATTTGCAACCGTATCCGTTTCGATCGACATTGCATTAAAGCCTAGATTACGTATGAGAATGGGTTTGTCTTTACGCGCACTCAGTTGGATGGCTGGTTTTAATACATTAGTTGTATCCGATTTATTTCTGTAGGTTAAATCAGCGCCGTCCAGACCAAGAAGCTGGACGTTGATAGTTCCCTGAATCCCTTTAAATACTAACCATTGTTTTTGATTATTTGCATTTAATCTATTATTAAAAGCTACGGCTAAACGACAATAAGCTGGATCAGAACAAACAGAAGAATCCAATTGATAGTCTGAGGTGTGATTTAAGGATAAGTTAAGAGAGATATCGGCTCCTGCCTGACCTGTAATATGACTCAAATCTTCAGAATTAATTTCTTTTAATCCCGCATTTGCATAAGCTGATATAAGTATAGAAGCCAATAAAGTAAATGATAATTTTTTCATTTTTAGCCCCTATAATCCTTTCGTTGTTATTTTCATATGCTGAATGAGCACTCCATCAATAACAGCAGAACCAAAATTATTCTGTGGAGACATATTGATTGTCGCTGAAGTAGGAATATTATCTAATACTACTCCTCTAACTGCTGCAGATTTCGCTGTTGAATCTGCCCAGTTGGCATTTGTTTGTTTATCCCAATCCAAATCATTTGCTGGTGCAATAATCCCAGTATAATCTCTATCACTATTGCTCTTATTACAGGAACTTCCTCCGTTACCTGTACATGTTGCAATTTGAGCGTCAGTGTAAGTCCCTATAGTATTATTAAATGTTCCTGTATTGGCATCTCCAGAATTTCTATATATCCAATCTATATGATACCCATTAGGCACAAATACGTAATATCCTTTAGCCCCATTTCCATCTTTATTGGGATTTAGATATTGCCAAGTTCCGTTATTATTCACAGAACGGTCACAACCGCCTATTCCCAAAAATGAACCACAACCATCTACTTTTTGACCAGTATATGGGTCATAGTTATTGTTTCCATTTGATACATGATAAGTATCAGTCCAATTAAATGTTCTCTGGCGCATTTGACGTTGTTGATCTTGCCAGCGAGTATAGGTTTTTGTAGCGGTAATCCCTGTACGTTGTTGCAGTTGACCAAATGAGACACCGATTGCACCATTTCCTTTATGTGCATTCAAAGTATTTGTTGCAGCAGTGTATTCAGTTGAACCAATACTAATACTACTATGAGTCGCGTTGTTTCCCTGATAACCAGCCAACCCATTATTTCCACATTGATAAATATTACAGGTTGAACCTTTATAAGATGTATCTGCACCAGAGTAATCTGTATAAACTTGTTTATAAATACTTTCCTTATTTGGAAGCCTCGCAATTTCTATAACAATATTCTTCCCATCTGGTGCAACACCCAAAGTTAGAGGTTGATAAAGAGAACCTAATACTACATTGATATTTGGATTATAGAGATAAAGCCCTTCATTATCATCAAATTGAGGCATTGCGCCACCTAACGCTGGAGTATCAAGTAAAGCTGAATTTGTTTTCTCTTTTGTACTTAAGCGTAATACATTTTGAACAGAAGGTGGTGTCCAAATACCATCGGTTACACTATCAGTGACATTTTTTGATCGAAAACGATATTCACACTTTGCTACACCATATGCTACGGAACTACTTCCACAACCATATGCAGTTGTGTCACTCATGGTCCAGTTTGTGTCTTCAACACGATTTGCCGCTGTAAAAGTTGCACGTAAATTTTGTGAGTCACCGCTATTGATACGAAATACACCAGTTAAACCTAATGTATTATTATAGCTAGTACTCATACCATTATTATTAGTTGCACCACCCAGTGTCTGGAATAACTTTAAATTTGATCCATTCAAACTAAATCCATTTAGAATCGCTTGTAATCTTAACCGATTTGCCCTATTAGCATCTGAAGCATTTCCATACATTTGCCCTAGATTAAATTGATTGGAATCACCTTCAACTTTATCTGGATCTCTTACGAAAGCATCAGCCCATGCGCCTAATTTTAAATTGTATGCACCTGCGCCTGCTTTATCATCTGTAGGTATTGTTGTATTAAACAGGGGAGCCTCAAACGAAAGATAGCTAATATCACCTTTTCCTGTATCTGTAGAAGAAAGTGCAGAAAAATTAGGAACGTTTTTTTCAGTTGCCACCTTAATAATCCAAGGATTCTCAGCAGTTCCCCAACTTACAATATCCTTACCAAAACGCGTATTCCAGTCTGTTGAATCTAAAACACTACCTTTTGTTTTATTGGCTTGTGACAAGGCTAAACCATATAAGTAGATATCTGCTTTACCAACGGAATGATCACTTGTATTAACAAAACCATCTTTATTAGTATCTTTCGCAGTATCAGTAATAGGCCCTACAGGAATGATACGAATATAGCCAGCACCTTGTGTGTTATCAGTACCATTAAATTGATATGAAAAATTTTCTGGGAGAAAAGCGATTCCCTCACCCGTAGTTTCGCTTAATTTTTCATCAGAAATTTCTTGCAGAGCAAAACAGGATTGACTTAAAAATAAGCCAATTACGCTTGCCAAAACGGTTTTTTTAAAACTTACCGTATAAGTAATTGCCGTCATCATTGACCATCCTTTTATACGATGCTCCGCATCATATTTCTTTTTCTATGAAACCTTGAGCTTATTATAAGTCCAATCGAACTTAAGAAATCTTATTGGCAGTTTTTGCCAACTTCTGCTCAATTTCTATTATGCGTATTAATTACGCAAATGCAAAAAAAAACATGTAAAAAAAAACTTTTCCGATAAACGAAAAACGACCTTTTCAGGTCGTTTAGCAAAACACTTTTTAGATCAATCGATTATTAAGCCTTCGGCAACGTCACACCCACTTGACCCTGATATTTCCCACCACGGTCTTTATATGAAGTTTCACATACTTCGTCACTTTCAAAAAATAGCATTTGCGCTACACCTTCACCCGCATAAATACGAGCAGGTAAGTTAGTGGTATTTGAAAATTCCAATGTCACATGACCTTCCCACTCTGGCTCAAGTGGTGTCACATTGACAATAATCCCGCAACGAGCATAGGTCGATTTACCTAAACAAATCGTGAGGACATTACGCGGAATACGAAAATATTCAACAGTACGCGCTAGTGCAAATGAATTAGGTGGAATAATGCAAACATCAGACTCAATATCGATAAAGCTTTTTTCATCGAAGTTTTTAGGATCAACAATTGCAGAATGCACATTAGTAAACACTTTAAACTCTGGAGCGCAGCGCACATCGTAACCATAGCTTGATACGCCATAGGAAATCAGTTTTTCGCCTTGTGGATTAAAGCGAACTTGATTTTCTGCATACGGTTCAATCATACCGTATTTTTCGCTCATCTCGCGAATCCAGCGATCAGACTTAATTGCCATGTGTGATATCCCAATACTCAAGATTTTACTGTTCGCTACTTTAACGTAATTCACTCCCAATGAAAATCATTCAATGAAATGAAGGTATTTTTTGATGCACAATTTAGAACTTTAAAATTGCAGAATAACTCAGCGGAATAGAAAAACTCACCAAAACCAAAGATGCAGTTCTTTGTAAATTACAGGCATTTAGCCAATGAATTTTATTTAAGGCCAATACAGAACCAAGAAAAATCCAAAAAACAGCAATTGGAAGGATCAAACACAAAAAAGTCATAATATGCGCGATGTAATTTTGCACATTCGTCCATGCACTTTCAGGAAAAATAGCAGAAGCAAATAAAAATGCCTTCGGATTCAACAAAGTTGCACAAAATAGCTCATGCGGGCGAATGGTAGGCTGATTTAAATTAATTTCAAGATCAGCCGTTCGCCATAATTTGACGGCCAAATATAAGATATAAAATACGCTTAAGAACTTTAATACGGTCGGTAAAAACGCAAATGCTTGGGAGATATGCTCAATCAATATACCCCATGTACTAATTGCAATAATATAGCCGACTGCTTCGGCTGGAATTAGTCTAAGCGAACAACGAACCCCCACCTGAATACCAGATGAAGCCAATAGTGTATTGGTAGGGCCGGGAGTCAGAAGCAATGCAGTCACAAGACCAATAAAAAGCAATGAAATCATAAAATGACCTCACGAATGAATTCCGTAAGACTAATCCAAACGATTTAAAGAAGCAAAATAAATCTTATAAAATCCTTTTAAAAAACAATAATAGATTTGTAAAAATATTGTAAAATCACCTAATTACTTGATTAAACTGAAGAGTCAATATTTCGACTAGTCATTCCCTATTCTTTTTTAATAAAACAGCAATAATATAAACACATGATAACTATTCATTTATTTTGCTTGATTTAAAGTTGGCATAAACACCTATAAGACATATGGAATTGACTTCATACAATGAAAGGCGTAATTTATAACTACCAACCCGTAGTGTTTTCTTTTTGACCTGAGTTTAAATTTATTTTTAAGCTTTAGCTAAGTTTTCACTTCCACTATGTCTGAGTACAGGCGTTTTATAATCGATCTAGTTCTTTGATTTATAAGACATACTCAGACAACACTCTCCGAATATCAGTCTATGGCAAAGCAATTTTTTCAATCCTGGCTTCCTTCTCCACAGAAAGTTTCCAGTCTGAAATTTATGCGGATTTTTGGTCAAAGAACCTTAAATCCTGTGCTTTGGTATGTCAATCGAAAATCAATCGCAAAAGCAGTCTTTATCGGTACTTTTTTTGGCTTACTGCCAATTCCATTTCATAGCATTTTCATTGTCGCAGCGATTCTATTTTTTGAAGTCAATCTACCTGTAGGCCTTGCTTTAGCATGGTTGAGCAATCCACTCACTCTCGTTCCTATTTTGTATATTGGCTTCTGGATTGGCACTCAAATTTTTCATGTGCACATGATTAATAAAGAAATGATGTTAGGTGTTTTGCATCAAATTTGTAATTGGGTCAAACACTTGGGTCATGGTCATATTGATTTGAGTCTTGCTAAAATATTAATGTCTGGCTTAATCATTGAAGCTTTTGCGGTTGCCTTAGTTTTATATCTGCTTACCGAAATTTTCTGGCGTTTCAGCATTTATCGTCATTGGAAAAAACGTAAGGCACATCAATCAAATGCCACCCTAACCAATGTGCATAGAAAAACAACACCTTAATCTTTTAATTGTTCACTCATATATTGTTCAGCAACTTCAAGCACAAAATCCTGACAGGCTGTACCTGTTTCACCATCGTATGTACCACCATTGGTAATATTATTGGAGATCACTCGAATCCCAATAAAAGGAACATTAAACTGGCTGGCAATTTGTGCTACAGATGCAGCTTCCATTTCTTCAACTGATGTCCCATAATTTTGGTAAAAAAAACGAATACGATCAAGCTCATTGTTCCAAACATCTGCTGAACCAATCGTCCCCTCAACCACTCTGCCCTTTTGATAAAGGTGTTGTGTACGATGTGCCGCAGCTAGCAACTTTGCATCTGCTTCATATTTACGAATCGCGATTGGTTCTGGATCAGTTTCATCTTCTGGTAATACATCAAAAGCTTCATCCCACTCAAGAGAATTTGATCCTAAACCCACAGTTTTGGAAGGTGTTTTAAAGGCGCCAATATTGGTTGCATATTTGCCTAATACAATGTCATACACATTGAGTTTAGGATCATGACCACCGGAGGTTCCCTGATTAATGATCGCGATCGGTTTGTAGCGCTCAATCGCAATTGCAGTTGCAGCTGCTGAGTTACTCATCCCCATACGCGTTTTGGAAATAATCATTGGATAACCATGATAAGTTCCTTTCCAGAATTTCCAGCCTCCAATGGTTTCACTTGAAACTTGATCCAGTTTCGAGGCCATGCGTTCAGATTCGACCGGTAACGCACCTTGAATGATGATAGGCTGTAATTTTGTTTTTTGGTCTTGATTGTTTTGAGTCACTGCTGATGAACCCTCATTATTACATGCACTCAGCATGTTGCAGAATGAAAATGTTGCGATAGCCAAAACTGATTTAAATTGCATATTTCACTCAAATATTCTTATTAAAAGATGATTTAATCACTCTTAGCAATTTTTATAGCAATTGACATGCCAGCTTTGATTTTAATGTTTATGTTCTTTGTATTTAACCAAAGAAAAAGCCCGATTTTAATCATTTCGGGCTTTTAAATTATTTAAAAAATTCGCTTGTCATCACGCTGACGCTGCGGTTGTTTTTGTAATTGCTGCCAGACCGCCTCTGCAATTTGAAGATAACGATCTGCTGCATCATCCATTGCCATGACACTTGGTTTACCACTATCGGCATTTTCACGAATTTGCACATTTAAAGGTAAGCGACCTAACAATGGAATGTGATATTGCTCTGAAAGTTTATCGCCCCCCCCTACGCCAAAGATTTGTTCTTCATAACCACAATTTGAACAAATATGGGTCGACATATTTTCGATCACTCCTAACACTGGAATATTCACTCGATTAAATAGTTCAATGCCCTTGGTCGCATCCAGCAGGGCAACATTTTGTGGTGTGGTGACAATCACTGCACCAGTCACAGGAATACGCTGCGCTAAAGTCAATTGAATATCACCTGTTCCTGGCGGCATATCAATAACCAAAACATCCAAATCGGGCCATAAGGTTTGGTTGAATAACTGCATCAGAGCACCCGTGGCTTTTGGCCCACGCCATGCCACTGGCGTATTATGATCCCCTGTTAAATGCCCAATTGAAAGTACCGCTAAACCATACGCATCTAAGGGTACAAAATGCTCATTTTCAATCATTGGGGTCTTACCGGCATTGCCCAGCATAGTTGGAATACTTGGCCCGTAAATATCGGCATCCAACACTCCAACTTTCAATCCCTGTTGCTGTAAAGCAAGAGCCAAATTGACAGTTGTGGTTGATTTACCCACCCCACCTTTGCCAGAAGAAATCAAAATTACGTTCTTAATACGTGGATGTGCAGCCACATCTCGTTGTTTAGGCGCTGCTTTTTGAATAGGTGGATTATTAGGATCTTCTGAAACTTGTGCAGATGCATCCACAACTGGCGGTAAGTTTGAGCTTTGGGTTGCATGTTTTTCGCTACGAGATTGATCTTGCCCCAATTTGGCTGATTTCTGTTGAATCACATGCAAATTTAATTCTTCTATTCCGCATTGCTGCAAAGCAGTCGCCAAATCATCATGAATTTGTTGTAAATACTCGGCCTCGTGCGGGTAAGTATTGATGGTCAACTGTAAAACACGACCTTCCACATTAACCTGTGTAATACGATCTTTGATTAATTGCTTAGACTGAGGGAATTGATATTGTTGTAAAATGCGCTGGATTTCTTCTTCTTTCACCTCTTGAGCAGGGGAAAAAACCGATTTTAATGAAGAAAGCCACGACATATATTGCACTCCAAGTATGGAATTTACTGAACGATATGTTAGTTTAACAGTATTAGTTTATAGGCGCGTACTTGATTTTGCTGATATGCTTTGAACATATATTTTATAAACAAACTGCCCATATCACTATGAGCAGTTATTTAAAACATCAGCATATTTTTAAGTCAATTGAAGACTAGGTCTTATCATTACCTTTAAATTTATTCAGTACATCAGTCGCACTTTTTTTTAGCTCATCAATTTTATGACTAGCTTGAACTTTCAATTCATCAAGCTTTTCAGAAGCTTCATGCTTTAATTCATTGGCTTTTAGTTTCGCCTCATCCAGTTTGTGACTTGCTTCAGTTTTTAACTGTTCATATTTATCTTGAGCATCTTGTTTCGACTCATCCCATTTATTTTTTGCTTCGTCGATTTTTTCATCTGTGGCAGCTTTATTTTCAGCATATTGATCAGATGCATCTTTCTTTAAATCATCTAGAGCTTTCTCACCTTTTAGTTTGGCTTCTTCAGTTTTGTGTTTAAGGTTATTTAAAGCTTTTTCGCCTTCAATTTTTGCTTCCTTAGCTTTATATTTGGCTTCATCACCCAATTCATTTGCTTTGGCTTTCAAATCATCTAGTTTATTTTCAGTTGTCATTATCTTGCCCTCATTGTTGATTGTAAGAATTTGAGTAACATAAAGGTTATGTCACTTAATATGCTTGGATCTAATTTTAGTTATACAACGGAATAGAAAAAAATTGAGTTAAAACTGCAATTTGAAACAAAGCAGATACAGGATGTATCCAAGCCATTAGAATGACCAGATCATTTGGCGATAAAATCATCTCAGTTCGATTTAATGCAGAATAGCAATATACTGTGAACAAATGACTTTAAACATTTATATTTAGAATATGGAGCATTAAACAAACATGCGGCAGTCATTAAGAGAAAAGATCATCCACATTTGTGATGAAAAAATTGTAAAAAAAGGCGAAAATGTCGGGCTGTCATTTTACGCATTTTTTAGTAATAAAAATGATAATCCTGAATTACTCATGGAAGCTGCTGAATGGTGGATCAAAACACATCAGTTAAACCATTTTGAAAAAGCAACGGATATCAGAAAGCTGATTTTAGAGCAGAAGTAGCAACGTGCTAAATCAAAGCCTTGCTTTGATTTCTTTAGCTCATCAGTTAGAATCATCGGTCTTATAAATACGAATGAGAGAATCCAATCCGTGCGTAAAATTTTAGTCACCAATGCTCTTCCTTATGCCAATGGACCTATCCATATGGGCCACCTACTCGGTTATATCCAAGCAGATATTTGGGTTCGTGCCATGCGTGCTATGGGACATGACGTGACTTATGTCTGTGCGGATGACGCTCATGGCACAGCGATTATGCTACGTGCTGAAGCCAATAACATTAGTCCAGAACAGCAGATTGCTAATGTTCAAAAAGAACATGAACGTGATTTTGCCGGTTTTGGGATTAGTTTTGATCATTATGATTCTACGCATAGCGATACTAACAAATCACGCTCGCAGGAAATTTATCTCAAAAACCGCGATGCCGATAATATTGCTATTCGCCCTGTTACGCAGCTTTTTGATCCTGAAAAACAGATGTTTTTATCAGATCGATTTATTAAAGGGACATGCCCAAAATGTAAATCGCCCGATCAGTACGGCGATAGCTGTGAAGTCTGTGGTACGACTTATAATGCTACTGAACTAATCGATCCACGTTCAACTTTAAGCGGTGCAACGCCTGTCGAAAAATCGTCAGATCATTACTTTTTTAAGTTGCCCAATTTTTCTGAATATTTGCAAAAATGGACACGTGACGAAGGTCGCTTACCTGTCTCTATTGCCAACAAGTTAGATGAATGGTTTGAAGCAGGTCTGGCGGACTGGGATATTTCCCGTGATGCGCCTTATTTTGGTTTTGAAATTCCAGATGCACCGAATAAATATTTTTATGTTTGGGTCGATGCACCAATTGGCTATATGTCAAGCTTTGAAAACTATATTAAAACCAAACGCCCAGACTTGAACTTTGATGATTACTGGAAAAAAGACAGTGAAAATGAAGTCTATCACTTCATTGGTAAAGACATTGTCTATTTCCATGCCTTGTTCTGGCCTGCGATGCTTGAAGGTGCAAACTACCGCACGCCAACAGGTTTATTCGTAAATGGCTTTTTGACGGTCAATGGTCAAAAGATGTCGAAATCTCGCGGTACTTTTATCAAGGCTGAAACTTATTTACAGCACCTAAATCCTGAATATTTACGTTATTACTTTGCATCTAAGCTATCTGATAAAGTTGAAGATTCTGATTTGAATCTGGATGATTTTATTCAAAAAGTAAACTCAGATCTGGTCGGTAAAGTGGTGAATATTGCCAGCCGTTGTGCCAAGTTTATCAATAAAGATTTTGGTAATACATTATCGGCTAACTGCGCTGAGTCCGAACTTGTACAAAGTTTTATTGATGCGGGCGATTCGATTGCAAAAGCATATGAAGAACGTGAGTTTAGTGCCGCCATTCGTGAAATTATGGCACTTGCGGATCGCGCCAATCAATATATTGATGAGAAAAAACCATGGGCACTTGCGAAGCAGGAAGGTCAAGAACAACAAGTTCACGAGGTGTGTTCTGTCGGGATTAACCTATTCCGTCAATTGGCCATATACCTTGCGCCAGTGCTGCCTACCCTTGCAGCGCAAGTACAGACTTTCTTACAACTAGAAAGCTTTGATTTTGTATCTCGCAAGAAAATTTTAGTGAGTCATGAAATCACTCAGTTTGAACCATTAATGCAACGTGTTGACCCGAAAGCGGTGACTGCTATGGTCGATGCATCTAAAGATTCTTTAACAGCTACGGCTGAATTGCCAAAAGCTGAGAAGAAGAAAGACAAAAAGGCTGAGAAAAAAGTTGAAGCGCCTGCTGCTGCAACGGATAGTTCTGAGATCATTAAAATTGATGATTTCTTAAAAGTCGATTTACGTGTAGCACAAGTGCTTGAGGCAGCAATCGTTGATGGTTCAGATAAACTTCTTCAACTGACTTTAGATGTCGGCGAAGCTGAACCACGCAATGTATTTAGCGGTATCCGTGAGTTTTATCAGCCAGAAGACTTAAAAGGCAAATTGGTTGTGATGGTGGCTAACCTTGCTCCACGTAAAATGCGTTTTGGAATTTCTAACGGGATGGTGCTTGCTGCGGGTAATGGCGAAGGTGTTTGGGTAATTTCACCTGAAACTGGCGCAAAAGCGGGTGATAAGGTGTCTTAAGATTTTTAAATTATGAATGCCTTCCCACCTAGATTTTAGTCATTTAAAAAAAATACCGCAGTATCTCTATATTATAGTTTTACTGTGGTATTTTACCAATACCTCGACATTTCAAATCTATCTACCTGTTTTTATTAAACTAATCAAAATCACGGATTATTTTACGCCAATCTAATACTTGATTCGGCTCCATAGGACAAAATACTTCTTGTGCAGGCTGTATTGTTTAAGGATTTCATAACCATATAATTTTAAAGATTTTCATTTTTTTAAATCCAAAATTAAAATTATTAAAATCAATTATTCATATATTTTTAAAACAAAGCCCTTCTAAATGAAGATCAATCCTTTCTACCATTCCACGACAGGAAAATCGTATTAGCGTCAGGATTTTCCTGAATCATATCTTGCATCAAACAAGCACTTTTTCATCAAATAATTGATTCAGTTTTTCAACTAGCAATTTAGGCTGAACCGCTTGTGGCACATGCCCTGTTTGCATACTAATGACTTGTAAATGATCAGGTTGTAACTGTTGCATTAAACGCTGCATATTGATTGATAAAGATTGATCATAAAGGGCTTCCACATAAATACGAGGAACTGTACCAAAGCGCGCAGATGTTAAAGTGGGTTTTAGATCTAGACCAGTTTCAGGCTGTGGTCTAAGCTGATCAATCAAATGTTCTGTTAGAACAGGTTCACAATCTTGCAAGAAGATTTTCTTCGCACCTTCAGGACTCACAATACTATAACCATCTTCAGTGAACGTCAGATAGGGTGAAATTCCTGCAAAGTCTTCATCTGGAAAATGTTGTTCGCACAATCTTTTAAAATCCAGAAATGACATGTCTGAGGGCAGCATCATGCCAACCAAATACACGAGATGTGAAATTAAATCTGGAATTTGTTCTGCCACTGCTGAAATGGTTAAGCCTCCGCCACTATGTCCGAGCAAAACAACAGGTTCACCAATTTTTTGAATCATCCGCACGACGAAATCACAGTAATTGTCCTGATTGGCAGTAAGTTGAGTGTCGCTATTCCAACCATTGTCAGGCAAGTCAACTGCATGTACCTGCCAGCCCGTTTGCTCGAATAATGGCTTGATCAAGTCAAATGACCAACTCCCCTGCCAAGCACCGTGTACCAATACAATATGCTTAGCCATAGGTTCTCCGATACATTTCTATGTGATGTTTTTCAACCGTTGTTGGTGCAAATAAAGCAGGTTTGTTTTCAGTTTTACAGTTAGGTAGACATTGCACTTGATAATCTGGATTTCCACCAAAGAAAAAAGGAACCGAATAACGTTGTTTGCCTGATTTATTAATCACCCGATGTAACGTTGATTTAAAGCGATTATTGGTCCAACGTGCAATTAAATCTCCGAGATTAATCACATACGTTCCTTCGATCGGCGGAGCATCAATCCAGCTTTCACTGTTTTTATCCCAAACTTGCAAACCGCCCTGTTGATCTTGAAGCAACAAAGTTAATGCACCAAAATCGGTATGCGCTCCACAGCCTTTTTCGTTTGGTTCAGGATTTGCAGGTTGTGGTGGATAATGTAATAACCGTAAAGTCACCAATGAATCATGACAAAAATCATCAAAATAATTTTCATCTAAAGATAAGGAAAGCGCCAAACCTCGCATCAAATGTTTAGCCAATACTTCCAGCTCAGCCTGATAGCGCTGCATGGTAGATTCAAAGTCTGGAAACTGCTTAGGCCATTGGTTGGGTCCATGATTAAAACGTTGTGCTAGCACTTCTTTACTATCTAGCGCATATTCCCGCCCCGAATAAAAGCCTTCTTTTAAATCTGCCGGCGCTCCTGCTTCCAAGGTTTGATTTTTTAAAGGTTCATAACCGCGATTGGCAATTGAGTTTTTCTTATGTACTTTTTCTTTTTCGTTCATGGGTAAATCAAAGAATTGTTTGCTTTGTCTAAAAACGGTCTGTTGTAATTCAGTGGCAATTCCATGATTTGAAATATAAAAAAAGCCTTTATCTTCACATGCCCGTTTCATCTGTTGCGCGACAATCTGACGTTCTTTGATATCAGAACTAAATAGACCTGATATATCAATCACAGGAATTGCAACACTCATACCCGACTCCATTACCTAGACTTATATATGACTTTTACCTTTTCTAGATTGAGCAATTGCTGTGCCAGCAATAGTGTCTGTCACTATTATATGTTTTTTCATATTTCAAAATTCATGTTTATTTAAATAATTAGAAGATGGCATATATGTTGCAAATTTTACTCTTGTCATACACACAAAGTTGAAAGGGTTTGATATGAACGACAAAGCTAAAACCATATCTCCAGAACATGAACATCTTGGAATGGCTAAAAACTTAACTTATGGTTTTCAGCATGTCTTGACCATGTACGGTGGTCTGATTGCAGCGCCATTGGTTGTAGGTCTTGGTATCGGGCTCTCTCAGGCTGATATAGGCTTACTTATTACTGCTTCTATTTTAGTGGCAGGACTAGCAACCTTACTGCAAACGCTGGGTTTTAAATGGTTCGGCTCTAAACTTCCAATTGTACAAGGTACTTCTTTTGCAGCTGTGGCCAGTATGATCGCGATTGGTTCAAATGGGGGCAGTTTTCAGACCATTCTTGGTGCAATTATCGTGAGCTCGATTTTTGGGATCATTATTGCACCATTTTTTTCCAAAATTGTGCGATTCTTCCCGCCAATCGTCACTGGTTCAATTATTGCTATTATCGGAATTTCACTTTTACCCGTGGCGATTCGCTGGATGATGGGTGGTAATCCCAAAGCTGAGAACTGGGGTTCAATGGAAAATATAGGTTTGGCAGTTTTTACCTTATTTATTTTATTATTGCTCACTAAATTTGGTTCTCCCGCCATCAAACGTTTAGCCGTTCTACTTTCCATCTTTTGTGGTGCAATTGCTGCGTTTGCATTAGGTTTAGCTGATTTTTCTAAAGTCAGTGATGGTGCGTGGGTCGCATTGCCTCACATTTTAGGCTTTGGTATGCCAGTATTTGAATGGCCAGCGATTTTGACCATGAGTATTGTCACGATTGTGATTTTGACTGAAACTACAGCAAGTTTGCTCGCAATTGGTGAAATCGTGGACACTAATGTCGATAATAAACGTATCGCGGATGGTTTACGTGCAGACATGCTCTCATCTGCTATTGCTCCTCTTTTTGGTGCGTTCATGCAATGTGCATTTGTACAAAATGTAGGTTTGGTTGCCATTACAGGAGTTAAAAGCCGTTTTGTAGTGGCGACTGCAGGTGGGATTTTAGTCGTACTCGGTTTATTGCCTGTATTTGGTCGTCTTGTTGCTTCTATTCCAATGCCTGTATTGGGTGGCGCTGGTTTAGTGTTATTTGGTAGTGTTGCGGTCAGCGGTATTCGTACCCTATCTAAAGTCGATTATCAAGTTCAATCTAATCTCATTATCGTCGCCGTTTCACTTGCAGCAGGTCTCATTCCACTGATTAGCCCTGATTTCTTCCATGCAATGCCAGATGCGGTACAAACCCTATTCCACTCAGGTATCAGTATTACCTGTATCATGGCTGTTCTACTTAATTTGTTCTTTAATCACTTACATATAGGAAAAAAGCCGCAAGTGAGTAATTTACCAGAAGTCGCTGCAACCACTGAAAATCAATCCTAATATTATTCGCTTCAGACCCATACTTTGTGGAATGCCAGTCAAGTTAAATGACTGGCATTTTTAATGATAATAGTGATCGAACCTAATATATCCCAGTATATCTATTAATTTATACTCATTATCTAACGTCGTTTAAAAACTGAATCTAGGTACAAGCATTGCTTTTAAAATATAAAAATATTTTGGCGAAATCTGCTATGTCACGTCTCTGGATCAAACATCCACTTGCTATTTTTACAGCCAATCAACAGGATGCAAGCAATGGTGTTGTGATTGAAAATGGTCAAATTATTGAACTGGTCGCACAAGGCCAATCCCCTACTCAACCTTTCGATCAAATATTTGATGCTCAAGACTGTGTTGTTATTCCAGGATTGATCAATTCCCACCATCATTTTTACCAAACATTAACTCGCGCATGGGCACCTGTGGTGAATACACCATTATTTCCATGGTTAAAAAATCTATACCCTGTCTGGGCAAAATTAACACCTGAACAATTACATCTTGCTACCCAAGTGGCTTTAGCAGAATTGGTCATGTCTGGATGCACTTTCGCAGCCGATCATCATTATTTATTTCCACAGCAATTAACTGATGCTATTGATATCCAAGTGCAAGCAGCCCAAGAATTAGGTATTCGTGTCATGTTGACGCGTGGTTCAATGAGCTTGGGTGAAGACTCAGGCGGTTTGCCTCCACAGCAGACCGTACAGCAGATGGATCAAATTTTGCTAGATTCAGAACGTCTTGTTGGGAAATACCATCAGCGTGGTGCAGGCGCCATGGTCAATATTGCGCTTGCACCGTGTTCTCCATTTTCAGTCACACAAGAAATTATGCGAGAAAGCGCAGCAATGGCACAGCGTCTAGATGTGCGTTTGCATACTCACTTAGCAGAAACGCTAGATGAAGAAGCTTTTTGTCTACAAATGTTTGGTATGCGAACGGTAGATTATCTGGAAAGCGTTGGCTGGTTAGGTGCTCGAACATGGCTTGCGCATGGCATTCATTTTAATGCTGAGGAAATTCAACGTTTAGGTCAGGCAGAGGTAGGTATTTGTCACTGTCCGCATTCTAATATGCGCCTTGCCTCTGGGATTTGTCCAACGATTGATTTAATGCAAGCGGGTGCAAATATTGGTTTAGGTGTTGATGGCTCTGCCTCTGGGGATGCTTCAAATTTGATTTTAGAAACTCGTCAAGCCATGTATTTGCAACGTCTTAAATATGGTGCAGAACGAATCACGCCAGAATTAGCATTCGGCTGGGCGACACAGGGTTCGGCAAAGTTATTAGGTCGCGAACATGATCTAGGTGAAATCGCAGTGGGTCATCAAGCTGACTTTGCTTTGTATAAACTGGATGAACTGAAATTTTCAGGAAGTCATGACCCGATTGCAGCATTACTTTTGTGCGGCGCAGATCAAGCTGAACATGTCATGGTCGGAGGGAAGTGGATTGTCAAAAACCGTGAATTAGTCACTATTGATATTGAGAAGCTACAAGCTGAACATCGCTTAGCTGCCAAGAAATTATTGGCGGCTTAAATTTTTTCAAAGAGATATTAAAAATCTCTTTTTTTAAATTTGATTATTGATTTTGCTTAAGTTGAGTATTGTTTGCCAATAATGGTTCTAGCTTAAAATCTTTCTCATGGACAGGCATTCCAGCAATACTCATACTTCGAACGGCAGGGGCAGATTGACGACTTTCGCTCTGAACATTTGCCCTCATATCACATCCCATCACAGCAGCACTGGAACTCACAACGAAGACATATAGAAATATCCTTTTCATATGGCCACCTGATTCTTTTCATTATTTTGATCATCAGATTATCACAACCTGTTTAAATTGTGAGCAAAAAAACATTTCAAATTATATAATCCTAATGCAGATGTATACGTTCTGAAACGGACAGAGATGTTTTTTCATTTTATGATAATTCTCTTTAGACCAATATATATATGGAGTTTTTATGAAGCTTGCAGAAGCATTATTGCTCAGAAGTGATTTGCAGAAAAAACTCCTTTCCTTGCAGCAACGTATTCATAAAAATGTAGTTGTTCAAGATGGAGATACACCCAGTGAGGATCCAGAACAACTCATAGATCAAGCTGTTATGGTAAATAAACAATTGTTCCAGCTTATTCAAAAAATCCATCAAACTAATGCACAAGCTCAAGCCAATAATGGAAAAGCTTTACTCGATATTCTCAATCAACGCGATCAACTTACCGCTGAGCATCGAATCATCCAACAAGCTATAGATAATACGCAAAAAGATACAGATCGTTATAGTGTACGTGAAATTAAATGGATTAAAGCAGTTTCTGTCTCTAAGCTACAAAAACAAGCAGATGAAATCAGTCAAAGTTTACGTTTAATCAACCTTGAAATTCAGGCATCCAATTGGCAGGTAGATTTAAGGGAATAAACTGAGTATGATCAATCTGGGCATATTGGGCGAGTACACGACCTTTTTATACGGTTTGTAAGGTCTAAAATTCACAAACCGTCTGATAGAAGTAGTGCGCCTGCTTCGCCAAATTTTTACATTTTAGGCGCCGCACATTGCATCTATAATCTATTACAAGTGACCAATGACTACCATGTACTGACAATATGCCCACCCAAATTCAAGCTTAACGACTTGAGAAAATGAGTTTTAGACCTAATACGGTCACAATCCCGCCTGTGACCCGATCAATTAAAGTTTTGCCTTTTACATAAGCACGGCGTGGTTTTTCAGAGGATAAAAGCAAGGCAACCAATGAATACCAACCTGCATCAATCGCGAAGCAAATCACAGGTAATGCCACATAATAATAGCTTGGAATTTCTTTAGGTAATAATGCGGTAAATACACTGGCAAGTACCACCGCAATTTTTGGGTTACTGAGTTGGGTAATCAAACCATAACGATAGGCGCTTTGATAAGTCATGCTCTGTTGCTGCTTGGCATCCATCTCAATGGGTGACTTAGCATGTTTTACAATCTTATAAGCCAGCCAGAGTAAATACAGCCCACCCCCAACTTTTAATATAAGATAAGCTGATGGCACAGCCAATAAGATCGCCTGTAAGCCCATGACTGCCAACAGACCAAAAATCGCGGCGCCCGTCCCTGTTCCTAAAGCGGTAAATAAACCATGCTTACGTGATTTCCCGATTGAGTTCTGGGCGACATAAATAAAGCTTGGGCCGGGACTAATTGCGCCTAGCATCAATGCCATGGCAATAGAAAATAAAGGCAACAAACTATCCACGTGGGTACCCAAAACTTCAATAATTATTGACATGAATTTTAACGCATTACTCAGGCTTTGTAAGAACCAAATACATAACTTCGCTTTGAAATGAACCATCTAGCTGTATTTGAAAGTAATTTTTTACCACATCCGATGCTTTTTGCTGTAAATACCGTAATGTTGCCACAGCTTCTGCTGGTGTTTGCATCCGTTCGACCCAACTCGCAAAATTTAACTGCAAACTTTGTTTTTCTATCTGTTCAATTTTAAAACCTGCACGTTCTGCAAAAGTCATCCATTCAGCTAAAGAATAGTCACGGACATGGCTCGGATCACGAATGATTTCCATGCTTTGTAAAAAAGTATCCAATACTGGTTGTTGATTTCCTAATATATCAACAAATATAACTTTTCCACGAGGCTTAAGCACGCGATAGATTTCATTCATTGCTTGCGAAACATTCTGCCAATGATGTGCAGAATAACGACTTACCACCGCAGATATACTCTGATCGGCAAAATCAAGTTGCTCTGCTGCCCCCTGCTGTCCCATGACATTATTTAACCCACGTTCCTTCGCCTGTTCAACGACCAATTGTACCATCTCAGCAGTTAAGTCATAAGCAATCACCTGCTCCACATCAGGCGCAATATGATAGGTAACATGACCTCCACCGCAGCCTAAATCTAAAACACAGTTAAGAGGTTGTCGCTGTAAAACCTCGCGTATCTTGTCAAACTCTGCTCCTTGCGCATGGACTGTGCTGTTTAAGTAAGCCTTTGCTTTGTCTTGATATTGTTTCTGATTTACTTGATGTTGAGTGGTCATTTTGATCTTCTCATTAAGGAGTTATATTTAGATTAATCCAAAGAATACAAAAAATAAAATAATGGATTTTTTAATTATTAATAACTTTTAGTTATATTTTACAATTTGATAATAATTTCACTGGAAAATCGGACAAAAATGTCCGTAAAATATCTCAATCAAATTCAGCATTCACCCTCTATGAGTAAACATATCAAACGTGCGGCCAAAAATCGGGAAGATTTACTCGAAGCTGCGGTTGAGATGTTTAAAATTCATGGAATGAATGTTCCGTTACAAGTCATTATCGACCATGCTGGTGTGGGACGTGCAACTTTTTATCGAAACTTTACTGACCGAAAAGCTTTAGTCTATGCCTTACTTGAACAAGCTGTCTCTCATCTGGAACTTCGAGCGGAACAGTATCGTATGTACGATGATGGTTTAATTCGATTAATTAAAAGTCATGTCCATAATTTAAATAATCTTTCGGCTCTGATGGAGTATTGGCGAGTGTTGAACCAACACGATGAAGTGCTTATTTCACTGATACAGCATCATCAACTGATTGTGCAGCCGCTGATTGATCGAGCGATTGAAAAACGAATTTGTCGTCCTGACTTTAATTTTGAAGATTACCGTAGCATCGTTTCTATGTTGTCGTCTTCTTTTCGCGGGCATGATGAAACACAAAGAATTCGATTTGCCAGTCGCGCAGTCGAGTTGTTACTCAATGGTATCTGTTTGAATAACGGGGTGTATCATGGCTGAGAGTCCGCGTTATCTGGAAACACCTCCAGACTGGACAGATGATGAACGCCCCGTATTACCCGGTTCGCCGCCGTCAATTGAGCATCCTTCTCATAAAAGATATCTATATTTTATTATTGGAACTTTTATTGCCCTCACCGCTGGGCTGAGTAATGGTTTTATTACGGCTAATTTACCCCAGTTACAGGGTGAATATGGACTAACGCCTGTTGAAAGTGCGTGGCTTCCTGCGGCTTATGTCATGGCGAATGTCAGTTCTAACCTGATTTTGTTTAAAGCCAGACAACAATATGGTTTGCGTCTCTTTACTGAAATAGGTCTACTTGCTTTTATCGCAGTAATGATCTTGCATATTTTCGTACAAAATTATCATATGGCTATTTTTGTACGTTTTATCAGTGGGATGGTTGCAGCACCTCTTAGCTCACTGGGCATGTATTACATCATGCAGGGCTTTACCAAAGAACACCGTTTAAGAGGTCTGTATATTGGCTTCGGCTTCGGTCAACTTGGTATACCACTGGCATGGATCATTTCTCCTGCATTGGTTACCGTCAATGACTGGACGGTTTTATATACTTTTGAGTTAGGTTTGGCCGTTTGTTGCTATGCGATGGTGGTTTCCCTCAAGTTACCCCGTAGTTTACGTATTGCTGTTTTTGAACGGCAAGATATTGTTACCTTTTTATTGCTTGCACCAGGTTTTGCCTGTATCTGTGCAGTTTTGACGCAAGGCCCTTTACTATGGTGGTTTGACTCACCTTGGCTGGCTTATGTGTTAATGACGGGTTTTGTATTACTGGTGTTTGGTTTTATTTATGAACATCATCGTAGTAACCCCCTGATTATGACTCGCTGGCTAGGTACTTTTGGCGTACTACGTTTTGTATTTGGAGCGTTGTGTCTGCGCTTTTTATTGTCAGAACAAAGTTATGCTGCTGTGAATTTTCTAAAAACTATGGGCATGGGGCCAGATCAATTTGTTGGGCTATATAGTGTGATCTTTTTTGGAATGTTGGCAGGCGTTTTATTTAGTGCTGTTACATTTTCTCGAGAACGAACATTATTGCATTTGGTTCTGGCCTCCTTTTTAATTTTGATTGCCAGCAAGCTCGATGCACATTTGACCAGTGATATTCGTCCACAAAATTTCTATCACAGTCAATTTCTGATTGCCTTTGCCAATGGATTATTTATTGGACCTCTACTTTTGGTGGGATTTGGACGCGCTTTGAAAGAAAGTCCTGCTCATGTGGTGACTTTTATCGTGTTATTTTCTGCCACACAAAACTTTGGTGGCTTGATTGGTTCATCTTTTTATAATACTTATCAAAAACGTCAAACCCAAGTTTATCAAACAGACATCAGTCGTAATTTGGAACGAACTGATCCAACGATTGATCAACGTTTAAAACAATATCAGGGGAAATTTAGCCCCAATATTACCGATCCTGTTCAGGATCAATTACAAGCCACCAAAACCTTATCGCAAACTGTAAATCGTGAGGCTCAAGTCCGAGCCTATAACGATGTGATTAACTTTAATAGTATCGTGGCGATTGTGTTATTCCTTTGGGGATTGTGCAATATTATCTGGGCGAAGTATCTTACTTATCGTGAGAAACGGACTGCCTCATCGACATCATCCTAAGTGGCGTGTTTGAGTATAATTTATGACTGACGAGCAAAATACCAATCCACAGAATGAAACTGATTCGAGTCAGTCTCAATCTGAAACGACATCTTCTGCCACGCCACAACCTGCCCCGCTCAAACCGATTCAGCGGGTTGGAAAATTAATTCCAACCAAAAAATCAACATTGGCGATCATGTTTATCGTGCTGTTGGTTGGCTTAGGGCTCATTATGTGGGCATGGCGTATTGGGCCCTTTCAAACTGCCATTGAGCAAACTGACAACAGTTATGTCAAAGGTAAAACTACTGTACTTTCGTCACAGATTAATGGTTATATCAAAGATGTACTGGTTAAAGACTTTGACTACGTCAAAAAAGGTCAAGCTTTGATGCATATTGATGCCACAACCTATGATCAAAAAGTCACACAGGCTCAATCAGCAGTTGAACAGGCAAAAAATAATTTAGCCAATCAAACTCAGACGATTGCTCAGCGGCAAGCAGATATTGCTGCGGCTCAAGCTAAAGTTGACCAAGCTCAGGCCCAGTATGATTTATCGATGACACAATTACAGCGCTACCAACAACTCGGTGATAGTGGCGCAGCATCAAAATCAGAACGTGATAAAGTCGCAGCAGATGTAAAAAATAATCTGGCCTTGCTTAAACAAGCCGAAGCCAATGTAAATGTTGCACAAGAGGCCCTAAAAACCGCGCAAGTTGCACAAACAGGCTTAGAAGCGCAAGTCACCAATGCACAGGCACAACTGGATCAGGCGACGACCACTAAAGATTATAGTGTGATTACTGCACCTATGGATGGACAGTTGGGTGAAGTCAATCCACGTGTGGGGCAATATGTCGCAGCAGGTTCACAGTTATTGTATTTGATTCCACAACAAACTTGGGTGATTGCCAATTTTAAAGAAACCCAGATCGCCAATATGAAAATCGGACAAAAAGTCACATTCACTGTTGATGCCTTAGATCATCAGAAGTTTTCAGGTCATGTTGAGCAAATCTCACCTGCAGCGGGTTCAGAGTTTAGTGTACTCAAAGCAGATAATGCGACAGGTAACTTTACCAAAGTGGTACAGCGAATTTCAGTAAGGATTGCGATTGATCCAAATCAAAAAGGCTTGGAACGCTTACGTCCTGGTATGTCGGTGATCACTTCAGTAGATACCTCATCCAAACCTATGGACTAACTATTTTTCCTATTGATTGAGGTTTTAAATTAGGCTGATTTCTATGTTCAACGCTATTGCACAAGTTGTGGGATATCAAACTCTCATAGATCAGCCTGAAATACATCTTGATTTAAAACGTCTGGATCTCATTCATCCACATATTTCAGGCAATAAATTTTATAAACTCAAATATAACTTACAATATGCCAGACAGCTTGGCTTAGATACTATCCTCACCTTTGGTGGTGCATTTTCTAATCATATTGCGGCAACAGCCTATGCAGCCCATTATTTTGGCTTTCGCAGTATTGGCATTATTCGTGGTGAAGAACTGGCTCATCAACGTTTAAATCACACTTTAGCCACTGCCTCACAGTTTTGCATGAATCTCGAATTTATCAATCGACAGGATTATCGCAATAAAGATCAACCTGATTTTCTGGCGGAATTACAATCTCGATTTCCAAACGCCTATATTATTCCAGAAGGCGGAACAAACTCTCATGCCATTCAAGGTTGCAAAGAAATTTTAAGCGAACATGATCGACAAAATTACGATGTGATTTGCTGTGCAGTAGGAACTGGAGGCACGATCACAGGATTGATTGAATCAAGTCACTTCAATCAAGATATCTTGGGTTTCTCTGCGTTAAAAGGCGATTTTTTAACGCATGATGTTGCCAATCTTACTTCAAAGAAGAATTGGAAAATTATAGATGATTATTGTTGTGGCGGTTATGCCAAGACTTCAGCTCAATTACTCAAATTTATTCAGTTTTTCGAAGAACAATATCAAATTCCCCTTGAGCCGATTTATACAGGAAAAATGCTATTTGGCATTTTTGACTTGCTCGAAAAGGCTTACTTCCCCCCTAATACTCGAATTTTAGTGATTCACAGTGGTGGATTACAGGGCAGGCAAAATCTTTTATAATGTCGCGCTTTTACAACGCTGAGTAAGTTTATGTCCATGCATTACGATGTCATTGTTCTGGGTGCAGGCGCGTCTGGACTAATGCTGGCTGCACAAGCTGCACGGCGTGGACGCAAAGTTTTAGTAGTCGAAAAAGCCAATAAAGTTGGGAAAAAAATCCTGATGTCTGGCGGTGGTAAATGTAACTTTACTAACCTGTATGTCGAGCCTGAAAACTTTATTTCACATAATCCACATTTTGTGATTTCGGCATTATCACGTTATAGCAATTGGGATTTTATCGGCTTGGTCTGTGACTATGGCATTGCCTATGAAGAACGTAAGCATGGACAACTTTTCACTTTAAATGGTTCAAAAGATATTTTAAATATGCTTTTAGCCGAATGTGATAAAACGAAACAGGTCAACATAAAAACGGACTGTGAAGTCAAAGCAGTCAAGCAACTCGATCATCAACTTTTTGAAGTTCAAAGCACACTCGCAACTTTTACTTGTGAATCTCTGGTGATTGCATCAGGTGGTCTTTCTATTCCGACCCTAGGAGGTTCAGGAATTGGCTATGATTTGGCAAAACAATTTGGTCATCAAGTTTTTTCGACTCGCGCAGGATTGGTTCCCTTTACTTTTTCCGATCAATTTAAAGAAGTGACCACACGCCTGAGTGGGAATGCTTTGGAGGTGACGCTCTCAAATGATAAAAATAGTTTCACCGAAGCACTATTATTTACTCATCGTGGTTTAAGTGGTCCTAGTTCATTACAACTTTCAAATTACTGGCAAACGGGTGAATCTTTTCAGATCAACTTTTTTCCTACGCAAGATTTAGCTGATTATTTGAAACAAAAAAAACAGCAGCAACCCAAAGTCTTGTTACGCACGCTATTGTCTGAACTGACTACAAAAAGCATTGTGCTTGAGTTACAACAACTAATTTGGCCTCATTATGCAGAAATTGCAATTGCTCAACTTAGCGATAGCACTTTAGAGCAAATTGCAGCACAGTTACATGGTTTTGTAGTCAAACCATCAGGGACTGAAGGCTATCGTACCGCCGAAGTGACTTTGGGTGGAGTGGATACCGCTGAAATTTCATCCAAAACCATGCAAAGCCAGAAAGTCAAAGGACTGTATTTTATAGGTGAAGTTTTGGATGTGACTGGACATTTAGGTGGTTATAACTTTCAATGGGCATGGTCATCGGCCTATGCTGCTGCACAATACGTTTAAAATACGTCAAAATTATGGCGCAGCATCAATCTGATTGGCTTCAATTGAAGCAGTTTTATCTGCATCTTTTTTTTCTGTTGGTTTCGCTTTATTTTTGGCAAATACAAACTTATAAGCACTGACCAAAAATCCGACAGTAATACCCGCAATCACAATGGGCGCGATAAATCGATTCGGCTGCTTTTGCATACTTCACTCCTCTATTATTTTTATGGCTCATCGATTAGATTTCTTTCATACGTCCTTTTTATTTCTTCTTGAGAAAGAAAATAAATACGACGAAACAGTGATGAAAGTCTATTTTAAAGATCTAAAAAAACGACCACTCTGGATAGAGTGGCCGATTCTGATGCAAAAATCAAAACTTATTTCGGTTGATCATCGGGTTTTAATGTTGGGTCATCTTCACCTTCGCCTTTAGAACCATAAGGATTATTTAAAGGTTTGTGTTGTGGATCGACATCAAAAGTGGTGGGAACATTATGATCTGTTGCCGCCTCTGAAGGTGCAACAGGCGATGATGCTACAGGCGATGATGCTACAGGCGTTTCAACCACAACCGCTGATTGAGTTTTCGCGATTGGATTAGGTTTATTTCCCTCAGCTTTTGCTTTATCAATGAGATCGGTCAAAACACGTTCCGCAGGTTGACGACCACCTAAACCGAAAGCAAGAGCAAAAGCGACCGCCACCGAACCGAGTGTGAGTCCAAAAGCCAAATTGACGATTGAATCGGCAATACCCATTGCACGTAGTCCCATCGCTAGAACCAAGCCCATAATTAAGATACGAACCAGATTACCTAACCAACGTGAGCTATTATATTCACCGCGCTGAACGACATTTGCCACAATATTGGCTAACCAGAAACCAATCACAAGGATGACTGCGCCCAACAGAATATTGGCACCAAATGCAATAAAGATTGCAATCAAATGACTAATTTGATCGAAACCAAGACGATTCGCTGCTTCTGCAACCGCAAACAGCATGGTAAAGAACACAATTAAGACACCGACTATATGCGAGATTTTAGTCGATCCCAAGAAGCGCTGTAAGTCAAACTTTGCAGGAACATCATCGACACCTGTACCTGCTAAGATATCTTCAACCAGTTTTGCGACAAAACGGGAGACAACATAGGCAATAATTAAAATCAAACCAGCAGCAATAATATTTGGAATTGCAAACATGATCTCATTAAGCATGGCTGTTGCTGGCTGAGAAATAGACTCTATTCCCAGAGCTTCAAACGCAATAATCAATGCAGTAATAAAGATCAGCGCAAAAACCAGAGAGCCTAATACATTGGCAATATTACTGTTCTTAAACAGACCTATTTTCTCAGCTTGAGCTTGTAAACCCACACTATTGACCAAGCCTTCGATAATCCCTCGTACAATTTTTGCCAAAATGTAGCCAACAAAAATAATCACGCCTGCAATAAAGATGTTTGGAAGATATCCGACAACGTCAGCCACCATTGCTTGGACAGGGAGTAAAAGACCTGACAGTCCTAAAATTGAAAGGACAATCGGTAAGAATAAAAGCAGAATCAACCAATAGATAATATCTGCAATATTTTCACTGAGTGGTCGAACACCAACTTCATTACTCAACTTCTCATCAAGTTGGGTCTTAGACAAAGCTTTGGATAGTCCTGCTCGCACTAAACGCGCCAATATCCACCCCACAAAAGCCACAACAGCTGCTGCGATAAGATTCGGCACAAAAACCAATACTTGAGTGATCATGGCACTAAATGGCCCACTCACACTATAAATATTCAATACGTTTAACGAAGCAATCAGCGCAATAATCAATACAAACCAAAATATAAATTTTGAAATAATTGACTCAAAATCTGGTGCTTTACCAGTTGCGGTCGATAAATGACGATTGGTTCCAATTAAATTGAGTAATTTTTTGACACCAGCCGCGATAATCAGTGCCAAAATCCAGCCAATAATAAAAACTGCAATTGCAGCGATAATAGGCTGAAACATATCCCAATAGTACATAAATCCATAATGTGCTTGCGCGGCCTCATTGTTAAAATAATCGTTCATATAGGTCATGCCCTCTTTGTTATATTGATCACGGCTTAGTCTTCATGAAGTTAAGCTGTAAAATGGTTTTAAGAATGGATATTATTTGTGATCTATATCACCATATTTTGTGCTTATTTTTTATTCAAGATGCAATATAAGAACTACTACAAAAATAAAGTAAAAGATTGCAAAAAAGCCATCTAATCACATTAGATGGCTTTTAAAAATTAGAATGAAGAACAATTTAAGACTGTTGACTGTTGGTCGTTGAATTGTTTGGCGTAGCAGGTTGTGCATTAGGATTTGGATGATCTGGTGGTGCATCACTTGCATCTGGTTTATGGTCAGCGACCATATATACAATCAAAGCCACTAAAAAAATTCCCACAATTGCCAAAATATAAACCGGCAAACGGCGTTTCTTTTCGGTATCTTCTGGCGATGAAGTATGTGGTGATGGTTTATTAAAATCATGTGTCATCGCTATCCCCTCTTTTATTTTCCATTGTTCTTCATCATAACAAGCACTTATGTAGCATTGTGTGAAAAAGCATAGCGCTATCGTGTTCTTTGTTTCTGCGTTGTATATAAAAATAGGCTATAATAGCCCACCGTTTTTTTTGCTTAGGTCTTTATGTCGTATCGTCAGCAAAGCGTCACTCTTGATTTAGACACTGACGTCACACATGAATGTTCTTTACATTACACTCGGGATGAACATCTGATCGGGATTATTACCTTTCATAAAGCAACCTATAGCTTGAAATGGGGTGATCTGGAATATTTCAGACGTCGCACGGAAGAGTTTTCAGTCATGCCTTTTCCAGATTGTATTAATGCGATGATCATTGATATTCGAAACGTGAATTCATTTCTGGATAATGAAGTTCCAATCCTGCCTTGGCGTCTACTTGAAGAAGAATGTCCGATTCGTCTGGTGGTTCCACAAGATCGTTTAGAGCATTATGCAGGATTCTTTGAAGCAACGTGGTTGAGTACAGATTTGGATTCAGCCATTCAGGAATTACGTGAATTTATGGACATGTTTGTACATTAAAATCTGTATTTATAGAGATAATTTTGAAGTCATTGAAACTGTTCATGTGATTGGATGAAGCAAGGACTTTAAGTTGCGCTTGATTTGCTCCTACGCCGCTATAACCGCCCTTGCGCTGCTATAACCGCAGCTCATTACCAATAATTTTCGACGGCAATATTACCTTCCCCACGACGATTCATGGTTAAACCACGTCGCTTTAAAGCCTCTTTGGTATCTTCGACCATTTGTGGATTACCACAAAGCATGACATGACTGGTTTCAGGATTTAACGAATAGCCAATCGCTTTTTCCAGTTCACCATTTTCAATTAATACTGGTAATCTTTCGTGCAAAACAGCGTTTGGGTCACGCGTAATCACGGGAATAAATTTAAAGCCTGAATGCCCTTCACCGAAAGTCGATGCAATTTCCTGAATACGATCAACATAAGCTAGTTCAGAAGCTGTACGAACACTGTAGACTAAATTAATCTGGGAATAATTTTGCCATGTAGCAAAATCCTGCAACATCGAAATAAATGGTGCTAAACCCGTTCCAGTTGCCAAAAGCCATAAGTCTTGTGATGTCGGAAATTGATACCGCGCCAAGGTTAAAAAACCATAAGGAATTTTTTCTAAATAAAGCTCATCACCCACTTTGAGATGTTGTAAATTTGAGGTAAACGCGCCATTTGGGACAACAATCGAAAAAAACTCCAGTGTTTCATCAAACGGTGATGATACGACTGAATAAGCGCGTACGACCAAATCATCCCCCACTTTTAAACCAATTCTGGCAAATTGACCCGCAGTAAACTTAAAATGCGCTGGGCGGGTCATGGTAAAACTAAACAAATTTGAAGCCCAACGCTGTACAGACAACACTTTTTCTACGCTAAATTTCTCAATTGACATAATTTCAACATGGCACGACAGGGTATGCTCATGTTAGCATGACAGTAGAAATTATGACTACTTTTCAAGGGTAAGGCTTGATTCATGCGCATGACATTACGTCAGTTGGCTGTCTTCGTGGCAGTCGCTCAAGAAGGAACAGTAACCAAAGCCAGCGATGCCGTCCGCCTGACTCAAAGTGCCGCCAGTATGGCGTTGGCAGACCTTGAAGATGGATTAGGAGCACCACTCTTTGATCGTTTAGGCAAACGCCTACAACTAAACGATTTAGGTCGTTTTTTATTGCCTCAAGCTTTGGAAATTTTGGGACGATGTGAAGCTTTTGAACAAGCTGCCAAAGGTGAATTACAAAGTATAGATCTGCGTTTAGGCGCTACTTTGACCATCAGTGATTATTTAATACCAGACCTGATGGCAGATTTTCTTCAAATTCATCCACAGGCTCATTTACAGTTACAAGTGGGAAATACCAGACAAATGATTGAAGCGGTGAACCAGTTTCAACTTGATCTGGCATTAATCGAAGGTTCATGTCATTTACCGCAATTACAATGCATCCATTGGCGCAATGATGAACTTGCAGTGTGTTGTGCATCAGATCACCCTTTAGCAAAACTTGAGCGTCCGCTCACTGCTCAAGACTTTCTTAATGCCGAATGGATTTTACGCGAAGAAGGTTCGGGTACACGTGAAGTGTTTGATAATGCTATTTTGCAGGATGTTCCTGATGCCAATATCCGTCTTACACTCGGACATAATGAAGCAATCTTAAAAATCGTTGCTGGTGGTTTAGGAATGTCTTGTATTTCCAGACTTGCTATCGAGCCCTTAATTGAGAAAGGACAGTTGGTTATTTTAGATACACCTTTTTGGGAATTGACTCGCCCATTGCATGTCTTGGTACATCGTCAGAAATATCAGGGGCCAGGTTTAAAAGCTTTTATGAATTTTTGTGAAAATCGTGTGAATTAATCGCTTTCAATTAAGCAATAAAAAACTCTTCCTAGTGCAAGAGTTTTTTATTGCTTTTTATTATAAGTTAGAAATTAAAAGTGAGTCCCGCAGTATAAGTACGTCCTTCACCGATTGTGGCGTAGTTATTTCCAAAAACTCCAGCCCAATATTTTTTATCAGCAATATTATCTACACTAAAACGTAAAGTAGTATCGACCCCACCAATTTTAGTCATATATTTTGCACCTAAATCTACAACCGTATAATCAGGTAATTTAATTGTATTTGCTTGATTCAAATATTGTTCGCCAACGTAGGCAGTATGCGTATTAACGCTTAATCCCTCAACGACTGGAAGGTCATAACTTAAAGTTAAACCTGCGGTAAAATGCGGAATTCCTAATACAGTATTTCCCTCAATCGTTGCATTTTTTGTATATTCTGCATCAATATAAGCGACACTACCCAACACACTTAAATCCTGAGTCAAATTACCCGTAAACATCCACTCAATACCACGTGAGCGTTGCTGACCATTTTGTGTTAAATATTTACCATCAGATCTTATTTCTTCCAAACTGGCTGCTTTTTCAATTTGATATAAAGCCAGTGTATTTAACCATGTTCCTTGTTGATATTTTGCTCCTACTTCATATTGTTTAGTTTTATAAGGTTGTAATGTTTCTCCACCATTTTTATAACCTGCTGTTGTCGAAACAGTATCTCCCTGGGTTAATCCTTCAACATAACTGGTGTAAACTGAAAAATTATCGCCAAACGGTTTAAGCACAATTGCTGCGCTAGGTGATACGTGATCATCTGAATACTCCGTATTATTTAGGTGATTTTTGATATCCATATCCTGATAACGTGCACCTAAAATCACTTGTAGCTTATCATCCAACATAGACATTTGATCAGTTAATGCATAACTTACAAATTTATTATCATCATATCGATAGGTTTGAGGTGAGGTCGTCTGTGCATAGGTCGTATTCGGAGTATATATATCATTTAAATATAAGGCAGATGACGAACCTGTAGTTTTATATTGATAAGATTTTTGTGTTAAATAATCAGCGCGTAAACCAAGTGTATGTTGAATTATTCCTGTATTAAAAACACCCTCTAAACCAGTATTGGCAGTCACATCAATTTCAGATTGAGGTTGATCGTAATAATTTATATAGTATTGATTAGTTTTAGCATTATAGTTTACTCGTGTACCAAACATTTGTCCTGAATGTGATTTCTCTGCATAGCCTGCACCTGCATATACTTTAAAATCAGGACTAAATTTATATTCTCCACTTAAACCAACATAATTACTTTTAATATGCCCGAATAGATACGGCAAATAATTAGTATCACCTTTTGGTGCAGAAGGGACTTTTTTATTATCATACGCAGCTAAAGAAATCATCGCAGGTGAACCACCTTCACGATCTTCTTTAATAGAAAATGCATCAAAATTAATTTTTAGCTTATCCGTCGTATAATCCAATGCAATCAAACCGCTTACATTGGTATCATCCATTCCATCAATAACGTGTTCACCAGTACCATAATACGCACTACTACGAACACCAAATTGATTTTCATCTCCAAAACGACGCGCTATATCAAAGCCAGACTTATAGTATCCGCCCTTTTCCAATGATGCAGATACTTCTGTCAAATCTTTAGTTGCACGTTTGGTATTACCATTAATTTTACCGCCTACTCCACCTGTTGGCGACATACCCGAAATTAGAGCATTTGGGCCTTTAATAACGGTTACAGAATCTAAAATATCTGTAGGAGTATTACCAAAAGGTTGCATACCGTACTGACCATTTAAAGCAATCTCATCATGGTTGACATCAAAACCACGAATATTAAGATTCTCCATCATATGTCCAAAGTTAGTCGTGGCTCGAATACTCGGGTCATTTTTTAATACTTCTGCAACGGTTGACGCTTGTTGGTCTTTAATGCCTTGATCTGTATAAGTCAAAATTGAAAATGGCGTATCAACCAATGACTTTTCACCTAAAATACCCAAAGCTGATTTTTGGGCAATTCGCCCTTCATCGTAACTTTGCAATACTAAAGTAGGTAAAACGACAGTATCGGCTTCTGCAAAAGCAAAAGCTGGCAGTGCAATGAGAGATAAAAATAATATGTTCTTTTTCACGCTATTTCCCCATTAAAAATCGGGCTAATTATATAAGATAAATTTTCAAATAAGAATAAAAACAATTATAAATCAAATTATCTTTTATATTTATATAGACAGCAGTTGGTTAAATTGCTACTGCTGTCTCATAGTGGTGAAATTAAAACTTATAATTCATTGAAAAAATATAAGTTCGTGGATCACCATAAGTACCGTTTGAAACGTTTAAGCGATACTCCTCATCCCCTACATTATTGACGTTAAGACCTAATGCAACATCATTGCTGATCTGATATTTGGCCATCAAATCGATTACTGCAAAAGAATCTTGTCTATTTGCATCATAAGCTGCACCAGATAAAGTTTGATCTACGATCTCACTTTGCCATCTAATGCCCCCGCCCAGTTTAAGCCTCTGATCAAGAGCTGGCAGATTGTAGGTCGTATAAAGTTTAAATTGTTGCTTTGGATAATCGCGATTGATAGTTTGACCAACTGATGTAGTTTTGGCATAAGTGTAGCCTGTCTGGATGTTCCATTGAGGAAGAATTTGCCCATTTGCCTCTATTTCAAAACCTTCTGTTTTGGCTTTGACACCCTCATAAATACTTTCTCCAATATGTGGACCATCAGCAAAACTGCCTACATATTTAGCAAAATCCTTGAGATTGGATTGAAAGTAAGCAGCAGATAGATTTAGCTGATTCTCATAAAAGGCTGCTTTTAAACCGCCTTCATAGCTATCCCCCTGAACAGGCTCTAATACCGAATAATCGGCATTTCGCTCGGCTTGCGGCATAAAGATATTCGTATAACTTACATAGGCCGTAAGATATGAGGTCAAGTCGAATGTCACTCCCGCGTAGGGCGAAGCTTTATCTTTTGAAAAATCAGCTGTCGATTCACTGGCAGTGGTTTCTTTATAGTCATAAGCCAAACCACGTACGCCTAATATAAAGTGCAATCTATCTGTCGGATTTAAACGTGTTGCAGCATAGTAGCCATATTGCGACATATCCGTTGTATTTGTTTTTCCAGTCGTTTTATACAAAGTTGCTGGAATAGGAATATAACCGTTCCATGTATCTAAATTAACCCAATCTGAGCCAATCACTCGATCATAATAAGGGTCATCTGCTTGCACATTCTGATAGCTAGCACCTACCATCATCTGGTGTTCACGCCCAAACAGTTGGTAAGGTCCTGTCGCAGAAATATCCAGACCATGTAATTCAGGCTGAAGTTTTTGATAACCTGCTACTACTCGGCCCGTGTTATTGGCATAATTTGCGGTACGTCCTGGATTTGACCCAACCACAGCATATACTGCATCAGTATCTTGTGTTAAATAATTATAATTTGCTTGGACATTCCAGCCATTTTCGAAGCGATGTTCTAATTCAACAAAGGCATTAATGGTATCTACATTTCCATAAGCCCAACGTGCTGCCGAGTTATCTTTTTGATCTCGAGTACTCACCACTCCATTACTATAATTGGTAAATCCATGTACACTTAAACCTTTAGATTTGGCTCGTTCATATAAAGCCCCCACATTTAGGGTGGTGTTCGCATCTAAATCAGCGCCCAAAGTCGTATAAAATAATCCTGAATTAGAATCTCCCCAATGCATAAATGAATCATAATCATCGTAGGAGATGACGGTACGACCTCGAATAGTTCCTGATGTTAGCGGCAGTGTAAAAATGACCCCCTAATGGCATTTAAAAACTGACCCCCTTGGTTAATATAGCGGTCATTTTG
>NZ_JAHPRO010000019.1 GCF_025562455.1 Acinetobacter sp. WU_MDCI_Axc73
TAATAAATCATCAAAGGGGTCAATTTTACTTTGCTGTTTTTAAGGTAAAAGGGGTCAGTTTTAAATTGCCGTTGACACTGATTCATTCAATGGTGTCTGTGCATCTACAATTGTACGAAAGCCTGACCATTTATCATCAAATGAAGATGTACTTAAGTTGACACTGCCTGTAGATACTTTTGATGTTGCCAGTTTTCTAATTAAGTTAATTGATGCACTTGGGTACCCCACCCCAGACGTTAATCCTGTTGCGCCTTTGACTACAGTCACATTTTCATAAATCGAGGGATCTAGCGTACTCATCGACATACTTGTACGCCCCGTTGTTACAGGGGTTGAAACTACGCCATCAATCAAGAAATTATTGACTTTTGAACCACGTGCATAATAACTTGCATATTCACCTCCTGTCCCTACAGCCCCCAAAGCACCATAACGCTGTTGATAAATACCTGGTGTTTGATCTAACACTTCACTTAATGCTTTGAGTTGCTGATCCTGTATTTGTTCTGCAGTAATCACACTGACAGACTGAGGTGTATCTTTCAGCGCCAGATCCATCTTGGTCGCAGATTTAGATTTTTTAACGGTATAACCTTGCTGATCTTGAGCGTCAGCTTTCAGTTTTATGGTTGGCAAAACATCTTCAGCATAAATAAAGCTACTACCAGCCGCCATAAACATCATCACTGAAATTGCACGGGCTAATCTTTTGGGTTGAGTATTAAACATTAAATGTACCCTTGTATAAAATTAGCGCAATCCTATCTTAATTGATAACAATTATCACTAGCATTATTCATATTGTCTCCATAGTTATAATTGTATTTTCTTATTCACCTAAGGTAGTAAATAATTATTTCCATTTAATATTTATAAAAAATTTAAGTTTATTTTAATTTTTATAAAAACTTAAATAGTAATTTAGAAGGAATACACATCCTTTTTTGCAAAAAAAAAAGCCACCTCATGGTGGCCTATTTATCGTATGGGTTAGTCTTTTTGCACACTGCCAAAAATTTTATCTCCCGCATCGCCAAGACCAGGCACGATATAACCTTGTGCATTCAATCCATCATCAATCGATGCCGTATAGATTTCAACTTCTGGGTGTAACTCTTGTACTTTTTTAATGCCTTCAGGTGCAGCAACCAAAATCATAACGCGGATGTCTTTACAACCACTGGCTTTTAAAACGTCAATCGCAGCTACTAAAGAACTACCCGTCGCCAACATCGGATCAATAATCATCGCGATACGATTGGCAACATCTGGAACTAATTTTTTGTAATAAGTACGTGCTTGCAAGGTTTCTTCATCACGCTCCAAACCGAGCACACTGACTTTAGCACTTGGAATCAGGTTAAGTACGCCTTCCAACATGCCGATTCCTGCTCGTAAAATCGGAACGATGGTAATTTTTTTACCTGCAATACGCTGGGTCGTGACTTTACCCGCCCAGCCATCAACATCATGATCGACCAATTGCAAATCTTTAGTGGCTTCATAAGTCAGAAGCATTGTGACTTCTTGAGCAAGTTCACGGAAATTTTTTGTGCTGATATCCGAACGTCGCAATAAGCCAAGTTTATGACGAATCAGAGGATGACGGATTTCTTGAATGGGCACGGGAGAACACCTAAAACAACATTAAACTTGATATATTATAAATAGTTTTAATGACGAAAATTAAAAAACCTCCACGAATGGAGGTTTTTTTTGTTAAAACACAAGCTTAATGCTGTTGTGATAACACAAAATGTAACGGGGATAAAATCTCGCCTTCTAGGGCTAGTTTAATGACTGGATCTGGATAGATACCAATAATTAAAACCAATGCAGCCGCAGCCAAGACCATAATTCCACCTACTTTTTGTCCCCAATGCTTATCTGCATCAATACGAGGAACTTCAGGTGGAGTCATATACATGACTACCATTACACGTAAGTAGTAATACAAACCAATACCACTACCCACAATAATCATGGCAGCCAAGAACCAATGCTGAGTCGTTACCGCAGCCATCACCACAAGGAACTTACCAATAAAGCCTGCAGTCAATGGAATACCCGCCAAAGATAACATCATCACGGTTAAGGTTGCAGTTAATACAGGACGACGCCAGAATAAACCACGGTAATCCGCAAGACTTTCAGCTTCATCGACATTGTTATATGGGCTAGACATTAACGCAACCGCACCGAATGCACCAATGGTCGTCAGCACATAAGTCACGACATACACTGTAACGCTACCTAAACTTGCGTAGGTCATGCTGATTAAAGCAATCAACAAATAGCCAAAATGTGCAATCGATGAATAAGCCAAAATACGCTTTAAATTGACTTGGCGTACTGCAAGCAAGTTACCCGCTAAAATAGATAACACGGCAATGATCGTTAAAATCGTTACGAGTGAATCGACAAGGATCGCACCAGAGGTCAGCATATACCGTACAAATAAACCAATCGTTGCCACTTTCGCTACAGTCGCCAAAAAGGTCGCCATTGGCGCTGGTGCACCTGCATAAACATCAGGTGTCCATTTATGAAATGGTGCCAATGAAAGTTTAAAGGCAACAGCAAAAATGACCAGTGCAAGCCCTAAAATTACCATTGGTTGGCGAATTGCATTAAATAATGCTTGTACAGAGTCATAGAAAGACAATGAACCTGTATAAGCATAAATATAAGCCATACCCATCAAAAGCATTGCAGAGGCAGTCGCAGAAAGTACAAGATACTTCACACCTGATTCAAGTGAACGACTTCGCTGATAGGTATAAGCAAGCAAGCCATAAACTGGGATCGACATTAACTCAAGGCTAATGAAGAAAGAAGCATAATGCGCACTTGCAACCATGAGCATTGCCCCTGATACAGAGATCAGAAGCAATAAGTAAAGCTCTTCGCGATTATCTTTATAGGTTTCAATATACGCATGCGATAAGGTGCAGCATGCAAGTGAAGCCACGATAATGAGCAACTGGTAAATCAGTGTAAACGGATCCACCATAAACATTCCCATGACATTGGAAGGTACAAAATGACCACCGAACATCGTAATGAGAATATAAGCTGCGGCAAGGTTTAGACCCACCACGGAAACTGTCGCAATTAAATTATGATTACGTTTAATTGCAATCAGGATCATCACAACGACTGCGGTCAAAGCCACAATCATCACGGGCGCCAAAGGCATAAGCTGAGAAAAAGACATTGTGAAGTTCATGGCTTATTGGATCTCCACATTACTAAGCTGAGTCACCGCTTGCTGAGTCAAGTCAACCACGGGCTGTACAGGACTATAGCTGTTGGCTAACCATTGCATGCTTGAGTGAGATATGTCGAGGAAGGTTTGAGGATAAAGACCCAACCAGACCAAACCAATCAAACACACCATCAAAATAACAAGCTCACGTAAATTCAAATCTTTAAGCGGTTGAACATAATGTTGTTTTTGTTCAGGGTTTGGCTCACCAAACAATGCTTTATGAATCAGAATCAAACCATATAGCCCTGCAAAAACCAAACTCACCGCAGCGATAATAGTGAACGCAGGGTATTTATTAAATGAACCCATCAAGATCAGGAATTCACCAATAAAGTTACCTAATCCTGGAATACCTACCAAAGCAGCAACAAAGAACATCAGGAAGAATGGTAAATATTGGAGCTGTCCACGTAATCCACCCATTAGACGTAAATCACGCGTATGTAGACGCTCATAGACTTGACCAGACATAATGAATAGTGCAGCAGAAGATAAACCGTGTGCCAGCATCATAATCATTAGACCCTGATACGTCAGGATATTACCTGCATAAATCGCAAGAAGCACAAAGCCCATGTGCGAAATTGAAGTATACGCCAACAAACGTTTCATATCGGTTTGCTGATAGGCACACCAAGCACCGTAAAAAATACCAATCAAACCAAAGATAATGGCGATATCTGCAAATTGTGCAGAAGCCGCTGGAAAGAATGGAATCACAAAACGGAGTAAACCATACGCAGCAGTTTTAATCAAAATACCTGCCAAGTCTACAGAACCAGCAGTCGGTGCCTGAGCATGCGCATCAGGTAACCAGCCATGCAGTGGAAATACTGGTAATTTCACTGCAAAACCAATAAACATACAGATCATAAATGCATAGGCAACCGCAGGTGCTTGCTGATCGAGTGTATTGGCGACTGCAAGCAAGTAGTTGTAATCAAATCCGATCGAACCTGTCATCATGTAGCCATAGACCACAAGACCCAAAATACCAATCAGCATGATTAAACCTGCAATCTGGGTATAAAGGAAGAATTTAGTTGCCGCGTAGACACGTGAGCGACCATTTGATCCTTTATGACCCCAAAGTGCGATCAGGAAGTAGATTGGAACCAGCATCATCTCCCAGAAGAAGAAGAACAAGAACAAATCAACAGCAAGGAAAACCCCGATTACCCCGCCCAAAGACCATAAAAGGTTTAGGTGGAAGAACCCGACATTTTTCTGGATTTCACCCCATGAACAGCCGACTGCCAAAACACCCAGTAAAGCAGTTAACCCGACCATTAAGAGTGATAAGCCATCAATAGCAAGATGGATATTGATCCCTAAAGTCTGAATCCAAGGAAGATTAAACTCTGCTGACCATGTTGGGACTCGAGCACCAAGCTCATAATGAAATTGACCACTTTGCCATAATGCAAGCGTCAATCCCAAAGTCACGAGCATAGCAATTAAAGCAATCCAGCGCGGTAAATGCTGGTCGAGTTTATCGACCAACCAGCAAACAAAACCAGCAATGAAAGGAACTAAAATCAGTGCGGGTAAAATTAAATTGTTTTCCATTTTATTTCCCCACCACCTGAATAACGATAAGGATCATCAACAGCACGACAACACCAAGCGACATACTTGATGCGTATTCACGCACTAAACCAGTCTGACGTGAACTCGTAAATTTGTTGCCGCCTTTCACCAAGGCAGGCAATACCAGCCACATGCTATCGATTGGATCTCGACCTAGAAGTTTTGCTATAAACAAATAAGGTTTTACAAACACAATGTTATATAAGGCATCAAAACCAAATGCAGTACGACAAATATGCACTAAACCTGAACCCAAGTTGCTTTTAGCAAAAGATTTAACCGCCGCGTATGCAAATACAAAGAGTAAGATTCCGACGATTAAACCTGCAATCGCAATACCACTTGCCAAATGTTCGGCATGAGCAACTGCAGCCTCCAAACTTTCAGGAACAACGAAACTCGGGATATTGGCACTGCTTAATAATCTTAGAACTGGTGCTTGTAAGAAGTAACCAATACCTGTCGATAAAAATGCAAGAATAGCCAAAGGTAACCAGTAAGTCACACCATGAATAGCGTGAGCTTCTGTTTTTTCTTCGCCAAAAAATACCACCCAGATTAAACGGAAGGTATAAATAGACGTTAAGAATGCACCTACAACCCCGACCCAATACAAAGTATTGTAAAGTGGTAAGTTCGCAATCACAGACTGTGCATAAACTGCACCTAGGACCGCATCTTTAGAGAAGAAACCGACCGTCACGATTGGGAGTGCTGCAAGTGCACCGCCGCCGATGACAAAACACCAAAATACAAATGGAATCTTTTTCCGTAAACCGCCCATTTTGAAAATGTTTTGTTCGTGATGGCAAGCCAGAATGACCGCACCAGACGATAAGAACAATAACGCTTTAAAGAATGCATGCGCCAACATATGGAACAGACCTGCCTGATAGGCTTCTGCACCTACTGCCATAAACATATAGCCAAGCTGACTCATCGTTGAGTAAGCCAAAATACGTTTGATGTCGGTTTGAACCAATGCTGCAAAACCTGCGACCAGCAAAGTTACGGCACCCGTAATTGAAATGAATTGCATGACTGCTGGTGCCATTTCAATCACGGTATGCATACGACTGGTGAGGTAGACACCCGCTGTAACCATGGTTGCAGCATGGATGAGAGCCGAAACAGGTGTAGGACCTGCCATCGCATCGGCTAACCATGTTTGCAATGGAATTTGCGCTGATTTACCTGCCGCACCCAAGAACAACATTAATGCAGTCCAAATAGACAATGATGAACTTTGTGTCATCACCGTTGCTGCATTTTCAACAATATATTGCGTATTTAGAGTGCCAAATTGTTGATACAGCAGGAATAGTGCAATCAGTAAAAAGACATCACCAACACGTGTTACGGTGAATGCTTTAATCGCTGCCCAACCATTATCTGGATTTGAATAATAAAATCCAATCAATAGATATGAGCACAGGCCTACGCCTTCCCACCCCAAGAACAATAACGCCAAGTTATCGCCAAGAACCAACACCAACATGCTGGCAACAAACAGGTTGAAATAGGAGAAGAAACGCGCATAACCTTCTTCACCGCGCATATACCATGAAGCAAAGATATGGATCAGAAAGCCTACACCCGTAATCATGCCTGTCATCAGTAATGACAAACCATCTAGCTGTAATGTAATACCTGGCGCAAAACCACCCACATTAAACCAAGTCCACAAATGTTGGACAAAAAATGGTTGTCCGCTACTGGTAAATGCTAACCCTGCAATCAAAGCAAATAATGCAGAGAGTCCAACTGAACCGACACCTATAATGGCTGCTACATTTTCAGAGAGCTTATCGCGCCCTATCGCTAATAAAATAAAACCTATTAGCGGAAAAAGAATCGTTAAATATAAAGTACTCATCCGCGCATCTCACTAGCAGCATCCACATCCAGATGGTGGAAGCGATGGTAAAACTGAAGGACGATCGCAAGACCAATACAAGCCTCTGCCGCAGCAAGAGTCAAAATCAGGATAAACATAATCTGACCATCAGGTTGTGCCCATGCACTTCCTGCTAAAACAAATGCCAATGCCGCAGCATTCATCATGATTTCAAGGCTCATTAACATAAAGAGAAGATTGCGTCGCACCATCACACCGTAAAAACCCAGTGCAAAAAGAATGGTTGCAACAATCAAACCATGTTCTAAAGGGATATTGCCCATTTTTATTGTTCCCCTTCTGCACTTGGTTCACGTTTACCTAAGTGGAATGCTGCAACTAATGCTGCAAGCAGTAACATCGCGGCAACTTCAACCAATAATAAATAATGAGTAAACAGTGCTTGACCTACAGCTTTAGGGCCGATTACTTCTTGACCCATCACTTGCCCAGGAACTGTGTAATCACTGCATAGCATCCAAACTAATATCAATCCAAGCAAGAAGCTCATCAAAGCGGGAACAGCCCACGTTTCAGAACTTAACCACTTACGCTCCTGTTCCACAGTATGCTGCCCTAAATTCAGCATCATCACCACGAAAACAAACAGCACCATGATTGCACCAGCATAGACAATGATTTCAAGCGCTCCAGCAAATGGTGCTCCCACGATCATGAAAATACCCGCTACCGCAAGTAATGAAACAATCAGACTGAGTAAAGCATGTACGGGATTCGCGTTAGTCACCACACGAATCGTAGAGACAATGGCCACGAGAGCCATCAAATAAAATGGCCACATCATGGTAATAAACTCCGTACATCAACTGGTGCACTTTCTTTTTGCGCCTGACCTTTGTCTTTACCATCAATTGCCATACCAGCAACACGATAGAAGTTATAGTCAGGATATTTACCTGGTCCAGAAATCAATAAGTTTTCTTTTTCATAAACCAAGTCCTGACGCACATATTCACCTAACTCAAAATCTGGAGTGAGCTGGATCGCAGTCGTTGGACATGCTTCTTCACACATTCCGCAGAAAATACAACGCGAAAAGTTGATACGGAAAAACTCTGGATACCAACGTCCGTCTTCTTTTTCTGCTTTTTGCAGTGAAATACAACCGACAGGACATGCCACCGCACATAGGTTACACGCAACACAGCGTTCTTCACCATCGGGGTCACGGGTTAAAACAATACGGCCACGATAGCGAGGCGGTACAATGTCCTCTGCTGGGACTTCTGGATATAGAATTGTGTCTCGTTTACGCGTAATGTGAGTAAATACCATCCACAAGGTACGAACGATTGACCCAACTCCAGCTAGAACTTTATACATTTTGTACTCCCTGCTGTCTTAGGCCTGATTCATCAGAATCACAGCACCAGTCACGAGTAAGTTGACTAACGCCAGCGGCAAACAAATTTTCCAACCAAAGTTCATCACTTGGTCATAACGTGGTCGCATTAAAGAACCACGTGCCAAAATAAACATCATCATAAAGAATGCTGTTTTGATAATGAACCAGAACACAGGTGGAACAAATGGAATCTCAATATTAAATGGTGCGAGCCAGCCACCGAAGAATAAGGTTACGATCAAGGCAGAAATCAGCACGATATTGACGTATTCTGCAACGAAGAACATCCCCCACTTCATCCCACCATATTCTACATGGTAACCTTCGGCCAGCTCTTGCTCTGCTTCTGGTTGGTCAAATGGATGACGGTGAGTTACCGCAACACCCGCGACCACAAATACCATGAAGCCAATAAATTGCGGAATAATGAACCATACATCACGTTGGGCTTCAACGATTTCACGCAGGTTAAATGAACCAGCAATAGCAACAACGCCCATCAGGGAAATACCCAAAAACACTTCATAAGAAATGGTTTGAGCTGCAGAACGTAGACCACCAAGTAAAGAGTATTTGTTGTTTGATGACCAACCACCAAATAGCACAGCATATACAGCGATACCAGCCATTGCCATAAAGAACAATAAGCCGATACTCATGTCTGCAACGCCAAGCGTTGGACTGATTGGAATCACCATAAATGACAATACAGCCGTTGCCATTGCAACTGCTGGCGCCATACGGAATGTGAGTTTATCGGCAAATTTTGGTGTCCAGTCTTCTTTGAACATGATTTTGAGCATGTCCGCCACGATCTGGAACATCCCGCCTGGGCCAACACGGTTAGGACCGTAACGGTCCTGCCATAAAGCCAAAAGACGACGTTCAATAAACGACATTAATGCTGCAATAACCACAACCACCAGCATAATCACGATGGCTTGAATGACCGAGTAAGCGATTGGCCAGTTTTCAGCCCAGAGCGGCGTTTGACGCATAAATTCTTGTTGCATGAATTACACTCCTACCGCGACTGATACAGGCTCAGCCAATGAAACTGTTGGCGCCAAACCAATTGGATAACCGATATAACCCGTTGGTAAATACTCAATAACCTGTACAGGCAAGCTCACCGTAGTTTCACCTGCTTTCACCGAAATATGCTCACCATCTTTCAAGTTTAAACGTGTTGCATCTTGTTCACCCACAGCAAAAGCAGCTGTTGGAATACGAGACTGCATAGCAGGAGTCTTAATGGTAAATTCGCCTGAGGCAAAAATATGGTGCATCGGAACCAAACGGAAGCTTTCAGGGTTTACAACAACAGCCGAAGGTGCAACGAAGCTACGCGCAGGACGTTTTGGCAAACGATCGAATAAACGAATACCAGCGTCGCCACCTTTTAAGTGACCTCCGACTTCATCTTGATATTTATTCCAAGATTGTGGTGAGTTCCACCCCGGTGCCCATGCAAACGGTACTAATGATGATGCCTTTTGTGGTCCGACATAACCTTCCATCGAGAATGTTAAGGCAGAGTCGACATCGACAGGTTGTTTAGGTTCATGCACTGAAATTGGAGCACGAAGTGCGGTACGACCTGAATAACGACGTGGTTCACGCGCAATCTTCAACCCATGCACACGATAACCTGCATCTGGTGCAACATCCTGAATCGCTTCTAATGCAGGAACATTTTTCACAACGGATTCAATAACATCGTCTAATAGAGTCCAGTTAATCGCTTTACCATGTAATCCTGTTTCAATGGCATGTAACCAGCGCCAAGACTCTTTAATCGCATATTCAGGATTGTAATAACTTGGGTCATAGACTTGATAAAAACGCTGTGCACGACCTTCCTGACTGACCACCGTCCCATCACCTTCAGCAAAACTGGCTGCTGAAAGCACGATATCGGCTTGTTTCAGCGTTTCAGTTTCACTGTGGTCTAATACGATCACAGTTTCCGCTTTTGCAAGTGCAGCTTTTACCTGAAGTGCAGGTAAACGACGGAATAAGTCATTTTCTACAATCACGACAGTATCGTAATCTTGTGCAAATGCTTGTTCTAAACTCTGACCACCAAATAGTGCCAGCCCCATCGAGTTCACTTCAGGAACAGTCAACGTTAAACCAGCATGATCCAGATTTTGTGCAACTTGAGCGGCAGCTTCCATAATCGCAGGGTCTTGCAAACTTGTACCTGAAATGATTAATGGCTTTTTAGCTGCTTTTAGTGCATCAGCAATGCTTTGTGCAAATGCTTTGGCATCATCATCTAAACCAAGAATGGTTTCACCTTTTACAGCGGCCGCCACAGCAAAACCAAGACGAGCAATATCGTTTGGAGAAGCAACCACTTCACCAGTTGCGACATCTGCTAAACGGGTTTGTGTTGCTGCCAAAATGTAAATCGGAGATTTCTGATCCTGACCAATACGTTGTAAAGGTTCTGCCAACCAGTCTGGTGTACGACGATCTGCAGCCATTTGCTTGGCTTTATTTTTCGCCGCTTGACGTACTGACAATGCCATACGAGGCGCTGTTTGCGTCAAATCTTCACCCAAAATCAATACTGCATCGTAGCTTTCGATTTCACGCATGTTTGGATTATAAACACCATCCATTTGCATGATCGATGCTGCAAGCTCAACCAGATTTTGCTCTTTTTGCGACATTCCTGTTGAGTAGTTATCTTGTCCGACTAACTCACGTAGCGCATAGTTTGATTCAAGGCTGGCACGTGGTGAACCAATACCCAAGACTTTTTTGCCTTGAATTTTAACAATGACTTCATCCAATGCCTGATCAACAGATACATTTGACACCGTTTGCCCCACACGGAACTGTGGCTGACGTGGGCGATCTGCATTATTGACATAACCCGTACCAAAACGGCCTTTGTCACACAGGAAGTATTGATTCACTTCACCATTAAAACGGTTCTCTACACGGCGTAATTCACCATAGCGTTCACCTGGTGAAATATTACAGCCAGAAGAACAGCCCTGACATACGCTCGGTGCATACTGCATGTCCCATTTACGGTTATAACGTGCTGAATGAGTTTTATCAGTAAATACACCTGTTGGACAAACTTCGGTCAAGTTACCAGAGAATTCAGATTCTAAAGTACCTGATTCCGGGCGACCAAAGTAAACACGTGATGCATTGGCATATACACCAAAATCTGTACCACCAGCATAATCGTTGTAATAACGTACACAACGATAACATGCAATACAACGGTTCATTTCATGTGCAATAAAAGAACCTAATTCTTGGTTGTGATGTGTCCGTTTAGTAAAGCGATAACGACGACGATCATGACCTGTCATGACGGTCATATCTTGCAAATGACAGTGACCACCTTCTTCGCACACTGGACAGTCGTGTGGGTGGTTGGTCATTAAGAACTCAACCACAGACTCACGAAAAGCAACTGCCTCTTTGTCTTCAATGGAGATAAAGGTATTGTCAGCCGCGGGGGTCATACAAGACATGACCAAACGCCCACGGGTATCTTCAGCATTTGCATACTGAGTGACCGCACATTGACGACATGAACCAACAGAACCTAAAGATGGGTGCCAACAAAAATACGGGATGTCGATGCCTAGGGACAAACATGCTTGTAGCAGGTTTTCAGACCCATTGACTTCATATGATTTTCCATCGACATGAATTGTAGCCATAGTCGAATTCCTTAAACTTGTTCTACGTGGCTGGCTTGGGCAACAGGACGATGGGTCACTTTTGCTTCAAACTCGCTACGGAAATATTTGAGTGCACCCATCAACGGTTCCATCGCACCTGGTGCGTGAGCACAGAAGGTCTTACCGATCCACAACTTTTTGGTGAGTTCAGACAGATGTTCGATGTCTTCCATCTTACCTTGACCATTTTCAAGTGCTTTCAGTGCTTTGACCGCCCAAGGTAAACCATCACGGCATGGCGTACACCAGCCACACGATTCACGCGCAAAGAATTCTTCTAAATTACGCACCGCTGAAACCATACATTGGGTTTCATCGACCACCATCAACAAACATGTTCCCAAACGTGAACCTGCTTTCATGATGCTTTCTGAATCCATGGGTAAATCAATATGTTCAGCTGCTAAAAAGTCCGTTGATGCACCGCCCGGTAACCATGCTTTCAGTTTTAGGCCATCACGCATTCCGCCCGCGTAGTCTTCAATCACTTCACGTGCAGTCGTTCCAAATGGGAGTTCCCAAAGTCCTGGAAATTTGACTTTACCTGATGCGCCATAAATCTTAGTGCCCGGATCTTTAGATTTACCAGCAGATAAACCGATATACCATTCAGGACCACGTAACATAATCGCTGGCAAGTTGTTATAAGTTTCGACGTTGTTCACAATCGTTGGACGACCCCATGCCCCAGCTACTTGCGGGAATGGTGGTTTGGTACGAGGGTTCGCCCGACGACCCTCCAACGAGTTAATCAATGCAGTTTCTTCGCCACAGATATAACGCCCTGCACCTGTATGAACAAACAGCTCAAAACTCCAACCTGTATCTAGGATATTTTCTCCCAAATAACCTTTGGCACGAACTTGTTCTAAAGCCTCATTTAAGTATTGCGCCGCTTCGATATATTCACCACGAATGAAGATATAACCTTGAGTTGCTTCCAAGGTATATGCTGCAATGAGCATGCCTTCAATTAATTGATGTGGTAATTTTTCCATCAATAAACGGTCTTTAAATGTACCTGGCTCCATTTCATCTGCATTACAAATCAGATAACGTGGACCGCCATCATTTGGCGCCATCAATGACCATTTAATCCCCGCGGGGAAACCTGCACCACCACGGCCTTTTACCGTTGCTGCTTTAACGACTTCCAAAACTTCAGCAGGTTTCATACCAATCGCTTTTTTAAAGCCAGCATAACCTTCTAATGCTTCATAATCATCCGCATTACGAACATGTTCCTGCTTACTCAAACGCCAAGTCAGCGGATGAGTTTCTGGATTACCATCGCCATAAATCGGTTTTGGTTCAGTATTCATACATACTTCTCCAATAACTGTTTAACCGAAGAAACATCGACCAAACCGTGGGTATCTTCATCGATCATTAAAGTTGGACCTTTGTCACAATTACCTAAACAGCAAATTGGCAATAGCGTAAAACGGCCATCTTGCGTCGTTTGCCCGTACTGAATACCAAGCTCACGCTGGAAAGCTTCTGCTAGCGTTTCAGCACCCATCAAGAAACAGGCAATCGAGTCGCACAGTAAAATCACATGGCGACCTACTGGTTGACGATAGATTCGGTTATAGAATGTTGCTACGCCTTCCAAATCAGCAACACTGATCGTAAGCAGTTGTGCAATAGCATTCATTTGTGCGTCATCGACCCAACCATTGCGGCGTTGTACACACTTAAGTGCATCCAATGATGCCGCGCGAGGATAAGGATAGTGATGAATGTGATGTTCAATTTCATGGATTTCGTCAGACGTCAAAATCCCTTCAACATTCACACGTGGCTTTTTATCAGTCAAAATCATCATAATACGTACCCCTATCGATCCACGTCAGCCATAACCACATCAATGGTCGCCAGATAAATGATCAAGTCCGAAACCAGACTGCCGTTAATCACCGATGGAATTTGCTGTAGATGTGTAAAGGTCGGTGTACGAATACGAGTACGATAACTCATGGTTGACTTATCCGAAGTCAAGTAATAGTTAGACGCGCCTTTCACCACTTCAGCCATTACAGATGCTTCGCCTGCTGGCATGACAGGCCCCCATGACACGCTTAAGAAGTGCGTAATGAGAGTTTCAATGTCTTGCAGGGTTTTGTCTTTCGGTGGTGGAACTGCCAGAGGATGATCCGCTTTATATGGACCAGATGGCATATTATCCAGACATTGTTTCACGATTTTTAGCGATTCTTCGATTTCACGATAGTGAACCATCACACGAGCATAAGCATCGCCTTCATACTCAAGTGGCACTTCAAAATCGTAATTTTCGTAACCACTGTATGGACGATATTTACGCACATCAAAGTCAATCCCTGTCGCGCGTAAACCTGTCCCTGTTATTCCCCAAGCCAATGCAGATTTTGCATCATATTGAGCAACATTACGGGTACGACCTTCAAATACTGAGTTTTTAAGCGCCGCAGTATGATATTCCTTCAAACGTTTTGGCATCCATTCGAGAATGTCACGAATCAGTTTTTGCCAGTTATTTGGAAGGTCATGTGCTGTTCCACCAATACGGAACCACGCAGGGTGCATACGGAACCCTGTAATGGCTTCAATTGCGTCATAGATTTTTTGACGGTCAGCAAACATATAAAATACTGGCGTCATACCACCAGCATCCTGAATCGCCGTACCGATATACAACAAGTGGTTATTGATACGGAAAAGTTCAGACATCATGACACGAATACATTGCGCACGATCAGGAACGGTGATCCCAGCAAGTTGCTCGACACCCATGACATAAGGCATGTTTTGTGCGCAACCGCCCAAGTAGTCAACACGATCTGTATATGGAATGAAAGAGTGCCATGTTTGACGCTCAGCCATTTTTTCTACACCACGATGGTGATAACCGATATCAGGCACACAGTCTTTGACTTCTTCACCATCTAGCTGCAACACCACACGGAACGCACCATGTGCAGACGGATGGTTAGGTCCCAAGTTCAGGAACATGAAATCCTCATCGGCATTTCCACGTTTTAATCCCCAATCTTCTGGGACAAAACGTAAATGTTCCTGCTCAAAGTCTTGCTTGGCTTTGTTCTGCATATACGGAGTATATTCAGTCGCACGTGCAGAATACTCTTTACGCAGCGGATGCCCTTCCCAATAAGTGGGTAACAAAATTCGACGTAGCATCGGATGCCCTTCGAAATTGATCCCGAACATATCGTAAGCTTCACGTTCGTACCAGTTGGCATTCGGCCAAATATTGGTGGCTGTTGGAATGTTGATATCATTCTCATTCAACGCCACTTTGATACGAATATCACTATTACGTTCTAATGATAATAAGTGATAGAACACCGTGAAATCAGATGCAGGCAAACCATCACGATGGGTACGTAAACGCTCATCCACCGCAGATAAGTCAAACAACATCACATAAGGACGTTCCACTTTACGTAAGAACATCAGTATATCTTGTACGCGTGCGCGCTCAACCCAGACAGTCGGAAACTCTTCACAAGTCGGTTGCACATAGAAGTTTTCACCAAACTTAGTTTGGAGTTCCTCTACAATTGCAAATGCTGGGCGTGAATCAACTGGTGTTGATTCTGGCATAGCAATGTCAGTTTCAGCCATTGGCTTGGCTTCCTATTTAATACAAATTTTGTCAATTTTCCCGATGAACCATATCCTACGAATATGTCAAAACTTCATCATGAAAATTATTTAATTTCATCCATAGAGCGTAGGTTTTTCACCGCAATACGCGCAGCATTTTTGCGATCGCGTTCTGGCATCATCTTTGGCTTATACACTGGCTTAAGATCATCACCAATTACGGCAGAAAGTGGACGGCGCTCTAATTGAATTTGGTCTTGAAGTAGCATTAATGCTTGAATCAATGCTTCAGGACGAGGTGGACAACCTGGGACGTACACATCAACAGGAATAATTTTATCGACGCCCTGTACAACCGAATAAATATCGTACATACCGCCTGAATTTGCACATGCCCCCATGGAAATAACCCATTTTGGCTCAAGCATTTGTTCATAAAGACGTTGAATAACAGGTGCCATTTTGACGAAGCATGTTCCTGCCACAATCATCAAGTCAGCTTGACGCGGTGAAGCACGGATAACCTCAGCACCAAAACGTGATAAATCATGCACACCCGTTAAGGTGGTTGCATACTCAACGTAACAGCACGAAGTACCAAAGTTAAATGGCCAGACTGAGTTTTTACGACCCCAGTTGACCACATTGTGCATCACATCTTCCAGACGTGTCATGAAGACATTTTTATTGACTTCTTCTTCGAGTGGATCAGTGACAATTTGGCGTTCTTGCAAAGGATATTGATCAGCGCTCGGATTCGCACGGGTTAATGTATATTTCATCCCGAGTTACTCCTGTTCAGATGAGGTTTGAGCCGCTGAAATAGACTTCATACGACCTGAGGATTGAGCTGGAATGTGACCTGTAGGATCCACCACCAACTCCTCAATAGAATTGAAGCGGGTAATATCAGCAATATTCATCTGTTTAGAACTCACTTTGGCTTTAATTCCTGCTGATTTACGACGATCTGCTGGTGACCAATTTAAACCACCTGTAGAAAGCTCATAAACCAAACCAACGAGTAAAACTAAAATAAATATAGCCGCAGTGGTAAAACCAACCCACCCAACCTCTCGCACCGTGGTGGCCCATGCATAAAGATAAAGTGCTTCTATATCGAAAACGACAAAAAAGATCGCAACTAGATAGAATTTAGCAGACAGCCGAATACGTGCACCACCGGCACTCACAACACCCGATTCAAATTGTTCTTGCTTCGCGCGCCCCCATGATTTACCCCCTAGGAGCAAGGGAACGGTAAGCATAAAAACGCACAGAAATGTAACACCGATCACGAAGGCAATAGTTGCCCATTCGTATGGAGTAATGGCACTCATGCGGGGATAACTCCTGGCAGGCCTATTATTTAACAAAGAATGTATGTATTGGCCTTCAAATACACCAAACATAAAAATTAATCCCGCCAATTGTACCTGATTTCTAATTTCTGTTGCTAGGTGAAGTATCTTAGTCTTTAGGATGATTTTTTAGACAATTTTAGAAAATATATGGCTTGAACGCTAAATCCACTGGTATTTATCGGTTTATTAAATCAATTCTCACATTATGATTATTTTTTTCATTTTCTTACATTTTAACCATTATTTCGGACAATTTTGTCCTAAATCATGATTACGCTTTTTTAACCGCCACTTATTATTTATTTTTTTGAATTATTTTGCTATTTTCTCAAAAAATACCATCGACATCAAATGTAGCATAAAATCAGACGATACCTAGCAGTAATTGCACTGAAAATTAAAGCGATAAAAGACTATCTCAAGCCTAAAAGGGCATGCTATTTTGAAAAACAGATCACCCTAAACCCGAATTGTACTGTTACTTCAATTCATATGGGTTAGAAATAAAACAGATTAAACAAGTAGATTTTCTAAATGAGGAAAACATATGGAATTTGACCTATAAGTCTTTGCAATTCAGTTACATGCTTTAATTAACTTTATACACATCAACCTTGAGCGATTGTGTATGCTTAAAACAAAGAATAAGGAGTAAATCAATGAGTCTGCACTACACACATAAGCCTAACTACTTTCTTTACGCTCAATTGCTCATTCGACATATTCAAGAATATGTACAAAAGCATCCCGATGCAGACAATGCAATTTTTGATTTACGTGATATTTATGATCTGTTTCGTCAGGATCTCGCATCAACCACAACCAACCTAGAAGGCATCCTTAACATTACGGATGAGTATCGTATTGAAACCATTAATGGTGATCAAAAGATTATTAGTGGTTATAAAATCGATGCGGAAAACAACTTTTTATTAGTTGATTTTGATCAAGATGCTTTGACAAGTTTACGCACAGGCAAAGCCTTGATTGCACCAGATGCGACCCTGCAAGAATAAGTCGACTATTTAAATCAGTTTAAAAAAAAGCACTCTAATGAGTGCTTTCTTTTTGCTTCTGTTGATTTTTCTGTTTTAAAGTTTGATTAAACCGCTTTGCAGGCCATAACATAATAAAACGCGCGCCCCCTAAATCAGGACTTTCATCCACACTAATGGTTCCACCAAACCAGTACGCAATCCGGCTCACAATAGACAACCCTAAGCCATAACCACCCGAAGCCCGTGTACGACTATCATCTAGACGGGCAAAAGCTTCAAAAACACGTTTCCGATCTTCTTCAGGAATACCTGAACCATCATCTTCCACACAAACAAAAGCATTTCCATCTGCGCGGATACCACCACTCAAGCGAACTTTATGATCACAATGACGTACTGCATTCCCCACCAGATTTTGCACCACACGATGTAAATAACGACGCTCTGCATCTGCTATCACATAATTCGGTGGCGGTATCAGCTCGATTTCTTTTTGAGTTTTTAGCGCTTCTGTTTCAACAGCGACCTGATCCAAGACATCAATCAGAGCAATTTCCTCAAAATCCAGTGAAGGTGTACCCTGCTCCAGCTTGGCATAAGTCATGATCTCATCAATCAAGGTATTTAGAGCTTCAATATCTTTATCAATCATTTCCATTTGCTGAATCCGATAATTGTAATCATCCTCTTCAGCCAGCATTTCCATCCCGAAACGGATTCTTGCCACAGGCGTTCGTAGCTCATGGGAAACTGCGCGCATCAATTCGCGCTGTGCTTCAATCAAACGCTGGATATGATCTGACATATTGTTATAGCTTGATGCCAGATTGGCCATCTCATCACTACCATCAATAGGTACCCGCAAAGATAAATCACCAGACTTCATGCGATTCAGAGCAAATCTCACCTGCCTGATCTTTCTCTCTAACGGCAAGATCAGCCCATACACCCCTAAGCTCAACAAAAATAAGCTAAATAGGGTAATTCCTGCGGATAATTGAAAAGGCATCCAGTTAAACATAGGTACTGGCCCTAAGACCAAAACCTCAGTCGGATTATTAGGCATTGGAGAAACAATGGAGATCGTCGTTCCACGCACCGTTGCACTATCTTTATACAAAATCACACTTTGATCCTGACGCAAACGACCAATTTGCTCAGAATCCAGTTGAATATCTTTAACATTTTCAATGGTGATTGGATAAGAAAAATGTTTTTGAATACGATTAATATATTCTTTTTCTTGTCCCGGATAATAGATGAGATAATCCAGAATAAAAATAGGCAGCGCTTTCATCTGACGCTCACCAATTTTATCTACTTTGACATACAAGAAATGCTTACTGTCTTCAGGCAAACCAATAATGACATAAGCAATGCCATTTTCAGCGTCATAGCGAACAACTGATTTTTGCTCTTCAATACGTTTTTTTTCTGTTCTGGAAAGCTCGATTTTATTTGATGCCACATAATAAATCGGCAGCTCAAGCAAATCAGAGGCATCTGAGATCCAGTCTAGTTTTTGCTGTTCTCCCGGCTGGCGAGCAACACCTTCACTAATGACAAAAGAAACACCATTCGTCAGGGATTCACGATATTCCTGAGCACGTTGGTAATTGATGATCTGAACCAGCAAGTAGCCAAACAAAGCCACCAGCATAACCAAGACCACCAAACCCGCATAAATACGTAAGAAGATACTGTGTTTAAACACTCGATCAACCTTATTGGGAGATTTTTACTAACAATGGATGTTTCACATACCATTAGTTTCTTTTACAAATAAATAACCTTTACTACGCACTGTTTTGATACGCTTCGGATTCTCTGGATCATCGCCAATTTTTGGACGAATGCGTGAAATACGCACATCAATCGAACGATCCTGACCATCGTACTCAATACCACGCAAACGCTCAAAAATATCTTCACGAGACAAGATACGACCTGCATTTGAAGCCAATAGCCAGAGCAAATCATATTCAGCACTGGTGAAATCAACCAGATCACCATTTAAGGTCACTGAGCGTCCACCATTATCGATAACCAAATCATCAAATTCGATGCGCTGTGCCACTTCATCTTCAACAGTTTTATCGGTACGACGTAATAAAGCACGAATGCGCGCCAATAATACTCGAGGCTGTACAGGTTTAGCCACATAATCATCTGCGCCCATTTCCAGACCCAAGACCTGATCCATATCTTCGGTACGCGCAGTTAACATCAGGATCGGTGAATGGTAGTGAGGACGCACTTCTCGACAAACGGTTAAACCATCTGCACCAGGCAACATCACATCGAGCACAACCAGATCAGGCTGTTCACTGATAATACGACGGATTGCACGATTACCATCTGTTTCAACCCCAACCTCAAGTCCATTACGAATCAGATATTCCTGAGTTAGACGCGCAAGACGCTCATCATCTTCAACAATCAGAATCTTAGGTAACTTTTCTTCCTGGCTCATACAATGCCCCTTTTAATATATTTAAGTGTATCTGTTTAAAATCCGACAGATAGACATGCTTCATAGAAAGCAATATACACACGTTTACATTGTAAACAAGTCCTTGTTCACCAAACTGATACACGCCAGATGTATTTTGTTTCAATTTTATTAACTATCGAATTTTCAAAGACTTTATTGTTTTTGTTTAAAATTTACCATTTATCTTAATCTGCTAAAAAGTACCTATGAATATTAAACAAATTATTTCTATAGCTGCTTTTTAAGCCTGTAAATGTCTGTTTTTGAGTTATCCACATAGTTATCTATACGTAATTTTTTAGGACTTTGCTAAGCTATGCATCGCAGAATCAGACAGATAATGAATGAATAAAAAATTAATAAAATGTCAAGATTGATATCACATTAAAATTACCGTATCTTGTGTTTAAAACAAACACTAACCACTAAGTCTTGTGTTTATTCCTCAAATATCGAGCCACCCTTTTTGCCCGATTGAAACGGTCCAATGAACATAACTATAGATGACAATGGAGCTATGCTGACATGAGCGTAATCACTTCAACTCCTGGCCAACTTCAGGTGATTAAACGCACTGGGGAAGTTGCTGTATTTGATGCAGAGAAAATTTCCGTTGCGATTGGTAAAGCATTTCTGGCGGTCGAAGGACAACAAGGTGCAGATTCCAGTCGTATTCACGACCGTATTACTCAACTTACAGAAATGGTCATGAATACTTTCAATCGTCGCTTACCTTCTGGTGGAACGATTCACATTGAAGAGATTCAAGATCAGGTTGAACTGGCCTTGATGCGTACAGGCGAACAAAAAGTTGCGCGTGCCTATGTCATCTATCGTGAACAACGCGCTAATGCTCGTCAACAGGCGGGGGCAAATCATCACCCGACTTTACAAATTACGGATGCCAATGGTCAGCTTCAGCCTTTAGATCTTGATGCGCTATCAGCAGAAGTTGATAAAGCGGCTGAAGGTCTAGAAGGAATTGATGTTCAAGCGATTGTCGATGAAACCGTTAAAAACCTATATAACGGCGTGAAAGCGAGCGATATTGCCACTACGATGATGATGGCAACGCGTACCCGCATTGAACATGAGCCAAATTATACCTATGTCACTGCGCGCTTGTTGCGTAATGAGTTGGTCGCTAAAGGTCTGACCTTCTTAAATCTACCTGTAGATACCCTAGAGAACGATGCACTTGAAACCTTTCTAAAGAAAGGAGTTGAACTTGAGTTACTCGATCCAGAGTTATTAAACTTTGATCTTGCCAAACTTGCAGCGGCAATCAAACCTGAACGATCAAATCAGTTTACTTATCTAGGTTTACAAACATTATACGACCGTTACTTTATTCACTCAGATGGCATTCGCTACGAACTTCCACAATTGTTCTTTATGCGTGTTTCCATGGGGCTATCAATTAACGAAGCCAATCGTGAAGAACGTGCCATTGAGTTTTATGACTTATTGTCTAGTTTCGATTATATGGCTTCTACGCCTACCCTATTTAACTCAGGAACTTTACGCCCACAATTATCGAGTTGCTATCTAACGACTATTGGCGATGACTTATATAATATTTATGGTGCCATGCGTGACAACGCAATGCTATCAAAATGGGCTGGTGGTTTAGGTAATGACTGGACACCTGTACGTGCTCTAAACTCCTACATCAAAGGCACCAATGGTAAATCACAAGGTGTTGTTCCTTTCCTTAAAGTCGCCAATGATACTGCTGTCGCGGTAAATCAAGGTGGTAAGCGTAAAGGTGCGGTGTGTGCGTATCTTGAAACATGGCATCTAGACATCGAAGAGTTTTTAGAATTACGTAAAAACACAGGGGATGATCGTCGTCGTACCCACGACATGAACACCGCCAACTGGGTTCCTGACCTCTTTATGCAACGTGTGTTTGAAGATGGTGAATGGACACTGTTTACCCCGTCTGAAGTTCCAGATTTGCATGATCTAACAGGTCAAGCTTTTGCTGAACGCTATGCGCATTATGAAGCGATTGCCAAAGAGCAAAACTTCCTTTACAAGAAAGTTCGCGCTCAGGACTTATGGCGTAAAATGCTGTCGATGTTGTTTGAAACAGGTCATCCTTGGATTACATTTAAAGATGTGTGTAACTTGCGTTCACCACAGCAACATGTGGGTGTAGTGCATTCATCAAACCTATGTACTGAAATTACCTTGAATACTAATCAAGATGAAATTGCAGTCTGTAATTTAGGTTCGATCAACCTTGTACAACACGTACAAGGCGGCATACTAGACCGTGAGAAATTGGCACGTACTATCAAAACAGCCGTTCGTATGCTCGATAACGTCATCGACATCAACTACTATGCTGTGCCACAAGCCAAAAATTCGAACCTGAAACACCGCCCTGTTGGTATGGGTATCATGGGCTTCCAAGATGCCTTATACGAAATGAATCTGGCTTATGGTTCTGATGAAGCAGTTAATTTTGCTGATGAATCGATGGAAGTCATTAGTTACTACGCGATTCAAACTTCAAGTGATCTTGCGCTTGAACGCGGTGTTTACTCAACCTTTAAAGGTTCACTCTGGGATCAAGGTATTTTACCAATCGACTCTTTAGACCTTGTTGGTAAAACACGTCCTGAACGCATGTTTGAAGTGGATCGTACTCAACGTCTGGACTGGGACACACTTCGTGCCAAAGTTCAAAAAGATGGTATGCGTAACTCAAATGTCATGGCAATTGCACCAACTGCAACAATTTCTAACATTTGTGGCGTGTCTCAATCGATTGAGCCGACATTCCAAAACCTATATGTGAAATCGAACTTGTCTGGTGAATTCACCGTGATCAACCCTTACCTTGTTCGTGCTCTGAAAGACCGTGGTCTTTGGGATAGCGTGATGGTCAATGATCTGAAACATTTTGAAGGGTCAGTACAGAAGATTTCCCGTATTCCTGAAGAATTAAAAGCCATTTTTGCAACCGCATTTGAAGTTGAGCCGCGCTGGATTGTTGATGCTGCTTCACGTCGTCAAAAATGGATCGATCAAGCGCAGTCGTTGAACCTGTACATTGCAGGTGCAAATGGTAAGAAACTTGATATTACCTATAAGATGGCATGGTTGCGTGGCTTAAAAACCACCTATTACCTCCGAGCTTTAGGTGCAACCTCGGCTGAGAAATCGACCATCAATACAGGCACATTAAATGCAGTTAAGGCAACTACGGTTGCAGCGCCTGTAGCAGCAGTCGCTCAGGAAAGCAAACCTGAAGTGACAGCAGAAGATGGTTTTACTCAAGCGGCACCAGTGCCAATGGCTTGTTCAATTGACAATCCTGACTGTGAAGCTTGTCAGTAATGACGAATACGCAAAGAAATATTAGAAAATATTTCTTTGCTCAATAGAAGGTAAAAATCATGTTACATCTCAGTCATAACTACACATTAGGTCTAGCTGTACTGGTTTTTGCCTTCATTTTCTTTTACGCACCGATGGTTTACGCTTTTTTCAAAATTCGTAAACAGCAGCGTAATCAAAATAAGTAGTGGGGATATAGGTTCTATTGAATAATTTTAGAACATCTATCGACAAAACTTAATTTTGCTTACACATAATAAGCGTATAGTAATGGCATCTTCGTAGAAAGGTGTCGATAAAGATATTAACAACGAAGAGAGAATTTGATTATGTCTATCCTGAGTTGGGACGATTTCGAAGATGATTCGCAAAAACCGGCTGCACCTGAACACAAGTCTGCGCCCATCGAACCGCAAAAAGCGCCTATTACGCCGTTGGTATCTGATGCAGAGCCATCATCGCCGAGTTTGGCAACTACACAATCCGCTGGAGCCCCTACCAGCCGATCAACAGATTCAACCGATTCGGTGGCTCGAGCATCTGAATCCTTAAAAAATCTGGATATTACAGCGGGACTGGAAGAGCTTGAAACAGGTGCAAGTCGTGTACAAGTTGATGATAAAGCCATGATCAACTGTCGTGCGGACTTAAACCAGTTAGTGCCGTTTAAATATGAATGGGCATGGCAGAAATATCTGGATGGTTGTGCTAACCACTGGATGCCGCAAGAAGTCAACATGAACCATGACATCGCTTTATGGAAGTCAGAAAATGGTTTGACTGAAGATGAACGTATTATTGTTAAACGTAATCTTGGCTTTTTTTCGACTGCGGATTCTTTAGTTGCGAATAACTTGGTATTGGCGATTTATCGTTTAATTACTAATCCTGAATGCCGCCAATATATCTTGCGTCAAGCATTTGAAGAAGCAATTCATACTCATGCCTATCAATATTGTATTGAGTCTTTGGGAATGGATGAAGGTGAAATCTTCAACATGTATCACGAGATTCCAAGTGTCGCACGTAAAGCCGCATGGGGACTCAAATATACTCAATCCTTGAGTGATCCAAAATTTGAAACAGGAACACCTGAAACTGATCAGCAATTATTGCGTAATCTGATCGCATTCTATTGTGTACTTGAAGGAATTTTCTTCTACTGCGGCTTTAGTCAAATTTTGAGTATGGGTCGTCGTAATAAAATGAACGGTGTTTCTGAGCAGTTCCAGTACATTTTGCGTGATGAATCCATGCATGTGAACTTTGGTATCGATATGATTAATCAAATCAAGATCGAGAATCCACATTTGTGGACAGCCGAGTTCCAACAAGAAGTCATTCAAATGATTCTTGAAGGTACCTTGCTTGAAATCGAATATGCGCGTGACACGATGCCACGTGGTGTATTGGGCATGAATGCAGCGATGATGGAAGAATATCTAAAATTCATCTGTAACCGTCGTTTGGCTCAGCTTGGTTTACCCGAACAGTATCCAGGTGTGAACAATCCATTCCAATGGATGTCTGAGATGATGGATTTACGTAAAGAGAAGAATTTCTTCGAGACTCGTGTGACAGATTATCAGACCGGTGGTGCATTGAGTTGGTAAGTTAAACCGTCGTCACGCGACACATATGTTGGCAAAGAACGACACATAAGTTGTCATTCATAAAAAATAGAGCCTAATGGCTCTATTTTTTATGATTAGATTTTGAATACAATTCCATTTCCTGAGCTGTAGTAGTTCAAATCTGTTCACAGTTACCGATACTTTCTTAAAATTATCAGATTAAATTTGATCTAAAACCACTAAGAAAACCTTACTTTTAAAGGCTTTATATAACAAAGCCTTTCCTGAGCTACAGTTTTTTTAACGGTTTGCCGAAGTTACTGCGCTATTATATCCATCAACCATAAATTTATAATCAGATTGATTCTTGGATTCTCTAAACTGTCGATAGTATTTCAAGCATGAGGTCAAATTTAATAAAACAGTATCTGTTCCAATTGATGGGTCTTTATCCTTATTTTTATTATATTCAACATTTAACGCATTTAGTTCCGTTTGCAATTCATTGGCTATAGCGTCTGCCTGTTTTATCTTTTCTGGATTATTTAGATCAGTATCAGACTGAAATACTGATACCAATCGCTCACCCGCATCAAGTGCAGCAGCCCTATGATAGATATACGTATTACCTGTAGCTTTTAGTTTTTCAAGTTCTGCTTGTTTTTGCTTTTTATAAACTTTATCTAAAGCACTCTGGAATTTTTCAAAACTATCCATCGCCTCATTAAAATGCGTTTTTATTTCGGCATCTGCAGCTTTTCCTTTAACCAGTTGATCCGTCTTATACTCACCACTGTCATAATAAAGATTAAACTCATTATAATCGCTTTCAAGGACACCAATTTTTTGTTTTAGATCTTGAACCGCGGTATTTAATTCTGGGCTTAATCCACCGATATCTTTTAATGAAGCAAATTTTTCATTTAAATATTTATAATTTAGAGATGGATAGCTTAATGCCTGAGAAGGCTTAGCATTTGAAATATTTTGCTTGAAATAGCTATTTCTAGCCTGCTCAAGCCCGTATGTACCCATAAGTTGATTTGAGATTTCAACATATTCATTTAAACTTGTAGAAGGAGAAGATGAAACTTCCGCACTATCATTTACTTGATTATTCTCTTGATTATTTCTGTTTCCACAACCTACTAGCAAAATAGAAGAAATTGTTGCAGATAAAATTAAGCTGTTAAAATTCATGATATTTATCTTATCAAACACTAATTTTTTTGATTATATTTTTTTTATTGTAAATTAGAAGATATTGTTACATGAATAAAACCATTTAGTTTATCAATGTTTTTTTCTTGAAAATTAATGTAATTTGAGTAAGTTTTAAGGATTTTATTCGAACTAACAGAGCCATTAATACCCATTCAAAATCTCTTAGCTACCCATCTCTATTCATAACAACCTTCTGAAATGACCAATAAAGGTTATCGTCAATTCATGATTTCTGTCTAAAAAGCAAGCACCATTTTCCCATTATTGTGAGACCATTATTAAAAGATTTTGCTTCACACTCCAAGAATAATTCCTATAAAAAAATAATATTTTGTAACAGATGCTTAGACATCTTTAAGTTTTATGTTTCTGTAAAAATCGGCTCACTTAAGCAACATTATAGGTATCATGTGCTTCATGCTTAAATTTTAATTCATATTTTTATAATGAGATATCTCAAAAAAATATTGCCTTTTATCATTATGCTTTTATTGCCTTTTGCTCTCATTTTTTGGAGTGAAATACAGGTTAAACGAGCGGTCTATGACAACAGCACTTATATTAAACATGTTGCAAATTTAAAATCTCATACTAAAAACAGTCAATTACATGATTTTTATAAAAAATTAGTAGAAATAGATATTAAAAATAGAGAGACAATGCCCACTCGAAATGCTCTGGCAAAGACTGCACTTGGGCTATCTATACTTGCATTAATTTCTTCGTTTTTTTGTTTAGTCAAAATCTATATTGATGCGTTAAGAGCGAGATTATCTGAGAAATATTTGTGTAACCATTTTGCTAAAAGCTGGACGATTTTGTCCTATGGGTTAAGCTTGTACGTCGGTCTTTTAATTACAGCACTTATTCTCAACATTAGCTATGAAATTCTGGGAATCTGGAGTAAAAGCACCGGAAGTGATTGGCTTTGGGCTGTCATATTTTTCAGTATTGTATTTATGGGAACTCTGATCGTTGGTCTAACGCTCATCTACCGTATCCACAAAAATTGGTCGATACATTCTCTTTCCCCTAGTATTTATAGTGGGCGAACATTAACCAGACAAAATTTCCCAAAACTTTGGCAATGGATCGAAACTCTAGCAAGAACATTAAATGCGCCCGTACCTGACCATATTATTATCGGCTTAGATTCTTCATTTTTTGTTACTAGTGCCGATCTGGTATTACAACCCTCAAACCAGATTTTAAAAGGTCATACACTCTATCTACCATTACCTTTTTTAACTGCGCTTAGTCAAGAAGAAGCTCAGGCCATCATTGGGCATGAGTTAACTCATTTTATTAATAAAGATACGATTCGAAGTAGTAAGGTGAATACTCAATTCACTTTACTTTGTGAGCATTTGTATGAGATGCAAGATACTGGACGGAAAAATAAATGGATGGAAATACCTGTATTCTGGATGGCAGAACGGTTTCTTTATCGCTTTCAAATTGCAGTCTATCACTGGGGCAGAAAACAGGAATTTTTAGCAGATGAAGGTGGAGCTCAATTTGCTGGTAAAACTGTTTTTGCTCAAGCACTATTGCGAGTTATCGCGATTTCTAAAATATTAGATCAGCTCTCCATTAACATGAAGACCGATCATTTTATGGATACCCTAAATAACACATTGCAAAATATGACACTGGTTGTAGATGCTAATACATTAGAAAGTTCAACCACTCATCCCTTTGACACACATCCGCCAGTAAGGTTAAGACTGGAAAATCTAGGCATCAATATAGATAGTACTTTAATTTCACATGCCACAAGAAAGCCACAAGATGAAGATCTGATCTGGTTTGCCAACCTTATGAGTAATGAATAGTAATTTTTATTTTAAAAATGATAGGTGAGTTAAATGAAAGAAAATAAACACAATAACGTGATTTCGGAGTTATCCAATACATTAAGTGATGACTACAATCAAATGCAGCAAAATTATGATGAGAATTATCGAGAGGTTCTCAAGTCCTACCTTATAGGTGTTCCAGAGAATCTGGAATTTACTAGCGCAAATGGCTGGAGATTTACTGGCCCATTTTTGACCGTAATGTTTCTGGGACTTTCTATTTTCTTTTTTTCTGAAAGTTCAGTAATTTTGGGTCTCTTTTTTTTAATGATGGGCCTGTGGCAGGTTTTCAAAACTTATAAAAACTGGAATGCTTGTAAGACTGTTTTTATGGTCTTAAATCGAGAAAAACTGATTCTCGATGGTTTACTTTCAAGTTCCCTAAATTTGATAGACATTGATGAATATAGAATAAAATATAAACCACGTCCTACTTTAACTCTAGTTTTAAAGGAAAACACTTCTGATGTTCCACAAATTAAAAATAAATCTCAAGGTTGTAACCGCATCAAAATGGATCGTTCAGGAAAAATGCCACCTGTGATAAAACTGACTATGGAGTGCGGTATTGCCTTCAATGGGAAAGGTCTAACACCACAAGAACTCAGCGATATTTTTTATAACCAAATCAGAGCAGCTTTTGCTTACCAGCAGCTTCATGAAGAACAATGATGTTGGCTGAGTCAGTTAAATTTTAAATGACTCTAAAAGTCTTACTCACTATAAACAAAAACTACAATAAAATAAAAAGACTTTAAAAAACAATAAATTTAATTTTATTTGACTGATTAACATTTTAATTTTTTGAAAATAATTTTGGTGCTTTTCTACATAAGAATTAAATTTCAGTTCACTATTCAGTCGATGTTTACACATCTATTAATCAAAATAAATTTAGATTTACCACCTCATAAAATATCATGAAAATTCAAGTGAATTTTTGTTGATTAATTTTTAAAATATGGTTAGATTTTTCAAGCTCATTGTGGATGAACAATGAATGGACAATTCTTAAGTATGCGTGGTTGATTCAAATGAAAATTCAGGGACTGAAACAAATAAGCTTTGCTAGCTTTGTGACAGCAATAACATGTTTTAATTTAAGTCATGCGGATGATGCTTTCAGCTCTCATAGCAAATATTTGTTTGGTGACTGGAATGGAAAACGCACAGAACTCAGCAGTCAAGGCGTAAATTTTGATGCCAATCTTTATGTCGATACTGACTATCTGGCAGATGGTGGCTATAAACCACGAGATGGTGCAACTTTTGCAAGTCAGCTCTGGTTAGGCAGTAGTTTGGATCTTGAAAAATTGTTGGGTTGGAATGGTGTTTCAGTTCGTGCCATTGTCACTGCTCGTCAGGGTCAAAGTACTAGTGTTGATAATATTTCGTATCCGGGTGCGCCACAAATGGCCAATACACAGGCCACTTGGGGACGAGGAAATGTAGATTCTCGCTTGACTCAACTCTCTATTGAAAAGATTTTTACAGATACGGGTTGGAGTGTTCGCGTTGGCCGTATTGGTATGGGTTCATACTTTAATACGATGGGATGTGACTTTCAAAGCACATCGTTTTGTACTGCACAAAACGGAAAATGGATGGGCAATGTCTGGTATAACGAACCTGTGGCGCAATGGGCGGGAATTGTAAAATATCGATTTACCCCTGAACTCTCTGCCCAAGTTGGTGTATTTGAGTTTAACCCGACCAATATTAAGGAAAATCAAGGTTGGAATTTAAAAACCGACCACATGGATGGTGTCACTGTCCCTGTTGAACTGCATTATCAACCGAAACAAGGAATTAATCATTTACCGGGTAGCTATCGTCTAGGTGTTTTTTATAACAATGCTGATAAAACCCAAAACAAGGATGTCCTTACAGGTGAGCAGAAAGACCGAGCTTATGCAGGCTGGTTTACCGCAGATCAACAATTCACTTCTGTAGATGGTGGCAAACGAGGTTTATATGGATTTACCAATATTTCCTTTCATGACACCGCTGTTAATAAAATTGATAATACTCAACAAATCGGAATTCGTTATCTGGGCTTATTAGATGATCATCCTAATGATATGTTAGGCTTAGGTGTCAATCGCATTCACGTCAATGATCGTTATCGGGATGGCATCTACAACAAAAAAGCCTTAATTAATGAAGATGCTGAATACAATATTGAATTGAACTATTCGCACTATGTCACACCGTGGCTAATGTTACGCCCTGTAGTGCAATATGTGATTCAACCTGGTGCGACTGATAAAGTAGATAATGCATTAGTACTCGGTTTGACCACTAAAGTAATTTTCTAAATTTATTCTATATTTGTTATGCCGTGACCTGCTAAGTTTGCGGCATTTTTATTTTGAACATATATGAAGGATCAATTTCACCTCATCAGCAAAAAATAACATCGCCTTACTTTTTAATTGAATTAATCTCTGCCAAGATAAAAACTCAATAAAACAATGACAGAGAGGTAATGCCGATGATTTCAACAAACCTCCCCCTCACCGATATTCATCGACATCTGGATGGCAATATTCGCACACAAACCATTTTAGATTTGGGACAACAATATCGTATTGCGCTGCCTGCTCAAACACTCGAGGAATTACGTCCACATGTACAAGTCATGGATAATCAACCAGACTTACTCAGTTTTTTGGCGAAACTAGACTGGGGTGTCAAGGTTTTGGCTAGTCTGGAGGCATGCCAACGGATCGCCTATGAAAATATTGAGGATGCTAAAAAACAAGGGCTGGACTATGTCGAATTACGTTTTTCTCCCGGTTATATGGGCATGAGCCATCACTTACCTTTGGCAGGTGTGGTTGAGGCGGTGATTGACGGTGTACAACAGGGTTGCCGTGATTTAGGCGTTCAGGCAAATTTGATTGGGATTATGAGCCGCACTTTTGGACAAGCCGCTTGTCAAGCTGAACTCGATGCCTTACTCACCCATAAAACCCATATTACAGCTTTGGATTTGGCAGGCGATGAACTAGGATTTCCCGGAACGCTTTTTCTGGATCAATTTAAACAGGCTCGAAATGCAGGTTGGCATATTACCGTTCATGCAGGCGAAGCCGCAGGGCCAGAAAGTATCTGGCAAGCCATACAGGAACTTGGAGCAGAGCGTATCGGGCATGGTGTCAAAGCTATTCATGATCCAAAGCTAATGGATTATTTAGCGGAACATCAGATCGGGATTGAATCCTGTATCACGTCAAATGTACAAACCAGCACCGTGAGTTCAATTAAAAAACATCCCATCAAAGACTTTTTACAACATGGAATTCTAGCAACTATCAATACTGATGACCCTGCGGTAGAAGGCATTGAAATTCGACATGAATATCAAGTTGCTGCGCCACAAGCAGGTTTAACCGAAGATCAGATCCGAACCGCTCAGGAAAATGGTCTCAAAGTGGCTTTTTTATCTGAACAGGAAAAGCAATTATTAAAAAATCAGGCTTTGGCTCGTCAGCACGAAGTCATATGATGTTTGAAACGTACGACATTGATCTTTTAAATGGCTATGAAATGTAGCCATTTTATTGAGATGTGTTCTTAGTCACTGAGTTTTTCTGTTGTAAGTGAGCAACATGTATACGATTGGTTTTCCATGAAGGCTCCAATATTTCTTTTTCGATGCGATATTTAATGCGTTTTTGCTTCATAGTTGGAATTACCTCATGATTAAATTTTTTCACATGTGTGATCCAATCCTTACCACGACAAACATGTTCAGGCATGACGGTTTTAAACTCGCTACGTGATGTAAATACAATGACTGAATGTAGATATTCAGGAGCAACCACATCTTCAAGAATTTGCTCCAATACTTTTAAATGTTTGAAGTTCTGATGAATTGGGTTTTGAAAACGATAACTTTTTTTGTAGATTTTTTGCGTCCATTGTTTTTGATTGATACTGCCAAAAATCCAGCCTGTATAATTTTTAGTTTCAATAATAAAAACGCCATATGGGCTAATCAAAATATGATCAATTTGTGTGGTCCCATTTTGCTCATCAGGAATCGTGCAGTTATTCAGCATGATATATTCTTCGCCTAAATGACGTTTCGCATGATCAATCACCATACTCTCACCCATTTTCCCCTTAAATGCAGGCGAAGATAGATAAGCAAGAATCCCCATGATAACAATGAAAAAAACGATATATAAAAACATCTCATTATCCTTATTTTATAGAGGTGACAGTTTAGCTAATTCAAATATTATTCAATTCCAAATTCAGTAATAGTTCTTTTTTATCTAAACCGCCTGCAAATCCTACTAATGCCCCTCCTGTTCCAATCACACGATGACAAGGTGCGATAATTGAAATCGGATTTTTACCATTGGCGGCTCCTACAGCACGAACCGCTTTTTCATTACCAAGTTGCTGAGCAATTTGTTTATAACTGCGAGTTTCACCGTAAGGAATCGTCAATAATGCACTCCAGACTTTTTTCTGAAAATCAGTTCCTTCAAAATCAAGTGGAATATCAAATATTTTGCGCTGACCTGAAAAATACTCGATCAACTGCTGTTGGGTATTCAACAAAATCGGATGGGATACATCTTCAATCAGTTCAGCCAGACGTGTACGCTTTGGATTTTCATTATCCCAAAGAATAGCTACCAAAGCGTACTCATCCGCCACCAATGTAAGCTGTCCGACAGGTGACGACATATAAAGGTAAGATAGGCGCATTTCAAATGACCTTAAGCAGGTGATGACAGCTTCATAAGTACAAGACCTGAAACGATTAAAATCGCAGCCATCATCCGCATTGCTCCCATAGGTTCATGCAAAATCAAAATACCTACGATAAAAGAACCAATGGCGCCAATTCCTGTCCAGACCGTATAAGCTGTACCAAGCGGTAAACTCCGCATTGAGATCGACAACAATACAACACTCAATACCATAAATACGATGGTCACGATACTTGGTAGCAAACGAGTAAAGCCGTCTGACATTTTCATCGAATATGCCCAGATAACTTCAAAAAGTCCTGCCAAAATTAAGATTGCCCAAGCCATTTTATGCTCCATAATCAGGTGTCAGGTCGTCCTGACATTGTTTCCCTCATCTGGGAGAGGTCGTTCCTCTAAAGCGATGATTATAGCCAATTTAATCGGGATGACCAATTTTGATTTTGAAAAATGTATGGTTCCCGTCAAATGATTTGATCAACTCAAATGCTCTAGCTCCTAAATTTTCACGAAATAATGAACTTCGGCAATGCCCCACCGTCACTTGACTGAATTTCCATTAAAATACATTTTGGAGCAACTAAATCATCTTTTTTTAACTGCTGTAATTGTTTAGTAACCTTTTATAAATCTTGTGATCAGAACTAAAAGTCTAAATATCGGATGCTGGTTTTACCCATGTTGTCCAAGCATCCAACCCGACCACGATGATCAATAAAAAGTACATTCATTTACGCATTGGTGTACTTAATATTTTGATGGTTTCAGTGCGAGTTTATTTAAAATTAGAATATTAAACACCCGTGAAAAAATTAAAAATATCACCAACATTGCCATCATCAAATCAATACTTGTGTTCTGCGTAAGTTGAAGTAATACTCCAGCCACCACTAAAGCGATTGCAATCGTTACATCCATATTTCGCACTAAATGACTCCAGTGCAGAGGTCGATTTTTAATATAGTCTTTAGCAATCAAATAACGCGATAGAATGGTTGCCGTTAGGATCACCAGTCCCTGCAAGAGTACAAATCCAGCCAATGCAACATGCGCATTAAAATAATCATATACAATGCCGATCATTACGCCAGTGGCTATGACCAGTTCAAACCATGCCAATGCTTGAATTAATTTATTTCGAAGCATGGGCGCAATCACAATGGCATTATTGGCGACCAAATAAATCACGGCGTCCATTAGGATCAATAAACTCATCGCCAATAGACTAAACGATGTCGCCAGAATCGCCATACACAAAGTGACCAGACACAAAATAATATAAATCGAAGATAGCCACGAAAGAATTTGCGTGGTTTTAATCACGGGTTTTAAGGTGGTCGTGACAGGCACAAAATTAGATAGCGTTTGTTGATAATCCGCCTGTTTTATTTGGTTCTTTAATAAACTGGTCAATACATCCACGTCACCATCATGGAAAATGGCCATATGTTGAGTTTGATGATCCATCTCAATATATTTGACCTGATGGCATTGCACCAAAGCCTTGCGCAATGCACGCTCATGCGCCATATCCAGTTTGGGAATATAGTAATAACTCACCCATTCCGACTGAATATTGTCTTGTTCTGTAAAATCATATTCATCATCTGCAAGTAAATTGACGTCTGTGTGTAACTCCCTTTGCGATTGAAAAAAAGCATTTGAAAGTAAAAAACGTTGGTACTGTTGTTTTAGGCTCATTGACGCACCAGATCAGATGCAAAAAAGAATGTCATCAGGTTAAAGATGATGACATTCTATACAGCTTTATTTTGATGAATCAATTAAAACTTGAAAGTAATCCCTGCACCATAAAGCCAGCCCGATTCTGAACTCGTTGCGACTTGACGATTGGTTTCACGATCGCCTTTTTCATAACGATAAGCAACATCAATGAAAGGCATCACTTTTTTGTTAAGCTCATAACGGGTTTGAATTCCCGTTTGTAAAGAGCTTAAACCTGTCTGTTGCGCATAATCAGATTCATCCCGAAGTAAAATATCAGCTTTAAGATAAGGTTGGGTAATGAGTTTTTGCGTCAGCAAAATGTCACGCTCAGTCTCCAGACTTAAACTGACATATTGATCTTGACCAATATAAACATAAGCATCAGTTTCAAAGAAATATGGGGCTAAGCCATGTAAACCAAATGCTGCATCAACCGCTTCCTGACGATGTGCCTCAAAGGCTTCACTACGATAACGCAAGCCAGCTTGAGCATCCCAAAAATCGGCAATGTTTCGACTATATAACGCAGAAATCATATAATCTGCTTTTTGAGACTCTGACTTTTCAAGATGAGCTTTGATGAAAACTTTATTTTCATCTGTGCCAATCCAAGTTTCCAGTTCAGTATTAAACTCACCCTGCCCGTGTTTATCCAATCTCCATTGATTGTCCAATTTCGTTGCCTGATAAACTTGCCCTCCATGTTCACGGCGATGATCATGGTCTAAATCATCATCAACTCTCAGATTTGAATGTACTTCACCGTTTGTCTTTGTCCTGTTTTTTTCTGGCATTGGCATTTCAGCATGACTTTGACCATCCGACATCGACATATTCGACATCATCATGTCATGTCCTTCATGAGCAAAAGCCCAAGAACTTGTCATAAAGCCTGTTGAGAACATCAACACAGTCATCATTTTAGTGGTGCGCATGCTGACCTCCTTGAACAGGTTGTTCAGTATTTTTAGATGAAATATTAGGCAATGTATCTTGATCGACTTTAGCCACAATGAGTTTATTCATCATGCCTGCCGACATGTGATACAACAAATGACAATGAATTGCCCATTCACCTAATTCATCTGCGGTCAAAAGTGCTGTCACCGTTTTACCTGGTGGCACAATAAGTGTGTGTTTGTTTGGAAGATTTTGTATAGCTTGACCATTTTCCAATTGTACAAACATGCCATGCAAGTGCATTGGATGTGCCATCATGCTGTCATTGATAAATTTCAGCCGAATTCTCTCTCCATATTTGACCTGCAATGGTTCAGCCTCATTATATTTTTTTCCATTCATCGTCCAGATATAACGTTCCATATTTCCGCCCAAATGAATCACTAATTCTTTTGTCGGCTGACGCGTATCTGGTTGTGGGGTGAGTGATTGTAAATCCTGATATTGCAATGCCTTTGCACCTTCTGGAGTCGAAGCATTGGCCCAACCTTGCACGGTTTGTTTTGACTCGGATATGCTTGGCGGATGGGATATCTTATGCGGCATCATTTCCTGATGCGGCATCTGCTCATGTGACATTTCATCACTCATCTGCTTATGTGATGTCACGTCATGATGCATGTGTTGTGACATATCTGGCATCGATGAGACTTCGGTTGATGAGGGTTCAGATGTATGTGACATCTTCTGCGGCATTGGCATTGACATAGCAGCATGACTGGTATGTTCTGAACTATCAGACATATTGCCATGCCCCATGTCTTGCATAGTAAGCAGTGCACGTGGTCGGGCGTTTGGAATGATGATCTGCTGTGGTGCAGGCATCGCCACATTTTGCAAACTTGCCAATGCAAAACCGCTTCGATCAATCGATTCTGCTTGAATTTGATAATGTGGAGCGACTGGCTCAACAATTACATCGTAAGTTTCTGCTGTACCAATTCGAAACTCATCCACGGGCACAGGCTTGACAGGTTGACCATCGGCACTCACCACGGTCATTTTTAAGTTAGGAATACGCACATCAAAAAAGGACATTGCAGATGCATTTATAAAACGCAATCGAATTTTTTCACCTGAAGCAAATGCACCAGTCCAATTCTGTTCTGGCGTTTTACCATTGATTAAGAAAGTATAGCCTGTGACATCTGACAGATCTGTTTTAAGCATCCGCATCTGATTCCACATTTTACGATCTTGCCATGTGGTTTTTAATCCTTGTTGTTTCACCTGTTGCAATACATCGCCCAAGGTTTCACGCTGATTTAGATAGTATTCAGCTGACTTCTTCAGATTCTTCATCAATGTTTCACTCGATGAATCATGAAAATCTGACAACATCACTACATAATCTTGTTTAGCCTGTTCCTGCGCTGTCAGTGGCTTGTTATTTTTTGGATAAACAATAAAAGCACCATATAAACCGTCCTGCTCTTGCCCCTTACTATGCGCGTGATACCAATACGTTCCGTTTTGACGAATCTTAAAACGATATTCAAATGAACCATCAGGTTTAATGCCCTGAAAACCATTAAATCCAGGTACACCATCCATAATACCGGGCAATAATAAACCATGCCAATGAATCGAAGAGTCCTGATTTTTCAGGCTATTATGAACATAAATAACCGCTTCATCGCCTTCTTCAAATTCAAGTTTGGGGGCAGGAAACTGACCATTAACCGTAATTCGTTGAACAGGTTTTCCTGTGATATTGACCGTTTTTTCAGCAATATCCAAATGGTATTCTTTGACTGCCGCTAGACTGAACGGCGAAATAGCCAAACACAGTCCTGCAAAAAGAACATTTCTTAATAAAATAGACATGACTAACCTCAAAATTTAAAAACTGAATATTTAGTTTGAATTTGAGATTAGGCTTTGGGTGGTCTGAGGATTTCTTGCCAAAAACCAGAAAAATGCTGACCTCTATAATCAGTATGAGAATTTGAGATGGCAGCAAAGGCGGTTTGTTGTGGTAATGCTGGAATCAATTGTTCAGCATATATATTTAAGTTTTGACAATGTAACTGATGACAATCCTGACAGGACTGTGCGGCATTAGAATGCTGTAAAGAAGTTTGTTGATCGCAATGCAACATACTTGGATTGGCATGTTTTAAATCATGCGAAGCATGCGCTGTCTTTGTAGCCTGAGCTTGCATCGACATGTGATGACACGATGACGGATCAGAACCATGCGTCATCGATTGAACACTCTGTTGCACCATAGAGGCATGCATATTTTTGACAGAAGCAACAGCCACACCACTCCAACTCATGATTAAAATCATAAGTAACACAAACCATGTTTGTTTGCGCTGAGCTAGATGCAAACTGAATCTCCTCACAAATACATTCATCAGTCGATATGGTGATATATAAACACAGCATAACCAAGTTTATGACTTGATACAAATCTGAATCATTTCATCCCTCTCCATCAAAAATAAAACTGCTTTTCATTTTCTATGGCGCTGATGAGCATCATTAGATAAAAACAGGTGGATTTTGACATCTTTTATCTACATCTTAGCTTGTATTTATTTTGATCACCTCCTATTTTTTAGACAATAATCGCAATATGACTCGCAGATTAAAAATAGTGCAAAATAAATCACTTAAATCGTATAAAAATAAATCAGTTCGAATGAGTTTTATGCAAATTTTATGGATTTTTTAAACGATTGATATCATTTTGATTATTCTATCAGCAGCTTATCCACCGCCTTATCAACATAGTTATCCAGAGAGTTATAAACAAAGTTATCCACATGAGCACCAAGTCAGGCAGCGCTTTATTGAGAATGCAATACAGGGAGCTTTATTGTGTATAAGAAAAAATTTAAATATCACGTACCACCTGAATACTCATGCTGTACGTGATAATTATGATATCGAAAAATGCAATTAAGCGTTTTGTGCACCGACTTTCGCCAATTCAGCACGCATTTCATCAATTACCGCTTTATAGTCTGGCTTTCCAAAAATCGCTGATCCTGCCACAAACATATCCGCACCAGCTTCAGCAATTTCACGAATATTGGCGGGTCCAACTCCACCATCAACTTCTAAGCGAATCTCACGGCCACTGGCATTAATCAATTGACGCGCCTGACGGAGTTTTTCTAAAGTCATCGGAATAAATTTTTGACCGCCAAATCCAGGGTTAACACTCATCAATAAGATCTGATCAACTTTATCCAATACATAATCTAAATAATGTAAAGGTGTTGCAGGATTAAATACCAAACCCGCTTTAGCCCCGCCAGCCTTAATTAACTGTAAAGAACGATCGATATGATGCGAAGCTTCAGGATGAAAAGTAATAATGTCTGCGCCTGCTTCAATAAAATCACCAATCATACGGTCGACTGGCGAAACCATCAGATGCACATCAATAGGCGCCTTGATCCCATAATTTTTTAAAGCCTTGCACACCCCTGCACCAAAAGTTAAATTGGGTACATAGTGGTTATCCATCACATCAAAATGCACTACATCCGCACCTGCCTCCAATACTTTTTCAACATCTGCACCTAAACATGCAAAATCAGCAGAGAGAATAGAGGGTGCAATTAAATAAGGCTTGGACATGTTGGACCTGGCAAATAGCAAACAAAGAATGATTATAGCAAAAAACTGACTTTACTGTGGATCAAGCTCAAAACTCAGTACTGCGATCATTTGCAAAAAAATAACACTCTGTTTTATTTTCTCTATCAATTTCAGAGTTAAATTTGTTAGGGTAATTCCTATTTTCTAAACCATCTACTAACTATAGGTAACCATTTATGCAAAGCTCGACCTCAATTAGCACCACAGAAGCACGACGAATTGCAAAACGCCTGCTCAATCATTGGAAACATAAATTTGAAGTCGCAGAGTCAGAGCAGGATTATAAAATTTTTATGCCGACTGCAACAGTGACCCTAACACCGCTTGAACAGCATTTAGATGTGCTGATCAGCAGTGAAAAGGCAGAAGATATTCGTTTGGAAGGTGTAGTACTCGATCACTTGAATCGTATGGCACAACAAGAATTTCAGGCAGATTGGACACGACAATAGAAAAAAACTATTCTCCTATTGCTTGAACCAGTTAAATGAACGCTCATGGTTGAGACATATGTTGAGTTTCAAAGGCTTTAACACCTCTAATGCGCTCAGGCATTGCTGGATGTGTTGAAAGAAATTTAAGAGGTGAGTTCTGATCATGACTTTCAAAATGTCTTGCTTTCAGTTTATCCCCTATTAATTTGATGCAATGCATCTTGGTTTCCATCAGACTTCGACAATGATACCTCGACCACTTTTTCCATATGGTTCTGCCTAAATATTTGATTGTTTTTAGTAGTTCATTTCGCTCAGTTGAGCTGGCTCTTGAATCCTTTCATGACCTAGCTTCCTTTCTAGGTGCAATCACCGCATGCGTCTGCCGATCGGCAAGTAGATGAAGCCCATCTCTGCTTGGTTGCTAGGTAAGAATAGATTTTATTTCTTCCTTTGTTTACCGTTCGCTTGTGAATATCACTGAGTCTTGGAATCAAAGCAAATGCTGAGGTTTTCACGATTGATCAAAGCTCGTGTGTAAGAAGACCAATTCGCTGTACGATATATTTTGAAAGCAGGCTTATTCATCTAAGAATCATATTGCTGAATAAGCCCTGAGAGATAGGTTGGTGCAACAAAGCCTTTATAAATTCAACTTTTTAATTGAACTGCATGAAACTGCAAATGATCATCCATGAAACTTTGAATAAAATAGTAGCCATGATCATAGCCCGCATGCTGCCTCAAACTCAGTTTTTGTTCAACCTTATTACAGGCTTGCTCAAATAAATCAGGATTTAACTGACTATAAAACTGATCATCTAAACCCTGATCAATCAAGATTTCAGCAAATAAGGCCCCTTTTTGTTCGATTAAAGCGGTTGCATCATGTTGTTTCCAGACACGACGATCATCACCCAAATAATTTGAAAAAGCTTTCTCGCCCCAAGGGCATTGACTTGGCGCACAAATCGGTGCAAAAGCAGAAACTGATTTAAACTTTTCGGGATATTTGAGTGCAAGTGTTAAGGCACCATGTCCTCCCATACTGTGACCAAAAATTCCGATTTGATCTTGAATCACAGGAAATTCAGCTTGCACTAAAGCATAAAGTTCCTCAACCAAGTAGTGTTCCATTTGATAATGTTCTGCCCATGGTGTTTGAGTTGCATTAATATAAAACCCTGCACCTATCCCCAAATCCCAATGATCCCCTTGAGCTACATCTTCACCACGTGGCGATGTATCGGGCGTGATTAAAATCAAATCAAGTTGAGCAGCCAAACGTTGTGCATGTGCCTTAATCGCAAAAGTTTCTTCAGTACAAGTCAAACCTGCAAGATAAAACAGCACCGAACATTGTTCGCCTTTCAAGGCAGCTGGCGGCAAAAATACCCCAAATTTACTTTCACCTTTTAATGCGTTAGATGCGCATTGATAAATACGTTGTTCACCGTCAAAGCAGCGATTTTTTTGCAACATTTGCATGTTTTTTATCCTCGTGTTTGGCAGTAATCGTGGTTTGAGGGAGATTTTGTTGAGGAAACAAATGTTGTTCAAGTTGTGGCAACATCAATTCCATATTTTTACCCATGACCCACTGTGGTTCTGAGGGTTCAAAGCCTTGTGCAGACTCCCACTTGGCAACCGTATCCTGAGCTTGTTTAAAGGCATCTTTCATCGTATGTTGATCACGCATCGCTTGATCAAACAGGGCACGACCAAAATAAGTATAATCCGCTTCATTGGTACAACCGAACGACTGACGATCTGCTGCAGAAGCTGTGATAATCAGCGTATCAGGTGACTGGAGTGCAGGAATAAAACTTCCAGAAAAGCATGACGAAATTACAATCACTCGCCAACGAATCCCAGACTTATCGAGAGTTTCACGCAACCATTTTGGATCAACCTGATGCAAATCTAAAGGCGCATTTTCCATTTCAAATTCGTTAGGCGCACCATGCGAAGTCATGTATAAAAACAAAACATCGCTTTCTTTATTCATTTGCTGACCAATACGACGTAATGCAGCCCCAATACTTGTTTGAGAAGCGATAGGTACCTCTGTACGGGTATCTGGGTTATTGATGAGCATCATCGAACGCCCAAATGTGCCAAAACGTGTGTCAAATTGTTCCTTTATCCGCATAATCTCCGACTTAAATACATCTTGATAGCTCGCACCCGCAACACCGAGAAAATACCAGTGACTTTGCGAAAACTCTCCATATTGGATCTGTTCAAGCGACTGATTGAGTAATCGACTTTGGGCATAAAAAGCATCTTCTGCAAATGTCGGTGGAACATCTTCCACTTTCCAGATTGGCTGACTACGCACTGAACCTTGCCAGACCACCAGTGTGACCAGCGTGGCAATCATAATTAAAGCACGTTCCCACCATGGCCATTTTAATTCACGTGCAAACACCCAAACCACAGCCAAACTTTGCCAGACAAACAACACCATAAATAGTGTCGGTAAATAGTCATAAGTAATGTAAGGAAGGTAGTCGAGCTGTCCTAGAAACTGAATAAAACTTTGTAGTAAGGCGATGTTGGTATCCAGCACTAACCATAAAATGGCAGGTACTAACATCAGGCGGGCATTATTGGTTCGTTGTGAAAGAAAAATCCCGACAATAAGAGCAAGAAACGGCCAAAGCGCGTAACTCACTAAGCCTTGAGAATTAAACTGACCATCCTGCCCCGCAACCAACCAGCTAAATAATGTATTCGCTGCTCCGCCGAGTACCCCCCAAACCAACAATTGAAAAATCGAGGGATGGACGATTTGCAAACAACGGCGTGACCCTAAAAATAACCACATCCCAGCAATTTGGTTGCTTTTGAAATCGTGCCAAAAATTGATGGAGGGCTTCAGGTCAATCATAGAAAATTATTCAGGAGTTATAATGCATAATCAGTTTATGCTTGCGTGGAATTATATCAATAATGCTTTTATCTATATAACAAATATTTGGATATTATTGAAGCAATGATCACAATTCCTCACAGAGCAAGCTGAAAATAAGCATCAAAACGGCAAGCATCGCCCAACCACTGATGATCAGGCGTTTGTTGATTAAGAAAAACAGCATGTCGTGGACGTTTTACAATGACCCGTTTCGCCACTTGTTGCGCCAAAGGTAGTAAAGTGTCGCCTAAGTCCATTTCACCCTGCTCTGGTAAAAGTAAATGCAAAAGTTGCATTTGTTTTTTAACCTGTGCCTGTTTTTTGATGGCTTGTTGATGTTGATCACGCTGTGGAAACATAGGATCAAGATAGATCACATCTACCTGTCGATGCTGCTGAATATATGACTGCAAATAATCCGCAGAATCCGTGAAGACCAATTGTATCCGATCGACAATCTGATTTAAGAATGGATCATTCTTTGCTTGAAAATGACTATCTTCAAGTAAAGTAAATAAAATCGGATGTCGTTCAAGCAATGTCACCTTCGCGCCCAAATGCGCCATCAGTAAACTATCGTGACCTAAACCTGCTGTCGCATCGATCAATTTTGGCGCTTCACTAAGTTGACAGGCACGTGCAATCATTTCTGACTTAATACTGGCGCGTTTTAAACGGGAGACTTCTGCTTTCCAATCGGGTTGCATTTTCATGCCATTAGCACATAGCCAAAGACCATACTCATCTACACAAAGTGCCAAATCAGGATGCTGTCTAAAAAAACGCGCATTAAGCTGTTCTACTTCACAGACATCAATCTCTACACCTCGCTGAGACAAGACTTGCTGATAGTGATGCGCAGCATTTAAATATGAGGCTGTAGAAAATAATTGCATGATGATTAACTAAAACTCCTGATTACCACAATTTCCAACCCGTAAAGGCAAAAAGTAAAATAATGAGTCCAGAAAAAATTCGATACCATGCAAAAATCATAAAGTCGCGTTTTGCCACATAAGCCACTAATGCTCGAATCAATAATAACGCTGAAATAAATGAAACCAGTAGTCCTACAGCTAAAACGATCCAGTCCTGTTGTCCCTGAAATACATCATGACTTTGATATAAATCCAGCAGCCCTGCACCAATAATCACAGGAATTCCAAGAAAGAAAGAGAATTCAGTGGCGGCTTTACGCGATACACCTAAAAACATCGCGCCAATAATCGTTGCACCCGAACGTGAAGTCCCCGGAATTAAAGACAGTACTTGAATTAAACCAATCCAGATGGCTTGCTTAAGCGAGATATTTTCAACCTCGACCGCATTGACTTTGGGTGGATTTTTTTCGATCCACATAATGATAAAACCACCAACAATCAATCCCACGGCAACGGCAATATCATTGAATAATAAATCTTTTACGGTTTGCCCCAAAGTGAGACCGACCAAGACAATCGGGATAGAGGCGATGATCAGACTAATCGCCAAATGTCGCCCTTTGGCCTCACCTGTCACCATACCAGTCGCAGCACCCCAAAGACGTGACCAATACTCATAAATCACTGCTGCAATTGCGCCCATCTGGATCGCAACCACAAAAACTGCACTTTTCTCAGGTGTCCAAAAATTTAATAATTCAGAGGCTAGAATTAAATGTCCAGTGCTTGAAATCGGAAGAAATTCTGTAATTCCCTCCACAATTCCCATAATCGCCGCTTTTAAAAGCAGTAAAAGTTCCATCATTTTTTCTCGTTCGGCTTACCTTGTTCTGCAATTTTTTTCCAAGCATTGTCTCTTAAATAGACGGGTAATGCCTGTTCAGCACTCACCCAGTGCTTTTGTTTGGCATAGTATCGGGCAAGTATTGCAATATCTCGGGCAGATGGGCAGATCATACTGTGTTGTTCTGAAATTGGAGAGGAAATAAGTTTAGCTCCCGATCCCACACAGCTAAACTGGGCGAAAGACGTTGCCACGTCGTAATTTAACAGTTGTTCTTCGCCTTGCAGTTGCATGATGCCATCTGCATCACAGCTAAAATTTGCCAGATACACTTCCTGCATCCGCGCATCCAAAACCGCAGTCACCTGACTGAGTTGCAATTCACGATAAGCCGCTTGTGCCAAAGCTTGCAGGGTAGAAACAGGAATTACGGGTAAATCATTGGCCCAAGCCAAAGCTTGCGTTACCGCAGCATTGATACGTACGCCACTAAATGAACCTGGGCCGCGACTAAATGCGATCGCAGTTAAATCATCATAACTGAGTTTCGTCTGTTGCAATGCCTGCTCAATCATCGGCAAGATAGTACGTGTTTGAGCTTTAGCCTGGGTATCCAGTTGAAAAAAAAGCTCATTTGATTCATCAATCAAACAAACTGAACAATGATCATTTGCCGTTTCCAATGCCAGCACGTTCATGCAACTTCACGCCATTATCTTTTTAAAAAACGTGGGCTATCATACTCTACAACACTAATTTAGGCGAGAATTTCAATTTCGCTGATACAAAAAACTGTACTCTCGCAGTACAACTGAAAGTAACTACTAAAATGAAAACGGCTTGAGTTGAATAAATCGTTTATAGTGCTCAGCATAATGTAAAGCACTCAGACGTAATTTTGCAGCACCAGATTCGTCCAGTGTTTTCACAATTTTACCTGGAGAACCCATGACCACTGAGTTATCAGGAATCACTTTGCCTTCAGGAATTAATGCATTAGCACCAATAATACAATTTTTGCCAATGACCGCATGATTTAACACCACAGCATTGATCCCAATCAGACTATTTTCACCAATTGTGCAACCATGCAACATGGCCTGATGTCCAACCGTGACATAGTCTCCAATATGAAGTTCAATCCCTGCATCAGTATGTAATACAGCATTTTCCTGAATATTAGTAAAATGTCCTAGATGGATTGGACTATTATCTGCACGAATCACAGCGCCAAACCAAACACTGACCTGTTGTCCCAACTCCACTTGACCAATTACTGTGGCATTGTCTGCAATCCATCCGTCCCACGGTTCAATCAATGCTTTTGGTGAATATCCTTCAAAGCTATACATCATAATGGCAACATCCTGTTTAGTTGGTGGTGGAATTAAAATTTTCGGGGCTGAAAATGTGGTGAATTTAAAAGAAAAGGCCAGTCTTTTTGATAATTCAACCCGTAATGAAACAACGAAATTAACATTCTTGCGGTTAAACCCCAAATAACCTCACTCTCCACTTGTAGGCTCGGAAAATATAGCGATTGATGTGCATATTTCACCTCGTAAGGTGTGACTGGTGCATTAAGAAGCTGACTGAGCGACGCAAAAAAAATGCGATCAATTTCGGTCGGTTGAGCAATCAAATCGACATGAGGAGGGATGAGTCCTACGATAGGTTTAACTAGCATCCCATTACGTGCATGTTGCATAGGTAAATCACCAATCAGCTCAACATCGAAAGGATTAAGTGCCGTTTCTTCTTGAGCTTCTCTTAGTGCAACGACAATATTACTGGTATCACCAGCATCACGTTTCCCACCAGGAAATGAAACTTCACCCGCATGATTGGATAATTGAGTGGAACGTCGCGTCAACAAAACTTTAGGATGGTGTTCATTAGTAATCGCAATTAACACCGCGGCCTGTGCAGGTGAAGTACGTTTTGAGAACCGTAAGCGTTGCTGCAAAAGATGCGTGAGTTCCTGCTGTACCATACTTCTCTCTCTATTTTCTTATCTTTTCATCATAGCTGAAAAATGAGTGGCTTCGTATAGAAATGATGCGAAAGTCCAAAATTTCAGTTATGCTGAGGCATTCTTATCCTTGATGATCATTATGAGTTTTTGCACCGTTTGTGGACATGAAACTGAAGATAAAATTCCGTTAGGCGACCATCAGCTTCGTCGTGTATGTACACATTGTGGGAATATTCATTATGAAAACCCAAAACTGATTTGTGGTGCTTTGGCTATTTGGGAAAATAAAGTCTTATTATGCCGTCGTGCCATTGAACCTCGTTATGGTTTATGGACATTGCCAGCGGGTTACATGGAGTTATTTGAAACCATGGAACAAGGTGCAGCACGTGAAACACGCGAAGAAGCTGAGGCTGAGATCGACATCGAACATTTATATTGCATGTACAACATTCCCCGAATTGGGCAAATTTATGTTCTATTTAAAGCAAACTTAAAAGAAGGTTGTTTTGGTGCTGGCGAAGAAAGTATTGAATGTCGCTTATTTGAAGAACATGAGATCCCGTGGGAAGAATTGGCTTTTCCAAGTGTGGAGCGAACACTAAGACATTATTTTGAAGATCGAAAAACACAAAAATTTCCAGTCCATTTGGAAACATTAGGTACACGCCTAGATCATACAGGTTAACTTTAAATTTTTTAAAAATCCTAGATATATGTCGATATAAACGAGGGAATCATGATGATTCCCTCGTTTTAATTTTAGATCTGATTACTTTTGTTTGATCGTATAACAACTTGGTAAATCAATACTCAAAGTACCATTAACACGTTTTGCCAAGTCTTGCTGTGCAGGAGTTGGTGCAGGTGAAATATCTTTAATGTTGTTGTAGACTTTTTGATAAGCTGCTTGAATATTAATCCAGTTCGCTTCTGCATTACTAAAGTTAGTAATATTTACACCACGCGTCGTATTATGATCGGTTAGTAGGTTATGTAAGTTAATTTTTACACCACTTGAGCTCAATGTTTGAGAGGATTGTCCTGTGTCGCTACCCGCTCGAACAGAAAGATTCTGGTTTAATCCTAAAATAACCCCTTCGAGCAATCCAAATTTTGCATTGGTTAAAATCATTCGAATAGTTAATGATTTATCGGTTTCAGCATAATTACCTGTACCTGTAGTCCCAATTCTAAACTGTTGTACACCTTGACTGTCAATCATTGTATTCGGGTCAACCGTCGCACAAGTACCCGACATATCATTCGCTGTAGCATCTGGGCGAATATCCGAACGTATATCACCATTCTCATCAATCACAATTCCCAGTTTGACATCCTTAATACTGGTATCACTAAATTTAAAATTCAAAGTTGCATACATTGGAAAAACATAATATTCGCCCGAGCTAACATTATTTTGTGTTGTTAAAATTTTCTTATCTAGGTAGGTAATCGGATTGGTTTTGGAGATATCAATGCTGCCATCAAACTGTTCTGGGCTAAATTGCTGCGTCCACTTACCATAGCTGCTAGCATCACCATCTTTAGAGCCAGTCGCTTGTTTATATACAGCTTCTGTTCCTGTGATGATGTAACCGTTAATTAAACGGCCTTGAGTAATTTTGAGTGGATCACCACTTTGATCTGCCATAGAAAAAATAAAAGGATTACTAGCCAGTCTTTTCGTTAATGGATTTATCCAATTTGTCTGTGCCTCAGCATTCATTTTCTTTGGTGCATATTTACTGATGAGCGTTAGACGTTTTAAGGAGTCACTGATGATCGTCCCCTCACTTGTCTTATCATCGGGTTTACCTTTCCATTGCAAACCATAACCAAATGTATGCCCTGTACGATCCGAGAGTAAATACATATTGGCAATAATTTCATTGCCTAATAAACTCTTACCATGAAAACCTTCAATATATTGCTGATCGACACCACTTTCAGCAGGGAGTGGCCATGGTAAAAAGTCAGATTGGAAGCTGCCAGCATTTTGCATATTCAGCATTTTCACCACAATATCAAAAGCGGTCTGATCACTGACTTCTGACACATCGACCCATGGTTTTAATATTGCCGCATAACTACCATCTTTAAAATTGCTCACATCAATCGACTGACTAATATTTTTCAGATTACTTTTATAATCTTCATCTAATTCCATCGGCTGAAGATCACCAATCGCATTCTTTTCATTCACCGCTCCCGCAGCCTGAAAAATTTTAACTAAGCCCATCGCAACTTTAATGGTTTCATCATTTTGATCCAGACTAGCAGGTGCTTTACCGACCATCGCTGTCGCTATATCAACTAAAGAAATGGGTGCATCTGATATTTTCAAAGAAGTGATCGTTTTTAAATCGACCGCGCCTAATTTAATCTGCTTATCCGTTCCTTGTCCTTTGATCGAAAATGTTACAGTATCACCTAATTTACACGCACCAGAAACTGCATTAGAGCTATTTTGAGTAATAAAGTGATTGGTCGTATCGCTACTACAATCAAAGTTTAAACCTGCTACTGGATAATCAAAAACAAACTCAAGACAATCCGTAGAAGTAGTAGAACAACTGGTGCTTGCAGTAACACCCGTACTTCCTGGAGGATCAACAAAAATATTGCCTCCCTCTCCACCACAACCATTTAAAGCAGCCATGAGAGCTGTTAATGTGAAAGGAATCCATATTTGCTTTTTCATAATACAATCACTTTATTACCTAACGGATCGCCGTTAATTTTATTTGTCCCTGATTTGATAAAGATTTTTCCTGAACATCTAATGCTGAAGCCAATGGAGTCAGCAAAATATAAGATGTTTGATCTGGAAGTCTTATCGTTCCTTCAATTGCAGCGTGTTGCAACATTGTGGCAGGAAATTCCTGATTTTTATAACCACTCACACCCTCAAGTATGCACCCTTTCTGATCCAGAAATACCACAAAAGGCCAGTAAAATGTTGGATTCTGCTCAGTCGTAGCGTAAGAGGTCAGTTTTAGTTGTTTCAATGGTGCAGACAATTTAACCACTTCATAATCAAAAGTGTCTTTAAGTGGTTTTCTTGGCCATAGTCCTATTTGCTTTTCAACATTGAAGAGTTTGGCATCTTTAATCTTTTTACCTGTAAAGCATGCGGCTTCCAAACTCTCAACCACTTGCTCTTTCGGCATCCGATAATAGGTTGAAGACAAAGCCAATACTTCTTCTTTTTCATTTTGATTCTTTTTCAACATCGACTGTAAAAAGGATTTACTTACCCCTTTTTCACGCTGTTCTGGTTGCATATGAACAGCACCGAGCCGAGCATCAACGACGCCTTCTGGCATCATGTAAAAGCGTTTTTTTCCTTCAAGATTAAACTCTTTTTCTTCTAAGTATTCGCTATCAATATATTTTTCGCCATTTAACTCATCGATGTGTTGATCCGCTTCATGAGATGGCTGATCAGTTGAGTTTAATTGAGTTTCGGACTTTACTTTTTGAGTTTGTGGCGTTGTCGAGAATACTTTGGCTTGACTCTGAATATAACCTGACTGTGCAGCCTTTACTTGTTTTCCTTGCTTTTGCTTTGACTGAACTTGTGCTGGCGCTACATTTTTTGTTTCAGAAGATTCTTTTTGCTCAACAATTGTTTCAGGTAAAGTTTTAGCCATACTATTGGCTGTTATAGGAACAGCTTCTTTTTGTAAATGATCTGGTTGTATAGTCTGTGGTTGAATGGTTTTTATAGACTCTGAACGAGTCGCTTGAACCGGTTTAGATTCAGCTACCTTAGACGTATTATCTGGCTCGGTGATTACTTTGCGATAAGTTGGTTTTTTAGGTTGTACTGGATCACGTGGAATGACTAAAGGACGACCATCTGGCCCAATGATCGTAAAAAAATCGGCAGCATATCCCATCGGTACTGTTCCTAAGGAAAACAATACCCATGAAACATACGCCATTGATTTTTTACTTTTAAACATACTTACCATCTTGTTCTGTAGTTAATCCCTAAAATCGTAACTTGTGTATTAGTACGAACGTTTAATCCTGCATAAGGGTTTAAGATCAAGTTATCGACACCTGTTTTATTCGACAAGCTACTGGTATTCGCAGGAATGTTGTCACGACTGCGTAAGAAAGCTAAAGTCAAATCAATATCGGTATCTGCATCAAATCGATAACCTAGCCCCAGACCAAATAATTGCGCATTATTGATAGGAATCAATGTATTACGTTTATCATCTGGTGTAGCAGAAGAACGAGGCTCATAGCCAGCTCGTAGCTTCAAACGATCCGTTGCCGAATATTCTACACCAACCCCCCAACTCCAAGGCGAAGTAAATTTGAGGGGTACAGCCAAACTGCTATCCGTTGCCCCATTTGAAAGTAATTTTGCAATTTTGAGCGCTGAAACTTGGCGATCAAATTCAAATTTAAATTGATCCCACTGCTTATAATCTGTCCAACCCACATCAAAATTAATCTGCAAATCTGGAAAAACTTTATATTTGATCCCTGCCTGAAAGTGTGCAGGATACTTTAAATCCATTGAAACCAGACCCGATTCGCTGGCCGGAATGTAAGATGGAAATCCTAAAATAGCAGCAAAAATTTGACCTGTCGCAGATGAGTTTAATGCTCGAATCAATTCACGTGGAGCATTAGCATTATCAATATAATACTTACCCTTTAAACGCATTTTACTTTCACTTTGATAAACCATACCGAATGCAAAATCATCCGTTGGTTCCCACATTAGACCCAAGTTATAACTTGGGGTTAATGATTGCTCCATGGTCGCTTTGAGTTGGCCGAACTTACCAAATGGGTTAAGACCCTCATTGGCATTACATAAACCTAATAGTAAAAGATCAGTAATAATATCTGAGTTATCGCGAAATGGTGAACACACCACTTCGTCCACCATACGCAAGACTCCAATCAATTCATTGGGGAAGCGTAAGTCTGTTTTTAATGACATTGCCTGATAAGACATGCCTAATGAAGCCCCCAGAGACAACTCATCATTTACCTGAAATGCAAATGAAGGCGATAGATAGGTAATGCGCTCAAATGCAACTTGCTGTCCCATAAAATTTCCGGGATTTCCATTTTCAGAGCCATAACCTACGATCAATGGTGCATAAATTGCAGTTGCATATGTGACTTTGGAACCTGGCGGTTTATAAGCAATACCTGCTGTAGGTGCAGCAATCGGTACTCCTTCCCCCAAATCCACCATCTTTTTTAAGATAGGTACATAAATACTGGCATATTCAACATCTGCATTCACTGTTCCCTTGAAGTCTGTACATAAACTTGATGGGTTTTCAGGCGCATCATTACACACTAGTGGGTCATCTGAATAACCAAATACGTTATAACCTGCTGGTGCAGATAGATCACGTTTTACGTTAAAGTTGGCGACAATGCCTTGTACATCAGTCTGTAAACCTTCAATTTTAGCCAATCCTGCTGGGTTAAAATGAATCGCACTAATCCCGGGAGGATCAGCCGTCACAGCATTTCCAAGCGATAATGATCGAATATCAACTGATAAGTTTTGTCCAAGTTGTGCAAAAGTCACACTTGAAAAGCCCGTTAAGAAAATTGCAGCAGTTAACGGGCGTAGTCTTGGGTATAACATACCGACTACTCCCTTTAGTTACGAATTTTCTTGGCAAAACCAACAATATCTAATGGGAAAGATAAGCCTAATGAAACATCAGGCGCATCTTCAGTTAGACCAATTCCCAACGTACCATTTACAATGGTATCTGGTGAAACACGTACACCGAGCGCAATCGAAAAGGTTGCACTGGTTTGATCGGCTGGTTTATAAGTTTCACCAGTATTATAGGTAAACTCACTTTGAGTATTGAAACTTTGCTGATAAGACATCGTCAAAGAAACATCGTAGTTAAACGAATAAGCAAAACCAAAAGCAAAGCCACCGCTAATCCCTGGATCAAACTCATCAATAATTCGTGTACCACGAATCTGATTTAAACCTGTTTCTTTGAAACCATAGTTTGCAGAAACAGAAGCGAATAATACGACTGGATCAATATATTTACGGGTACTGGCACCAATCCCTGCTGAGTAATAACCTTTACCCGTAGACAAATCCTTGGTTGGGTTGACCTCATAAGGGCTATCGCCTGTTTTAGTCGAAATATTACCAAACAAAATCAAAGGTAAACGACCTGCTTTTAAAGGAAATGGTTCCCAACGCGCGCCAAATGAGATGTCACCTAATCCTGCAGTGGTGGTATCTTTTAAATTATCAGCCTTTGCTACAAATGGAAGCGAAGTCGATAATGTCAAATTATCACGTAGACCATATTGTAGGGTAAAGGTATTGGTGAGTGTATGGGTTGCATCTTCATCAACTCTTAATTGTGCAACGCTACCATCCTGAATGGCGAGGTTTAACTGACTATCTCGATAGTAGGTATAATCAATATCATAATAAGTCGAGATCTCACCTCTTTTGATCAAGGAGTACTGACGCTCATTAGATGTAAATACTTCTTGTAGATTGCTTTCCTGTGTCGCGTCACCCTCCTGTTTCTGCAAAGCTTCCGCAGCGCCAGTCGACTGCTGAGCTGGTGAAGTAGTTGATGGGGCAACTGGAGCGGGTTCAATTGCAGGAGCATCATCAGGTTGTACTGCTGTTGCATTTGGATCAGGTTCAGTAAATGCAGTTGCTGAATCTGATGTTGCTGGCACATCCTGTGCTTTTACATCTGCTGCATATACACCACCCACCATAAAGATTTGAATACTGACCGCAAGTAGAGTTTTATTCATCCATTGAGCTCTCATCATCTAATTCCCACCACTTATTTTTTTTCTGACTATTTACGCTTGTAATACAGGCGCATAAAAGTATTAATGTTCTGACCATAAGTATCTGATTCTTTATTTAAATCAGGACCCCTGCGTACTGTTGATGCTCTATCTGCAATTTTTTCCATATAAAAAGTCGGATACTGAATATCAACCAGTGCATATTTATTAACAGTTGCATCTTCTACATGTCGCATATCAGAATCTTGTAATGCCAACAAATTCTGTCTTTGGGCTTCAGGAACATTGATTAAAAACAGAGTATTGTTTTCCCAAATCTCTTTAAATCTTTCTTCATCAAAGCTGATATTTCCCAAAGCAGGATCAGCAACATAAACGCGCCCATTTTTATATGCTTTAAAAACAACAAAATGCTTAAATCCCGCATACGAGATAGGAACAATTGCAGGTTGCCCCTGTTTAACCAAATCAGAAAAGTCGCCACGATAACCGCCACTTTCCAACCCCAGTGCGGTCACAAAACGTTTCATATCAAGTAATGAAAAGCTGCGACGTTCTACGATGCGATTATATTCACCAAAGCGCAATAATCCATTCATGGTTTGCTGCTCGGTTAAACGAGTACCTACATAACCATTTAAAAGCGTCGTTAAAGCTGCTGAACCACAACTATAGTCATAAGCTTGGCGTACAATGCCACGGAATTGATCTTCAACCGCAGGTTTAATATTGACCTGCTCACGATGAAAACGAGTGAATGAAGGTTCACGTGAATCAAGAACCTCTGTGTAATTGACAGTACCTGGCGGCTTTTCCTTTATATCAAAGGCCTGAGTCGCAAAGTAATAGATCAGTGCCGACCCCAATGTAATCTCTAACATAATCTGACTTTTCTACTTTTGGCATCTGATGCCCTTACGTTACTATTATTTTTAGAGTAAGCACTCTACATTCCCTGTTTGTTGAAGATACCTTTTTTTTTATTTTTTTGACGGAATGCGTCTTTTTTTGTAACCAATGTAAATAAAAAAACGCGCATCAATGCGCGTTTTTTTATTATGGCTTAATCTAAATGAGATTAGTGACCTGTAATGGTAATTTGAGAACCGGCATTACCCGCGCCATAGTAAGTTTTTAAACCACTAATTTCTACATCACCAATAGAAGCTTGGCTAGCTGCACCTAAATGAATACCTTTAATATAGATATCATTCCCAGATGCATCATTTGAAGTAATTTGAAGCCCTGTTGGAACCACTTTTACAGATGCATTTAAAGCTAAATCACCATTTGCATTGCCAGTTGATGCCACTTTAATACTATCCAATACAATATCACCAGTACCAGAACCATCATGAAGAGATAGATTAGAAAGCTCTAAACCACCTTGCATTGTAGTATTCAAGTTGATCATTGCACCTTGTGGCGCAGCACCCAATTGAATGTTAGCATCCATTACACCAGTCGTTAATGTAAGACCATTCAAAATTTTATTATAACTTGTCCCATTAGTACCAGCTACGCCACGAATAACGTTACCAGCTGTATAGCTATTACTTTTATCTACCCCAATTTCACCAATTTTGATCGTCAAACCAGATACTTTAGCTGCTACGTTTAAAAAAGCCCCGTTTGCGCCAGCATCAGTATCAATCGTTAAATCAGCTAAATTGTGAGAAGGTAAAAGTGATGTCATATTCGGTGTGATTTCAACACCATGAGCAATTGTACCACCTGTACCATCACCATTCGCTTTAATTACGATAGCACCAGCAGTACTTGTACCACCTTTAGTGGTATCCGTATAACCATCGTTATCATGAATAGCCAATTGATCAATAGTTACTTTAGAAATACCGATACCGATATTCAACCCATCTTGACCCGTGGTAGAGCTAAGCGCAGCATCATCCATAGACTGCATTGCCATTGCATTTGCACTGATCGCGATTGAAGAAACCAAAGCAAGTTTAGTAAACATTTTCATTCCGTACTCTCCCAAGAGCATTTATTTTTTTTGGTTTTCACTACTCTATGTTTCTAACGGTTTTTTTTGAATTTCCCCAGTAGAAACGTCCTATCCATGAGTAGCTGAATTTGCCTCTCCTAAATTACAGCTCTGTTAATTTTTGTTCAACTGTTGTTGGTCAAATTTGATCAATAACCCGACAAACGGTTCATCAACTTATGTCTGTTGAAGTTATATAGTAGAATCACACTTTCTACTCTATTCATGATTTTAGGCTTGCCTCAGTGAAGTTTGTTTGTAAAATAAATCAATATATTGGCTCTACCTCTGAAATATTATCAAAACTTGACACCATGAATGGATTGGTTTTTTTGAAAGATCAAAATCATCCTGTTATTGCATTTAATCCCACTCATTATTTAATTTATAAAAATAATCAATTTGTTTTTTTTAAAATAGATTCAGAAAAACAATATGAAATAATGGATGAATTTCCGATTGACAGTTTTCTTCAATTTGATTCTTCAAATCATCCTCATACAGCAGCAACTTTTTCAGGTGGCTATATTGGCTTTGTTTCTTATGATTATGCGGCGAAACAATTTACCTCAGTTCGAGAACGCCCCCAACCTGCTTTTTATTTAGGGCAATATGAAAGTTTTTTAAAACAAGAAGAGGATGGCTGGTATTTCTATAGTGATACGGATGATGCTGAACAACAATGGCAGCAACTTGAAATCCTATTCAATCAAGATACTCAAGTTAAAACTTTATTTTTAGATAGAAGCCTAAGCCCACGTTGGTCACCCGCAATGTATCGTCAAGCGTTTCAACGAATTCAAGATTATATTTTGGCAGGCGATTGCTACCAAATTAATTTAACTCAGGAGTTTACCGCAAAGAGTCAAGGTTCACTGTTAAGTCGTGCAGAATCTTTGTGGAATCTGACGGATGCACCTTATGCAGGATATTTAAAACTGGATGATTTTGAGCTGCTCAGTTGTTCTCCAGAGTTATTTATTGAATTTAATCAACAGCAACTTGTTACTCGCCCAATTAAAGGGACGATGCCACGTTTTGACGATCCGGAACTGGATGCTGCATCTAAAAGAAAATTACAATCTTCGGAAAAAGATCAGGCCGAAAACGTCATGATTGTGGATTTACTTCGTAATGATTTGAGTATTTATGCAGAAACAGGTTCGGTCAAAACCAATAAACTGTTTGAAATTGAAAGTTTTAATCAGGTTCATCATATGGTCAGTGAAATTGAAGCGACATTAAAGCCAAAAGTTAATCCATTTGAAGTATTAATGTCTGCCTTACCAGGTGGCTCTATCACAGGTGCACCTAAAATCCGTGCGATGCAAATTATTGAAGAACTCGAAGAAGCACCACGAGGAGCGTATTGTGGTTCCCTCGGTTATTTTAATTTTGACGGTTCTGGGCGTTGGAATATCTTGATTCGAACGATTCAAAAATTTCAGGATGAGCTTTCAATTTGGGCAGGCGGTGGAATTACCATTGCTTCTGATTGCGATGCAGAATATCAGGAATGTTTTGATAAAGTGTCTGCCATGCTCGACTTACTCAATACATGGCAACTCAAAGATTAAGTTTTGACGATAAATCAACTTAAAGTAGTGTTTTTAAAGTCTCTACAAGACGTTGGTTTTGTTGATCTGTACCAATGGTAATCCGTAAGTATTGATCAATCCTTGGCTTATTAAAGTAACGCACAAGCACGCCTTGCTCACGGAGTTGTGTGGCTAATTCAGCAGCGTCTCGTGCTGGATGTGTCACAAAAATAAAGTTGGCTTTAGATGGCAATACTTTAAAACCAATTTCTTTTAAGTTTTCAATCAACTTATCTCGACTTTGAATCACTTTTTGGCATTGTGCTTCAAAATAAGCCTGATCTTCAAATGATGCAACCGCTGCTGCAATGGCAAATCGATCCATCGGATATGAATTAAAACTATTTTTTACGGCTTCAAGTGCAGCAATTAAATGCGCTTGAGCAATGGCAAAACCGACTCTCAAACCCGCAAGTGAACGCGATTTAGAGGTCGTCTGACAGATGACTAAATTGTCATATTGCTCGACTAAACTCACCGCAGATTCGGCACCAAAATCAACATAGGCTTCATCAATCACCACTACACGATGAGGATTAGCGTGTAAAATCTGCTCAATCTGTTGCAGTGGCAAGGCAATACTGGTCGGCGCATTCGGATTGGTAATAATTATCCCACCATTCGCTTGACGATAATCTTCAACCTTAATTTCAAAATCATCACTCAGTGGAATCTGCTTCGTTTCTATTCCAAAAAACTGGCTATAAACTGGATAAAAGCTATAGGTAATATCTGGATATAGAATCGGTTCGTCCTGAATAAAAAAAGCTTTAAAAATATGCGCTAAAACTTCATCAGAACCATTCCCCACAAAAACCTGATCAATATTTACATTCTGCTGCGCTGCAATCGCCTGTTTGAGTTGTGAAGCATCAGGATCTGGATATAAACGCAAAGCATCTGCTTGATCCATCAATACTGCTTGCACTGCTTCCACCACTTTTGGAGAAGGTGGGTACGGATTTTCATTGGTATTCAGCTTGAGTAAATTCTGGATTTTAGGCTGTTCACCCGGTGTATAGGGTTCTAATTCACGAACTGCTGGACTCCAGAAACGCATTTGTTCTGTTGTAAACTTCATTTTATATTCCCTTGTCACCCTCTCCTAACCTCCCCCGACGAGAGAGGAATCTTCAAACCTATTTCACATAAATGGTGAAAAGCCCCTTCTTTGTAAGAGAGGATTCGGGAGAGGTTTATATTTATGATAGCGCTAGACCACGACACATATTTCTAATTTAATCTTCATAACGATAACGAGCAGAACGTGCGTGGGCATCCAGATTTTCTTGTTGCGCTAACAAATCCGCTGCTCGGGCGAGGGTTTTAACACCTTGTTCTGAACACATAATCAGGCTTGAGCGTTTTTGAAAATCATAAACACCGAGTGGTGAAGAAAATCGCGCTGTACCTGATGTCGGCAAAACGTGATTTGGGCCTGCACAATAATCCCCTATGGCTTCTGGAGTATAACGCCCCATAAAGATCGCGCCTGCATGACGAATCTCTTGGCTCATTGCTTCGGCATCATCCACACAAAGCTCTAAATGCTCTGGTGCAACTTGGTTAATGAGTTCAATTGCTTCAGCTCGATCTTTAACTAAGACTAAAGCACCTCGATTGGCAATCGATGTTCGGGCAATATCCGCTTTAGGCAATGCAGCTAAATGTTCCTCAATGGCGTGCGCTACGTCTTCAAGTAAATCGGCATCAGGCGTAATAAAAATCGCTTGCGCAACGGTATCATGTTCAGCTTGTGATAAAACATCCATCGCTAACCATTTGGCATTGTTTTGACCTTCTGCATAGACCAATATCTCGGATGGTCCCGCAATCATATCAATTCCAACCTGACCAAAAACTGCACGTTTTGCAGCCGCCACAAAACGATTCCCTGGTCCCGTAATTTTATCAACCGCAGGAATAGTTTGTGTACCGTAAGCCAATGCTGCAACTGCCTGCGCACCGCCAATGGTAAAGATACGGCTAACCCCCGCCAAGTAGGCAGCAGCTAAGACCAATGGATTTAGCTCTCCCTGTGGTGCTGGTACAACCATGATAATTTCAGGTACTCCAGCCACATGTGCAGGAATTGCATTCATTAATACTGAAGAAGGATAAGAAGCCAAACCACCTGGCACATAAATTCCTACCCGATCTAAAGACGTAACTTTCTGACCTAAGGTATTTCCTAATGAATCAACATAAGTCCAGCCTTCCTGTTTTTGCACCTGATGAAAACTACGGATACGTTCAGCAGCCAATTCAAGTGCTTCACGAATTTCAGGTTGTAGTGCATCAAATGCCGCTTTAAGCTGTTCTTGGCTCAGTTCAAGATCTGAAAATTGATGCGCAGGATGTCGATCAAACTGTTGAGTGAGCTTAAGAACATGATCATCACCATACTGACGAACATCAGCTATGATTTGGTCTACAGTTTTTAAAAGTTCAGGATCATTAACAGTCTCAAACGCCAACAAATCTGCAAAGACTTGTTTGAAGTTTTGATCTTGAGTCGATAAACGTCGCATCAATTTACCTACAAGGTTTTGAGTGAAAAGAAAAACTTAGTTTACCTTGTTTCAGATGGTTTGTGGGCAATCAATCATCAATGATCTGACTTTGTTTTATCGAAAATAAAATTAAACTCTATTTAATTTTCTAATTAGGTGTTCACATCAGGTTCATCCCAGTCTGCATCATATTGAATAAGCCAATTGAGTACGGCATGTCATCCGAATGAGGCTACGCCTAAATTTGATTGCTGCAACTTACAACTTGGAGTTGATCAAAAAATGATTTTTGCAAGAATTCTATTGTTGTTTTAATTTAGATATCGATTCTTGTTTATGCTGTTTTTCACTTTTTTATTATAAAATCCCATAATAAATTTGTGGTTTTATTCTCTACGCTTGCCTCTGAAAGATCAAACCATAAAAAACCGTCAAAAAATTGACGGTTCAGAAATACAAGACTTTCAAAGTAGCAACATTAAGGTTGACGATCATTTACTGCTTGTTCAACTTGGCTCAAAATTGGGTCAAGTAAAGTTTGCTTACGCTTAAAACTGGCTTTATTGACAATCAACCGTGAAGATACTTTCATAATCTCATCTAGTGGCTCTAAACCATTGGCACGTAAAGTGTTCCCTGTATCCACTACATCGACAATATAATCACCCAAACCGACTAAAGGTGCGAGTTCCATCGAACCGTAGAGTTTAATCACATCAACTTGCTCACCTAAGCTTGCATAGTATTGACGCGTTAAATTGACATATTTGGTAGCGATTTTTAAGCGACCTTGTGGACGTTGCATACCGACTTTACCAGCAGTCATCAATTTACAATTCGCTATCTTGAGATCCAGCAATTCATAAACGTGCTGCGCACCATGTTCCATCAATACATCTTTACCCGCCACACCAATATCGGCCGCACCGTTTTCCACATAAGTCGGCACATCAGAAGCACGTAAAATTAAAATACGCACTTGCTTGTGTGTGGTTGGAAAAATTAACTTACGTGATTTTTCTGGGTCTTCAAGCAAATTAATACCCGCTGCTTCCAGTAAAGGTAAAGTTTCTTTTAAAATTCGACCTTTACTGAGTGCCAATGTTAAACCATGATCAAAATTTCCCATGACGTTAAAGTTAGGATCATCGTTTCTCATATCATTCATTAACTGACTCGCTTAATGTTCGCGCCTAAACTTTGCAATTTTTGTTCAATATTTTCATAACCGCGATCAATATGATAAATACGGTCAATCAGGGTATCGCCTTCTGCAACCAATGCCGCCAAGACCAAAGAGAAAGATGCACGTAAATCCGTTGCCATCACAGGAGCGGCCTGTAAGGTTTCAACACCAGTCACGATTGCATCATTCCCTTCAACTTGAATATTGGCTCCCATACGTGCAAGCTCAGGTACATGCATAAATCGATTTTCAAAAATCGTTTCAGAAATTGTAGCAAAACCACGACCAATGACATTGACCGCCATTAATTGTGCCTGCATATCGGTTGGAAAATCTGGATGTGGTAAAGTTCTAAAACTCACAGCTTTAGGACGTTTGCCTTGCATATCAAGCTCGATCCAATCATCACCACGTGTTACTTCAGCACCCATTTCTTCAAACTTTTCTAGCACTGACTCAAGTAAACTCGGATCGGTATGAGTGGTCTTTACCCGCCCACCAGTAATCGCAGCCGCGGCGAGATAAGAACCTGTTTCAATACGATCTGCAACTACTGCATATTCACAGCCATGCAAACTTTCCACACCCGTAATAATAAGCGTATCTGTATCTATACCATCAATTTTAGCGCCCATTTTTACCAACATATTGGCAAGGTCAGTAATCTCAGGCTCTTGTGCAGCATTGCGTAAGGTGGTCACACCTTCAGCTAGAACTGCTGCCATCAGGATATTTTCAGTCCCGCCTACAGTGACCATATCAAAGGTAATATCTGCACCTTTTAAACGTCCATCAACTGTGGCATGTACATAGCCATTTTCAACTTCAATGTGTGCACCTAAAGCTTCTAAAGCTTTCAAATGCTGATCGACAGGGCGAGAGCCAATGGCACAGCCCCCTGGCAAAGATACTTGTGCATTCCCATAACGTGCTAATAAAGGACCCAATACCAAAATAGATGCTCGCATGGTTTTAACCAATTCATACGGTGCAAACTGATTAGATAAAGTCGAAGTGTCTGCCTTAACCGTATCACCTTGATATTCCATGGTAATACCCAAACCAGCAATGAGCTTCACCAATGTATTGACATCTTTCAGATTTGGAACATTGGTCAAGGTAATAGGTGAATCCGCCAAAATCATAGCAGCCAGGAGGGGTAAAGCTGCATTTTTTGCACCTGAAATGCGCACTTCCCCTTCGAGCTTAGTACCGCCCGAAATTAAAAATTTATCCATTAATTATTATGCTCCGAAAAGGCTTGCTTTGCGCCATTCTTCTTTGGTCATTGCCCGGATGGTTACTGCATGGACGGCACCACTTGCAATATAAGAATTCAAAGGCACATAAACAGCTTGCTGACGTGCAACGCTGCGCTTACCTTCAAATTGATCATCTACAATACGCAGGTCAAATTTTCCCGCCTGACCAGTGACAGCAAGTTCCGCATCTGGGAAAGCTTCTTGTAAAATTTGAGTGAGCTGCTCACTATTCATTGCTAGACCTCATATACAAGCTTAGGCGTAAAACGCATTATTTTACTATAAATCATCGATATAATTCAGCACATGATCATATTTTACAAATAAAAAAAGAGGCTAATGGTTAGCCTCTTCAGAAGAGAAAAAGTTAAATATCAACAACGAGTTGCTGATGGTTACACTGTATTTTTCGATGTTTTTGTAATTGCCGTTTTAATTTTTCACTCAGTTTTTTAATCGACATGTACATATCATCAGCGGAAGCCTGAGCAAAAAATTCTACGCCAGGCAATCGTACAATCGCCTCCGCGATGTGATTCGCGCTTCCTTTATGCGTTCTTTTATCGATTTGGTGATCCTTGGAAAGCTTTACCTGCATACTATTTACCTGATCCAGATGCTTGGTCAGTTGATCAAACTTGCTTTTAATGTTTTTCTCAATTGCAGGCGTTATCACTAAATGATGTCCACGAATTGTAATTTGCATAATTCTATCCCTCACCTTCTTTCAGGATATAAAGTCATAACCAAGCCGATCTAATGACAAAACAGAATTCTGCATCACAATCACTAAATCATTTCAGCTACTCCTTTGGTGAAAAAAAAGATTCATTATTTTGCAACAATGAATCTTTAGAATAGTCATACTTTAAAAATCAGATCAAGACTTTTCGTTCAGATGACGAAGGAATATGTAACGATTCTCGATATTTCGCCACGGTACGACGAGCCACATCAATACCTTCTTTTTTTAATAATTCTGCAATCGCATTATCTGACAAAGGTTTACGAGGATTTTCTACTGAAATCATTTTTTTAATGCGGGCACGAATTGCAGTTGAAGAACATTCACCGCCTGAGGTCGTACTAACATGACTTGAAAAAAAGTATTTCAATTCAAATAGACCACGTGGGGTCAACATGTATTTATTGGTGGTCACCCTTGAAACTGTAGATTCGTGTAACTCAACTTCGTCAGCTACATCTCGCAGTACAAGAGGCTTCATGCCTTCAGCACCAATTTCAAAAAACGTACGCTGATGTTCTACAATACAAGTTGCCACTTTTAATAAAGTTTTATGCCGCTCATCAATACTCTTAATAAAATTTTTAGCTTCCAGCATTTGATTACGTAAATAGAGATTTTCATCACTCTGATCCGCTCGACGAATCATATTTGAATAAAAAGAATTAATTCTTAACTTAGGTAAAACATCAGGATTTAATTGCACTTGCCAGCTATTATCTTTTTTATTTACAACCACATCTGGAATTTGATAATCAGACTCCTGACTTTCAAAATCCGTACCTGGATAAGGTTTCAATGTTTTTAATAAACCAATTGCCTCTTTTAATTGATTCATATTTAAACCAGTCGATTTCAAAAGCTTATTTAAGTCATTAGCAATTAATAACTCATAACACTGCAATAAACTCAGTGCTTCACGACGATATGGCGTTTGAATATCCATCACTTCTAATTGAATCTTTAAACATTCAGCCAAATTCATTGAAGCTACACCAACAGGATCAAGACGCTGGATATGTTTAAGCACAACCAAAATCTCATCGAGCTCTATTTCTTCATCATAGTCTGCTTCAATCAGCAAATGCTGTGCTGCTAACAAAACCTCTTCAATTTCAGCCTCAAGAAAACCTTTATCATCCAGACAATCAATAATGCAATAAGCAATTAATTTATCAACTGTAGAAAAATGCAATAAATTGACTTGCTCTAAAATATGTTCTTTTAACGTATGATGAGCTTGGCGATTATCTTCTCGCTCTTCAAATTCTGGCGATGCTAAAGCAGTGGATTGATGCGTATAAACATCATCCCAATCTGTATCGACTGGAAGATCATTAGGTAAGTGATCAGCGTTCAAATCTTGCGTTAGATCCTTAGTATCATCGCTTTCTAAATGAGTTAGGCTTTCCGTGCTACCTTCATCTTCTATTTTTTCCAGCAACGGATTACTATCCAGTTGAATCTGAATTTCTTGTTCAAGCTCAAGACTTGAGAGTTGCAATAAACGAATTGCTTGTTGTAATTGAGGGGTAAGCGATAAACTATTCGCAACTTTCAATCCAACAGATAGCTTCATAAATCGATACCCTAATTACACCAGCAAAGCAAAAAATATGCCTACAATGCTATTTATAGCATAAATTTTAACGATATCCTATTCAAACTATATAATTCAATAACGTTTAATCAAATCGCTGATAAAACGCTTTAATTATATTTATTCTTACATTTCTATATACAATAAAAACCCCCTGACCGAGAGGTAAGGGGGTTTTAAATTTA
>NZ_JAHPRO010000020.1 GCF_025562455.1 Acinetobacter sp. WU_MDCI_Axc73
GCAGCGGTAGTTCAGTTGGTTAGAATACCGGCCTGTCACGCCGGGGGTCGCGGGTTCGAGCCCCGTCCGCTGCGCCATTTTCTTGATTCCCTGTTTGAGAAAATGTATTTTCAAGACTACGATATTCTTTTTGTTGTCTTGTTTTAGAAATGAGTTGAAACTTGTCAGAAAAATCATAGATTTTTCTCTTGTGTTCGGGAAAAGCAATGCTTTTCTAATCCTCACTCAGGGCGCTTAGCTCAGTTGGTAGAGCGTCTGCCTTACAAGCAGAATGTCGGCGGTTCGATCCCGTCAGCGCCCACCATATCTCCTTTTTCTTGCTTTTTTTCTGCGTTTTTCCTAAGCTTTAGTTCGTTTTATTTTATTATTATTACAATATGCGAAATCCCTATCAACGTCATTTATTGGGTCAGTCTCATCCTTTATTAAATCCGAAAGATTTATATAAACAATTCATTGAAACAATGTTGATGCAGAAGCATGTCATCGGGTTATATGATGATGGTTGGGCGTTGTGCTCTACCCCAACGGGTCAGCAAGCATTTGCAATTTGGCAAAGTAAAAATTTAGCCCAGTTATTACAAAAAGGAAGTTGGCAAAATTATCAGATTCAAGAAATTTCGCTTTCAACTTTAGTGCAAAAACTTATTCCTTATGTGCGAGAGCAAAGTACTTTGTTTTCTTTAAACTTGACACCAGAAGGGCAGAATTTTCTGATCAAACCTGAAAATTTGCTCACGGATATTAAACGCTGTCTTTATCAACTTTATATGCAAAAGCCAGAGGCCTTTGCTGATTTACAATTACCTTTACCACGTTCTGTTTGATGGAGTTAGTTTAGTATTCATGGAGTATCCAACCACTTAAATAGGCAAAATATTCTCTTAACCATCCGTTATAGCGAATAAGTAGTGGAGTTGGCGCAGCAACCATATACACATCTGAGTATCCTTGTCTTTGAGCGATTGCTTTGGCGCGAATGGTATGAAAGTCGCTGGTGATAATGGCAATAGGATCATCTAACTGAATCTGGTGCTGTTTTAAAATCAGCTGACTATTTTTTAGATTTAGCTGAGTACTGGTGCTTTGAGTTTCAAGTGCCATTTGCGCAGATGGCAAGTCATAATGTTGTTGTAAATACTTTGCCATAATGGCTGCTTCGGTCTGTGTTTCTCCAAAGTCTAATCCACCTGTTAAAATCACCAGTGCATGAGGCTGGGTTTGAGCAATTGGTGCTGCGGTATCTAGACGCTGAGCAAGAGCGGCCGAAGGTTGTCCTTTTTCGATACCACTACCCAGTACAATAATGGATTTTACAGCGGGAATAGACGTGCTATGTTGAATTTGTATCGTCAAGAACATAAAGAATGCAAAAAGCGTCATTAACCAGATAGCGAAGATTCCCCAACCAAATCGCCAGAGTTTTTTAAATTTCAGATGTCGATTTAACCATGTTTGGATCTGAATGTTGAAGATCGCATATATGCAGAAAATGAGTCCAATGAATAGGGGTAAAATCACCCCCAAATGGATTTTGCGATAAGATAAAAGCAATATCGCATCTATACACAAAATTAAACCTATAACGAATAAGCTGAGACGCATCAAAAAAGGAGCAGACATATCAAATGTTCTTATCAAAGGTAAGTTATACAATAAAAAACAACTGTAGCAATTTCATTGAGTCGAGTCGAATAAAAAGGGATATTCCTATATTGTGGAATATCCCTTGTTCATGAATTTTAAAGATTTGCGAAATCGCTTAATAAACGTCTCTACGATAACGCCCATTTAAACGTAACTCATCGACTTGAGTCTCACCTAGAATATCGTTGAGTGCTTGATCTACACCGCTCGCCATTCCTTCAATGCTTCCGCAAATATAAATTACAGCATCACGAGCAATCCAAGCTTTAAGTTCATCGGCTTGTTCTCTTAAGATGTCCTGCACATAAATTCGTTGTTCCTGATCACGTGAGAAGGCTAAATCTAGTCGTTTGAGCATGCCCATTGTTTGCCATGCTTCAATGGTCGTTTGATAGAAGAAGTCGCAATGACGTTGTCTTTCACCAAATATTAACCAGTTTTCGGAATAATCCTGACGGGTACGTGCATGTAATAAACTCATTAAACCTGCGATACCTGTACCATTTCCAATACAAATCATTGGACGATTATCATCAATTAAATGAAAAGATTCGTTAGTTCGAATTCGTAAGGCAATAGGATCATTGATTTGAGTATGTTCAGTCAGCCAACCAGAACCCAGTCCAAGCTGACCGTTTTGATCAAACTGTTGACGGACGGTAAGTCTTAAAAATAATTGGGTTGGAATACTGGCAATCGAATATTCACGTGTTGGCAAGGTGGGAAGCTGTTCAAGTAAATGTTCCATATTGGCAAAAGGTTCGACCTCGACAGTCAGGTCTTTATCCCAAAGTGCTTCTTGAATGGTGATGGATAAAGAATCAACCCATGTATCAGGATGAACTTGATGCTTTTGTAGGAATTGTTCAAGACGAGTGACACTATTGCCAGGTTGAATCTCGGCAATGTCACCTGCTTGCCAATATACTTCGTGTTTAGGCGTTAATTCAATATTGTAGGCCGGTGCTCCGAGACTTTCTGGGTTAAGTTGACTGCGTTTATCTAGCACCCATGTATCAAATGTTTTCTCAATATTCATGGATTGCAGTTCTAATTGGCTCGCTTTGGCTAAAGCTTCGTTCCAACGTTGCACATCTTCATTGTTGGCATTGTTAACTTCAATCAAATCAAATAATGCATGTGCACCGCACTGTTTTAACCAGTCATTGACGCGATGTCCAAAACTACAATAAGTATCTGAATATTCATGTGAACCTAAAGCCAAAACTGCATAATGCAAATGACTTAAATCTAGATTTGTGTGTAAATACTTTTTCTCAAAGCTACTGGCCAAATCAGGAGATTCACCTGTGCCATAAGTACTGACTACAAATAAAATTTGTGGTGCAGTTTTTAGTTCATTTTCGGTCAATTGTTGTATGGGTTTGACCGTCACTGGCTGATGCGCTTCTTGTAGACTTGTTGCTGTCCGCCATGCAAGTTGCTCTGATACACCTGTCTGGGAGGCATAAGTGATGAGCCATGAGGTTGCTGTTGGATCAATATAATGATCCGCAAGCTGATGACGTGCGGCTTGAGTTAACTGTTTCTGTTTGCGACGTTTGAGATAAAGCATCCAGCCAGTCACAAAGAATAAAGGCATTGCCAACGAAGCCAATAGAGCAAAGAATTGATAAACAGGTCCAAAGAAACTACCACGATGCACGGGCAATATGCTGCTCATGATTTTTTCATTCAGCTTTTTATCTTCATAAAGTTCGAGTTTTTCAATTTTGTGAGTTTGATAGTTATAAGTTGCGCTATTGCGAGCGCGTTCATGTTGTGCCACAGGATCTATAAAGCTGAGTTCAATTGAACCATCTGGTTTTTTCGGCACATTAATGGTTAAGGTTGAATAATCGCGACCAATTTTTTGATTAAACTCAGTCCATGTCTGATTGAGTGCTTGCTGGATTTGTGCAGGGGATAAGGCGACTTCTTGGCGCTCGTTTTGGCGATTCTTTTGTCTATCAGCAGATCGTTGAGTGTTATCTTGGTGATCATTACGCTGCATAACCTGTGTTGACCCATTTGCAGATAAAGAGCGATTACCGTGTTCATGATTTTGATTATTTGAGCCACGTGTACGTTCTCGACCACCTGATTGCATTTGTGGTTTAGGTTGTTCAACGCCCATGACTTTAAACATCCCGCTACGCCACCAGTCATATGACCAATATAGCCCCGTACATGCCAAAATCAGATAAAACACGACTACCCACGTTCCAACGACTGCGTGTAAATCCCAAATAAAATTACGACCTTTGAGTTTTGGTTTTACAAAGAGCCATTGACGTAGAGAATGCTTTTTTGGCCAACGCAGATATAGACCACTCAATACAAAGAAAATAAGAATGAGCGTACATGCACCTGTAATCTGTTTACCCACAGGACCAAAGGTGAGAGTACGATGAAGCTGTTGTACAAACTGAAAAAAACCGCGACCTTTAATCTCAGGTAAAACTTGAGCTGTATAAGGGTTGACCATCATGTTGTAGCCACGACCTTCACCTTCTTTGGCAATATTTACCGTCGATGATGCAGTTGGATCTTTAGCGATGGTAATGCTATTGATGTTTATGTCGGGATCTTGCATTGAAAAATGCTGATAAAGCTGAACAGGTGTCAGTTTAGGTTGCGGTTGTGCTTGTACCACATAGCTGTCTTGATTGATCCATTCTAAAATTTGTTGTTCGTAGGAGTATATTGCCCCAGTGACTCCCATTAAAGAAAGAATCAGGCCTGCTGTAATCCCTAAAAACCAGTGAATCTGGAAAAACGTTTTTTTAAACATGATGATAGAGAATGTTTTAAATAAATAAATTTGATTAATTATAACCAAATATTGAGAAGATAATATGGATTTTGTAGATAATATTAATTTTCATTATCATTTACAGGTGTGTGCAAGTATATGAGGCGTAAAAAAACCTCCATAAAGGAGGTTTTTATAAAGACTAAACTTTAAATGGTTTTGGGTTCACCAACAGTTTCAGTTAAATGCTTACGGATCGTGTTAAACGAAAAGTTTTTTGAGTCCATCCGTTTTGGTAAAATATACGCCCCTTGTTGACCTTTAACCTTGAAATTCATCAAGATAAAATCGGGAGTATTGTACCATTCATAAATGTCTTTCCAGCCAATTGTACCTACGCCTTCCTGAGCACCCATTTGCTGACGCATGACAATCCCATGCGGTTGAACACCTAAACGAATTCCTTTAATTTCTTGAACAGGAAACTCATTCATCTTACGTTTTACATACCATTCAAGACCGTATTTACGGATTAAAAAGTATAACACCACGCAGACAATGGCGACCCAGCAAAAAATTGTGGAATAGTTTTTGAGTAAGATAATACCAGCAAGTGATAAAGCAACCACCACAGCCATAATAATCCATGCTTTGGTGCTAATTTTATTAGTACTACGCCACATCATCAGTTGAACATTGCGTTGTTCTGCTTCAGAAACTTCGTAGATAACAGGCTGTAATGTATAAGCGTATAAAGATTTCGCGGTCATAGTGCAAATTGTGAATTTCAAACTGATTGGAGTTTAGCATTAATTTAGCCAATCTCGTGAATATATTCTGCCATTTTAAGGGGAATTATAATGACCCCAATTCGGTTGCATCATTATCCCGATCGTGGCTGAGACTTTGTTTAAGTCGACTAAGCTGATTCAAAATACTGAGCATCAGTGACAATTGTTGCAAAATAATCAAAGATGTCTGATCTTCTTGACTATTTTGTTTGAGGCGCTGACGAATGGTTTGCAACATATTTTGTGAGCTTAAATCTGGAACTTCATCACGTAAAAAGGCGCCTTGAATATCATCTAGTGCTTGATCGAGTAATTTTAAAATATCTTGATCCTGACTTTGTTCACGATGCGCACCCAACGCCGCAATATAGCTCAAAAAGGTATGATTCAAACATAAAAACTCAAAAGCCAGTGTTTTTTGATAAGGATCAAAATCGGGTTCAGTGGCTAGAGTAGAGATAAGAGAAGCAACTTCTGCATCGGTATTATGTGCTGCGCGGCGTGCCACACGATAATTCAAGCCATTATCACGTCCTTCATGATACTGACGCACCACATCTTTTAAATAATTACACTGGGCTTGTAAAGAACGCTGAATGCTGCGAGGCAAGCGTCGAAACTTCCAGTCTGGCCAGATAAAGCTTACTCCAAACCACGCCAAAGCACAGCCAATTAAAGTATCGATTAGTCGAGGGATACCCGCAGAAAAACCTGAACTATCCAGATTAAAATTGATAAGCGCCAAAATCGTAATAAATGCAGTCGCCTGTGCGTATTGCTTACTACGTAGTTCAAAGAATAAGACACCACTTATCACCAGTAACAGCAACTGTCCTTCGAGTGAAGGAACAAAATATAAAATAGCAAGACCGCAAATAATACCGACTAAAGTTCCGACTATGCGCAATCTTAATCGTCGTTTAGTGGCATTAAAGTTTGGTTGACTGACAAATAAAGCGGTAAGCAAAATCCAGTAACCGTACTTAATCCCTGTGATCTGAACGAAGATATACGCAATGAGTAGGACAATCGAGAGTCGAATTGCATGTCGAAATAATACTGACTCAGGCGTTAGATTTTGTTTAATGCGGGTGACAATATCACTCCAGCCTTTTAAATCATCATCTTTTAACTGATGTTCAAATTGTTTGCTTTTTTCAAGACTGATGCTTCGTTCTGTTTCTAGGTTACGCAGTTGTGCGTCAATCGATTTCAGATTTTGATACAAGGCATATAAAGCATTGACCCAAACCTGATCATAAATCTGTTCTTGTTGTAACTTTTCCAGAGAACGTTTCAGGTTTTCAAAAGCATGTTTAAAGCGTTTATTATGGATATACGCTTGTCGGTTTAAAATGCTTTGACTTAGATCCTGACAGGCTTTGCCCTGAATCGATAAAATACGTTGGAAGCGAAAAAGAATATCACTGTGCTGAAATACTTTAGAGAGTTCCTGATAATTGATATGTGCTGAATCGGCACGTTCATGGATGTCCTGAACCACGAAATAATAATGCAGACTACGACGAGTATCTTTTTGTCCACGGTCACCTTTTAGACGGGTCAGCAAGGCAGTTTTGGTGTCGTTGAATATACCGATTAATTTGCCATTTTCCAGTGAAAGATCAATCATACTTTGTTGATAGCTTTGCGCTGTCATATCGACATCAAATAAATTTGACTTGGCAAAGAGAAAGTTTCCAAGCGCGTCATAGCATGCACTGAGTTTATCTTGTAAAGGACGTACAGGAAAAAGCAGAAAGCTAATGGTTGAAATCAGACCATACCAAGCTGCACCAATGACCAGTAACATGGGTTGCATATACCATTCATCAAAAAGGTGTACGCCCAGCATCGAGTAAACAGAGACCACCAAACATCCATAGGCGATGGTTGCATAACGCCGTCCCAGCGAACCGAGTAAAATCCAGCCGATACATGAAGCAATCAGCCCAATGGCAAACAGAAATGGATAAGGAAAAAGTAATTGAACCGAAGCTGCCGTAATAAAAAATCCAACCGCGGTATACACCAGATTCATGATTCGCACAGAAAAGCGATCATCAATATCACTTAAACCAGCGGCTACTACGCCTAAAGTTAAAGGAATGGTTGCTAGCTGAAAATTTAAGAAATAAGGAACAAATGCTGTACCTGTAAATGCAATTAACATGCGCAGGTTATACATTAATGTCGTATTATAAGTAGCTCTTCTGACATGCGTGAATAAGGGTCTCAACATGAATCCTTTATGACAAATGTAATATGAGCTTAAACTCAGTCAAGCCTTACAAATTACGTTTGGAAAATACTTGTTCTATAGTCTGAATCATACTATGGACAGAGTTCCTTGTCTTTAAACCCACTATTTAAAATTGAAATGTAGATATGTCTGAAAATAGATCACGACAGCAATATTCATCTGCCTGGATCATGCTACTGGCCTTATTGACCGCACTTGGGCCGCTATCAATTGACATGTATTTACCAGCTTTGCCGCAAATGGCAAAGGATTTTGGGGTCAGTACCCAAATGATGGCAAATACTCTTCCTGCTTATTTTTTTGGTTTGGCAATTGGTCAGTTACTTTATGGCCCGATTAGTGATCGGATTGGGCGTAAAAAACCCCTTTATGTGGGATTGAGTTTATATGCTATCGCCAGTCTGCTGTGTATCTTTGCCAGTAGCGAGTGGAGTTTAATCGCTTTGCGTGTGGTGCAGGCATTGGGTGGCTGCGTTGGTGTGGTGATTGCCCGTGCTGCGATTCGAGATCGATTGGATGTACAAGGTTCGGCTCAAGCATTTTCCAGTATGATGATTGTCATGGGAATTGCGCCAATTGCAGCACCGACATTTGGTGCTTGGATCCTATATTTTTTTAACTGGCATGCGATATTTGTTTTTCTCTCAATTGTGGGGTGTATCTGTATATTTTGTGTGCATTTCTTTTTTGAAGAAACATTACAACCTGCGCGTCGTTTAAAACTAAGTTTCAATCAAATATTGACTTTGTATGCAGATATTTTAAAGGATAAAAGTTTTCGCTTACCGATGTTGGTAGGCTGCTTAACAGGCGGTGCATTATTTAGCTATATCAGTTCAGCCTCACCTGTTTTTATGGATATGTATGGTCTGAACCAGCAACAATTTGCTTATGCTTTTGGTTTTAATGCGATGGGAATTATTATTCTCTCATCAATCAATAAACGTTTAGTCACTAGACTGAGTACGATTCAGCGACTCAAATTGGGTGGAACAATTCAGTTTACTGGTGCTGTGATCGTGCTGATAAGTGGTTTTTTGCCACATGCATCATTAGTAATAGTGATGGTTGGGTTGTTTTTTACAGTATCTGGTTTGGGTTTTACTGGACCAAATGCGATGGCATTGGCTATGTCGGAACAGGGTGCTCGAGCAGGAACAGCCAGTGCCATTATGGGCAGTATGCAGTTTGCAGTAGGTTTGTTTGGTGGGTTAATGTTGAATATGCTGATTTGGAACCCTCTGCTTAATATGGGCGTGATGATGGTCATCTTTACGGGAGCAGGCGTCTGGGCGATTACTAAGATTTCATCAGAGATGCGTAGCAAGCAAATTCGATCATCCTGAGATTAAAAAAATAGACCTGTTATCAGGTCTATTTTTGATTCAAAATGTTTTATTCTCTCAGAAATACTGTAAATTTTTCAACAGGTTCACGTGGGGTAATAAACGTATTTACGATCTCATCTGGATTTGCATAACCGAGTGCAACGGTACAAACTAACTCTTCATCGTCAGAGGCTCCGAGTACCTCTAAAACGATTGGATGAAAATGATTCCATGCAGCTTGAGGGCAAGTGTCTAAACCGCGAGCCTTTGCTGCGACCATGACATTTTGAATCATCATCGAAATGTCCATTTTTGACCCGATGCCCATCGCTTTGTTCACAGTAAAATATAATCCAACAGGTGCATCAAATAACTGGTAATTGCGTAATTGTTGAGCAGCCATTTTTTCCTTTTCCCCTTTTTGGATATTTAATAATCCATAAAGCCCCCAACCATTTTCACGGCGACGGTCAATAAAGGGCGAAATCCATTTTTCTGGATAGTAGGGGAAGGTTTCCTGATATTCTTCAGCTTTTTCAGGATGGGCATAAATCTCGAGCTGGGCTGTACAGACCCGATCGACCATTTCATCACGTTTTTTGTCTGTAACGACGTAGACTTTCCACGGCTGAGTATTGGTTCCCGAAGGAGCACGGCAAGCAACTTCTAAAATATCTTTGATGATTTGAGCATCAACAGGTGTTGATAGAAAAGCACGAACCGAATGTCTTGAACGAATGGCATCGTCCACAAGTTGAACTTGCTCGGGATTCATAGGAGTTCCTTTCTCATTAAGTCATATAATAGGTATAGACTATAAAGCATATGCACTCAATATTTAATGTATTTTCTAGCAATTTGATTATTTGAGAAAAACTCAAATTATTATGCTGTCTATTGAACCAGTGAGTTGAGTGAGTAGCTCAAATTAAATGACTTTTTGAATGATTTTGATCTAAAAATATGGTGATATTTAGCAAAAGAATAAATATGACGTAGTGTATTTTCAAAAAAAATTAATCAATTAGTCTAATATCGTCTACTGCTTTTTATAGACATAAGGTTGAAGTGGTTTTTGTTTATCTCACTGATTATAATAAATAAAATTTATTTTTAGATTGGTTTTTAAACCAAAAATACAGTTTGTTAGTATAAAATAAACAAAAAATATCATTTATTTGCATAATCTGCCCCCTTTTTAAATTATGACAAAATCTCCATACTCGGGATGGGAAAAAGGGATGAGCAAAATCTCATGGCCCAAGGGATGATAAAGCGGTTCATGATTAACCAATCAATAACAACGAAGGAGCTTCATACATGAGTTTACCCCTCATCAAAAAGCAATTTATTAAGCATGGTCTTGCAGTAGCAACAGCTTCAATTATGGCGTCTACAGCTTATGCGGGGACTAGTGAGCAACAAGAGATTCAACAATTACGTGCAGAAGTAGCAGAACTTCGCTCATTAATTCAACAACAGGCGGCAACTCAGAAACAAATCGTGGCAGAGCAAAAAGCACGTCCTGCTGTTGTTACTCCACCTCCAGCCCCAGTTCTTGCACAAGCACCAGCTAAACCAGCACCTGCTAATGCAAAACCAGGTTGGTTCACTTTGCCTGATGGACAAACGCAGGTGAAGTTGTATGGGAACGTACGTGTTGATGCGGCCTATGACCTAAAAGGTACAACAGGCGGTATCAATAATAAAACAGGTCTCGTTCCTTTAAACAAAGATAACCCAACTGAAGATTCTTTGAATGTTTCTGCTGCTCCTACGCGTATCGGACTTGATATTGCGCGTCAAACTGATTTTGGTGAGTTAACAGGAAAAATTGAAGCAGATTTCTGGGGTGATGGCACATCAAATGGTGATGGAAAACTTCGTATCCGTCATGCTTATGTGTCGTTAGGAAAATGGTTGGCAGGTCAAACGACCTCTCCATTTGTGAATACAGATACGACCCCTGATTTGATTGACTTTACAGGTCCAATGGGGGGCGGTACTCAGCGTAATGTTCAAGTTCGTTATACTCAGCCGATTGATGCAAATCAGAAAGTGTTAGTCGCACTTGAAGGTGGTGATTTTGAAAATAAGGATAAAGATGGCCGTTTTTCAGGTGGTAATCGTTTCCCCGCTTTAACTGCACGATATGACATTAAAACCAGTGACTCTAAAGGTTTGTTGCAAGTTCATGGTTTAGCACACGAAAATCGTGTATCAACCAATGACTCTAATGACGAAGAAAAATGGGGTTGGGGTCTTGGTGTAGGTGGTAAATATCAATTTACGCCAAAAGATGCCATCATGGCAAACTATTACCATGTGAAAGGCGATTCTCGTTATATCCTCTATAGTAACCAGAACAACGCTGCGTACTACGCCAATGGAAATGGTACAACTGTAGATTTTGATATCAATAACAACGAGTTTGATACAGCTCAGATCGGCTACCAGCGTAATTGGACACCAAAACTACGTTCTGCGTTTTCTTTAGCGGGTATGTGGTTTAAAGATGACAATACCTATGCTGAAAATAATCAAAGTTATAATAAGACACTTTATAACGCGATTGCCAATATCATCTACACGCCTGTAAAAAATGTAGATCTTGGGGCTGAGTACACTTATGGTCAGCGTGAAACATTTGCGGGTGATAAAGGCGATCTTTCTCGTATTAACCTCTTGACTCGTTATAATTTCTAATGCATTGATCGTGAAAATTTGATTTAAAAAACCACAGATATATTCTGTGGTTTTTTTTGGACTAAAATTTAATAAAATCATTTTAGGGGGGATTTTGTAACTTCTAAATGAGCATCTAAATTGACGTTCGGTAAATTATGCTTTTTTTGAATTTGATTCATGCAACTGTCGTTCAAGTAATTCTTAAGTTTTTTGTGTAAAACTTAAAATTGATTTAAGATTTGTTTAATTTGCAAATTTTTAACAACAAAGTCTCTATGCTTAGAGGCTTTTTTATTTGTTAAGTATTATTTAGGATGGATGTCATAGCAATATGACAACAATAAGTGCTTCGAGTATGAATGAACAATTAACAGCAACCCTGATGGCTTGGGTGAGTTTCTTTAATGATCCTTTATGGGATTTCCTAGTTATTTTTTTACTTGCTGCTGGTACGTTTTACACCATTGCGACGAAAGCGGTGCAAATTCGTATGTTCTGGCAAAGTGTCAGGGTAATGAAAGGAAGCCGAAAAGAAGGTGAAGATACACATGGGATCACACCATTTCAGGCATTTGTAACAGGCTTGGCGAGTCGGGTTGGGGTAGGAAATATTGCGGGTGTGGCCATTGCCATCGCGATTGGTGGACCAGGCGCGGTATTTTGGATGTGGGTTACGGCTCTGTTAGGCATGAGTTCTGCCTTTATTGAATCAAGTCTCGCGCAATTATTTAAAGTACGTGACAGTGAAACCAAGCAATTTCGTGGTGGACCTGCTTACTATATTACTCAGGGATTAAAGAGTAAGGCTTTTGGGATCATCTTTGCTATTTCACTGATTTTTACCTATGGTTTTGTTTTTAATTCTGTACAAATCAATGCAATTACTAATGCGACATCACATTCATGGGGATGGGACAAAGCCAATCAGACCTTGAGTCTAGGTGGGCTAGATTTTGTCGTTTCGTGGGTCGGGTTGGTTTTAGTGCTATTGGTGGCCATTGCAATTTTTGGTGGTATTAAGCGAATTGCAAAATTTGCTGAAATGTTTGTTCCCATTAAAGCGGGTCTTTATTTGGCGGCGGCATTTTATATTGCCTTTAGTAACTATGAGGTTGTCCCTGAAGTATTCAAATTAATCTTTACTGAAGCATTCCGGTTTAATGCCGCAGCGGGTGGTTTTTTTGGCGCTATGATTTCTATGGCGATGATGCAGGGCATCAAGCGGGGGTTATTTTCAAACGAAGCAGGGATGGGTTCAGCACCCAATGCTGCTGCTGCCTCCGATGTGAAACATCCTGTTGATCAGGGACTTGTACAAATGCTAGGGGTTTTTGTTGATACTTTTATCGTCTGTACGTCTACCGCAATGATTATCCTGATTTCTGGGGTGTATCATGATACAAGTGTCATAGGGGTTGAAATGACACAACGAGCCTTGGAGATGGAACTAGGCGGGTGGGGCGGAGATTTCCTTGCAGTTTTATTATTTTTGTTCTGTTATTCTGCCGTGCTGGGTAACTATGCCTATGCAGAAGGTAATATGCAATTTATCAATAACAGCCCTAAAGTGATGTTTGCATTTCGGATATTGGTATTGATTATGGTCTACTTTGGTGCGATTAGTAGTGTGCCCTTAGTATGGTCCATGGCCGATCTGTTTATGGGAATCATGGCAACCATTAACTTGACTGCAATTTTATTGCTTACGCCGTATGCGAGAACCTTGTTAAAGGACTATACCGCGCAACTTAGAAGCGGTAAAAAAGATCCAGAGTTTAAAATTGATCAATATCCTGAGATAAAAAAACGAGTAGATTCGGATATTTGGTAATCCGTATTGATCCAAATTTACCGTCAGTTTGCTTTAATTCAGGCTGGCGGTTTTTTGTTTTTAAAAGTCATTGAATTGGCGGAAATTATTGATCACTGGTGAAAAACAATGATGAGAAAAATCTAATCTAAGCATCGGTTAAACAATGAAATATCTGATAATTAACAGAGATGTATGACATTTTAAATAATTTGATACAGCATTTTAAAAAAGATCAGCATAAAATCTATGCTGAAAAAAACTTGGTCTTAGTGCGAAATGAACTATGTCAAAGCATTGATTTTGGGTGGAGGGCTGATGTTGGGCGGCTGTCAGCATTTGCCGACGTCCTCACAAACAATGACGTCTAGTGTACCCTCTTTGCCTCATGCTCAGGAATCGGCTTTATTTATGCCTTCTCTACAAACTGAACAGAAGCGACATCCTAAAGTTGGATTGGTTTTAGGCAGTGGTGGCGCACGAGGTTATGCACATATTGGGGTGATAGAGGTCTTGGAACAGCATGGGATTCATCCTGATTTTATTGTGGGAACCAGTGCTGGAAGTATTGTCGGAGCGATTTATGCCAGTGGTAAAAATGCCCAGCAGTTGAAACAGATTGCCCTGAACATGAAAGTGGGCGATGTTCGAGAAATTACGTTTGATCGTAAAGGTTTTTTTGACGGTCAAAAAATAGAAGATTTTGTTAATCAGCAAGTCAATGATACGCCATTGGAAAAACTAAAAATCCCAATGTATGTGGTTGCGACAGAATTAAAAAATGGCAAAAAAACAGTTTTTAATTATGGTAATACGGGGCAGGCAGTACGTGCTTCGATTTCGATTCCAAGTATGTTTGTTCCGACTGAAATCGATCACAAGGAATATGTCGATGGTGGTTTGGTTAGTCCTGTACCTGTAGATGTTGCACGTCAGCTAGGGGCCGATATTGTCATTGCGGTTGATATCTTGGCCCAGCCTGCTTATACACCGACCACCAATATTTGGGGGTTATTTAACCAAAATATTAATATCATGCAAAATCGTTTGGCAACCGAAGAGCTCAAACATGCAGATATCGTCATCCAGCCAGAGCTGCATGAAAAAGCGCATATTTTTGATGTGAAAGAACGTGAGAGCACAATTTACTCAGGCGAAACTGCTGCGATTAAAAAGATCGGCGATATTGAAACCGCTTTTGCAATGCGCCAGCAGAAGTCTCAATTGCAATAATCATGATTTGATTCATGATATAAACACGCTGCTTTAGGGCAGCTTTTTTATTTGTTTTGCTTATGAAGTAAGCAAGATTGACAGGTTATGGAAGCATTGTTATCGTGCGCGAAACTTTCATTACTGCGATTTGTATGTCTTCAGCACATTTCATTTATCAACCGCCACTTGATCCTTTAGAGACGGTGTATGAAGATGCAGATTTGATTGTCATCGATAAACCTGCGGGTTTATTGTCGGTGATGGGGCGTTTACCACAACATCAGGACAGTGCGTATTTCCGTATTTTAAAGCACTATCCATATGCCAAAGTGACGCATCGTTTAGATATGGCAACGTCAGGTTTACTGCTGTTTGCCAAGCATCGCCAAGCTGAAATTGCAATGAGTAAAATCTTTCAGATGAGAAAAATTAAAAAAAATTATGTGGCATTGGTACAGGGGAAGATTGCAAATAGAGGCTGTGTCGAGGTTCCTCTGATTACGGATTGGCCTAATCGCCCCAAGCAAAAAGTAGATTTTGAACAAGGTAAGCAAGCTAAAACCTTATATCAATTATTAGATGACCATCCTGAATATCCGTATAGTCGGGTTTTATTGGAACCCGTCACGGGGCGATCGCATCAACTGCGGGTGCATATGCAACATCTGGGACATCCGATTATGGGAGATAAGTTATATCATCCTGATCCATTTGCATTTTCTTTAGCAAGAATGGCGTTACATGCGCATGCTTTAACATTTACCCAACCGTTCACGGGTGTTGAAGTTCATCTTGAAATAGAGGTGCCATTTTGATCTTGAAGATTGAATAGCACTCACAATTCAAACCCAAAAATGCATATAAATTAACTCCAAACTGACATAAAACTGGGTTAAGCTATTTAAGTATCACAATCATAACAATGGATAACGACAATGAGCCGTAACTACGACCTTTTTCCAGATGACGATAATGGCAATGTACTTTGGCAAATGATTGAAGATGGCAATGATCTGACTGAGCCACATGAGTTCGAATTTACCATCGTATTTAAAACTCAGGAACAGATTGAAAAATGTGCTTTGTATTTGCTGCATCAGGAACAAAAAGTTTCATTTTTTCAAGAAGATCAACATACAGATGGTTCAGATCTTTGGGTTTTAAATATTCATGTGACCATGATTCCTGAATATGAAGATATACAGGATTTGGAAGAGTGGTTTAGTCGTATCGCGCAGGATTTTAATGGTGAGTACGATGGTTGGGGCTGTATGAGCTATTTATATGAATACGAAGATGATGAACACTTAGAAAGTTAAACTGCCTAGTTGACTGGATATATTCATTTTAAATGATTGAGAAATGAATATATCCTGATAAAAATAGAGTCATATAGATAATTTTTTTAAAAATAAATCCATACAAGTGTTAAGGTTTTTGATATTTGATTGAAATCCAGTCATAATAAAGCTTTTAGGGTTTTTTATGTCTTTGCCAAATTGTCCAAAATGCCAATCAGAATATACCTACCAAGATGGCGATTTACTGATTTGTCCAGAATGTGCCAATGAATGGAAAGAAGGGGAAGTGAGTCAGGTGGAAGCCGATCAACTCATTAAAGATGCACATGGAACTGTTTTAACAGATGGTGATAGCGTCACCGTGATTAAAGATTTGAAAGTGAAAGGTTCGTCTTCTGTGATTAAAGTCGGCACTAAAGTTAAAACAATTCGTCTGGTACCAGATGCCAGTGATGGACATAACATAGACTGTAAAATTGACGGGTTTGGCCAAATGAAACTCAAATCAGAGTTTGTCAAAAAAGTATAATACCGATAAGAAGGGAGAAATCTCCCTTCTTTTGTTTTTAGATTAGGCGTTAGGGCAAGGAACTTAGTGTGGCGTTTTCTGATCATTATCGGGTTGGCGCACATGCAGTGATTACCAATCGCGATGAAAAAGTTTTGTTGCTCAAAGCGACTTATGGCAACTTTTCTTGGGGGCTACCAGGTGGCGGGATTGACCCAGAAGAAACCATATTGCAAGGCTTGCAACGTGAATGTAAAGAAGAGCTAGGGATAATTGTTCAGGTTGAATATTTGTCAGGAATTTATCTACATACCGATATCAACGCTCACGTCAGTATTTTTCGTTGTCAGTTGCCTGAACACACCGAGATTCAGCTCAGCCATGAACATTCAGAATATAATTTTTTTGCAGTGGATGAACTTAGTGCTATCCAACAAGTGCGTGTTCTGGACTGTCTAAATTTTACAGGAGAGGTGAAATTTCGAAAGTTTTGATCAATCTATGACTTTATATCACTTGACATGATCAGTCTATAAACAGTATAAAAAATAATCTGACTCCAAATCTGAAATCATTTATATTGTATAAATAGGTTTAAAAAACAACGTCTAGAACAAAATACAACAAGAGGTGGGTTATGGCTGGATGGTATGAGTTAAGCAAGGCAAAAGATGGTCAATATCGTTTTGTATTGAAGGCGGGTAATGGTGAAGTGATTTTAACCAGTGAGTTGTATAAGGCTAAAGCCTCTGCTGAAAATGGTATTGCTTCGGTACAACATAATAGTCCTGATGAGACTCGCTATGAAAAATTAACGGCAAAAAATGAAAAGCCGTATTTTAATCTTAAAGCCGCAAATCATCAGATTATTGGGACAAGTCAGTTCTATGCCTCAGAACAGTCTAGAGATAAAGGCATTGAATCAGTTAAAACCAATGGTGTAAGTACAACGATTAAAGATTTGACTACAGCCGATTCATAAGCTATTTGGCATTAACATAAACTAAAGCCACTCTTGTAGTGGTTTTTTTATTGGTTCAGCATACAAAGATCAATATATGACTAAATGATTTACCTGAATTGCACAAATTCAAGCTAGCGCATACTTTGCTTTTTTGACAAGCTGATCAAGTCATAACAACAATAAAAGGTCTATAAGTGGAAATCGAAATTATTGGTGATCAACAAAGTGCTACTGAGATTTTAGCTTTAACTCAAATATGGGATCAGGCTCTAAATCAGCATGATCTGGATGAAATGACGAAAGACTATGCTGAAAATGTTTGTGTCTTTGATGTTGCTTTACAGATAGACGATAAGAATGCATATCGCAACTTATGGCAACATTGTTTTCCATACTTTGGCGACAACATTCAGGTGCATCGACGAAAATTAACCCTTTATGCGGCCGATCAAGTGGCATTTATGCATTGTTATTCTAAAATATTAGGTGATGCTCAGACATCTGCTGAAGATATACCTTGGTGTCGCACTACTGTTGGGTTTTACAAGGAATCAGGAAAATGGAAAGTGGTGCATGAACATATTTCAATGCCTTTTGATTGTGAGAAACAACAACCGCTTTATATTTTTACAGCTCCCTAATATCAAAATCAAATTTGTTTGATTGCTTAAGCTAAATCAACTAAACCTTCTATGCTATTTGGCTTAGAATAGTGGCTTACATCACAAAAAATAGAAAGAAATCTAAACCATGGGCTTATTGAAAACTTCGAAACATCTAGCACTGCGTCCCGTAGCAGCACGTGATCCTAAAGAAAATCATCGAGTCGCAACGCCTCTTGAGCTTTTATTTGATCTGATTTTTGTAGTGGCCATTGCTGAGGCGGGTCAGCAGTTACACCACGCGATTATTGAAAATCATCTATGGAGCGCATTGCCCTATTACTTTATGGTTTTTTTCGCGCTGTGGTGGGCATGGATGAATTTTACGTGGTTCGCTTCTGCTTATGACAATGATGATGTGTTTTATCGGCTGATGACCTTTGTACAAATTACAGGCTCATTAATCATGGCGGCAGGTATTCCTGATGTTTTTCATCATCAGGATTTTGACATTATAATTATTGGTTATGTCATTATGCGTTTGGCTTTGGTCAGCCAATGGTTTAGGGCAGCGAAGCATGATCCTGCACATCGAAGGGTGGCTCTGCGCTATGCATTTGGTATTATCTTTGTGCAAATGGGATGGCTACTTTTTCATTTTTCACCCATCAACTTTACCCTTGAGCTGTTTCTATTATTGCTGGTGCTTGAGTTAGCTGTGCCAATCTTCGCAGAATGGGGCAATCCAACTTCATGGCATCCTCATCATATTGCAGAACGTTATTCATTATTGACGATCATTGTATTGGGTGAGTCCGTTGTGGCTTGTTATAAAGCCATTCAAGATGATTTAGCCACTCATATTGTTCATCCAGATATCATTTTATTAATGATAGGTGGTCTGATGATGATGTTTACCATGTGGTGGGCATATTTTGACCGTGATGCGCATCATTTACTTAAGAGTAGTAAACATGCATTTTTATGGGGTTATGGTCATTATTTTATTTTTATCAGTGTTGCCGCCGTGGGAGCAGCATTGGCCGCAGCAGTCGATGGGGCATTAGGTCGTGCAGAAGTAAGTGCTCAATTTATGCAATATATCGTTGCCGCGACATTACTCGCTTATACCACCAGTCTTTGGCTGTTAAATGAATTACCTTATTTATCAGGAGCTAGACGTTGGTTGTATCCGATTACAGCGCTGATCATTTTTTGTATTCCTGCCATTTCTCCGAATATTGGTTTAGGCGTTTTTCTGATGGCAATTGTATATGCGTTACGATTGATCTTCTCAAAATGCTATCTGGCCGATCGTGAGACTAGACCTCATTCACATTAAGCTGGATTTAGAAAAAATAAGCTTTATCAATTGCTTGAGATATTATGGATGAGATTGTAGTTTTGCCACAATCTCATCTAGTGTTTTAAGCCGTTTTATCTCATTCCAGAGCGCTTTGGCTTCAGGATAAGCTTTGCTCATCATGCCAAGCCATTGCTTATAGCGTCCGACCATACCAATTTCGGTCTTAAATGCACCATTCACAAACCGTAGTTGTAATTCGACTAAATCTTGCCATGAAAGGAGTGCATCATCTCTATTTTGCCGAATACATAAGGTTAAATCTGGTGTAGTTACTGCACCACGCCCAATCATCAGATCTTTACAGTCAGACTGTTGCTGGCAGGCTTTGGCATCTGCATTGTTCCAGATTTCACCATTGGCAATCACATTGATGTTTAGAGCTTGCTGAATCGGCTGAATTTTTTCCCAATAGGCAGGTGGCGTATAGCCATCTGCTTTTGTACGTGCGTGAACTGTGAGCCAACTCGCTCCTGCGTCTTCAATCGCATGGGCATTATCTAAAGTGTGGTGTTCATCTAAATAACCTAAACGCATTTTGGCAGAAACAGGAATATGTGCAGGGACAGCATCTCGAACGGCTTTGACCAGTAAATGCACCACCTCAGGTTCATCTAATAAAATCGAACCACCCCGATGCCGATTTACCGTTTTGGCAGGACAGCCAAAATTTAGGTCGATCGCAGGTGCGCCTAGCTCTACGACTTTGGCTGCATTGGCAGCCAGCATTTCAGGATGATTTCCTAAAAATTGCACATGTACAGGCGTACCTGCGGCGGTTTTGCCATCGGTAAGCAGTTCTGGGCAAGAACTATAATAAACATGATCGGGTAAAATGCTTTCTGTGACGCGAATAAATTCGGTTACGCACCAGTCAAAACTGCCTGTGTGCGTTAGCACATCTCGCATAATTGGATCGGTTAATCCTTCCATTGGTGCAAGAACTAGCTTCACATTCACATTACCTGAAAATAAAAACAGCGTTTATACGGCATCTGTATAACGCTGTCTAGTCTGTGCTGCAAATTTAAAAATTAACGATGTAAAATCATTTCCAGTACAAATTTACTGCCAATAAATCCAATCGCCAACAGAATAAATCCGATTAAGGTAAAGCGAATGGCTTTTTCTCCACGCCAGCCAAATTTAGCATGACCTAACAACAGTGCACCATAAATAAACCATGAAATAATACTAAACGCGGTTTTATGCGCCAGATGTTGTCCGAAAAAGTCATCAATGGTAAAGAAGCCAAAAAATAACGCAACAGTGAGTAATACAAAGCCAGTTCGTAGTAAATCAAATAATAAGGATTCCATCGCTTGAAAAGAAGGCAATAAGTTGACCCAGAAACGGCTTTTTTGTTTCTTTTTCAGTTCCTGATTTTGAAACCACATCAAAATAGAGTGAATGGTGGCCATCAGCAAAACTGCATAGGCCGATAAAGATAAAATAATATGTAAATCTAGCCCGAGCGAATGCTGCTCCATAAATTGATTGGGTTGACTAAAGACAAATCCGAGAATCAAACCCGTCGCTGCGACAGGAATGCCGATTAGATTAAGTGCAAGCGTGGGTCGAAAGGTGCTAAAAATCAGGCTTAAGACCAACATCAAACCTGATGTAAATGACATCAGGTTAAACACATCATAATTAATTCCCATTGGTGTGAGCATATCTTGAGACAGGACACCTGCATGCAAGATGAGACCTAAAGCCAGTATCAAGCCTAAAAACCAATGATTTGGTTCACGTTTTGACATCAAACTCATAAACAAATACCAAAATGCGGTGGTATATGCGATGAGTGCCAAAATGGTGTAAACCAATGGAAGACTAATCATGTCAAACCTTTATTCGGGAGTTGGAGCTTCATTCGATCATTCAGTGTTAATTATAAATGAATAACATCAGACCCTAAAATTCATCTACATAACATATAAATTCGCGGCGAACTACAGTATCCTATAGCATCTATGCATAAATTTTCTATTTTGAGAAAGATTTTTTTGCAACTGGCCATTTTTAGCGGATTTTGCAATGTTTGATACCTTAACAGAACGACTCACGCAGAGTTTAAGAAATGTTACTGGCTCAGGGCAGCTGACCGAAGACAATATTAAAGATACCTTGCGCGAAGTGCGTATGGCCCTTCTTGAGGCTGATGTTGCGTTACCTGTAACTCGTGAATTTATCGCGAAAGTTAAGGAACAGGCATTGGGTCAGGAAGTGATGACTCAGCTTTCCCCTGGGCAGGCATTCGTCAAAATTGTGCATGACGAACTGACCAAAATGATGGGCGACGCAAATGAAAGCCTTGACCTTGCGGCAAAGCCTCCTGTCGTAATTTTGCTTGCTGGTCTGCAAGGTGCAGGTAAAACTACTACAGCAGCGAAACTTGCGCGCTTCTTACAAGAACGTCAAAAGAAAAAAGTCATGACTGTTTCTGCGGACGTGTATCGACCAGCCGCAATTAAACAGTTACAAACGGTATCCGCTGAAGTCGGTGCTGATTTTATTCTGTCCGATGCTTCAGAAAAGCCGATTGATATTGTCAATCGTGCCATTGAGCAGGCAAAAATTAAATTTGCTGATGTTCTGATTGTCGATACAGCAGGTCGTTTGCATGTCGATGAAGACATGATGGGCGAAATCAAAGAATTACACGCAGCAGTCAAGCCAACTGAAACTTTATTCGTAGTTGATGCCATGACGGGTCAGGATGCGGCAAATACCGCCAAGGCATTTAATGATGCATTGCCTTTGACTGGTGTAATTCTGACCAAAACGGATGGTGATGCGCGTGGTGGTGCTGCACTTTCAGTGCGTGCGATTACAGGTAAGCCGATCAAGTTCTTGGGTATGGGTGAAAAGCTCGATGCACTTGAACCATTTCATCCTGAACGTGTCGCGCAGCGTATTCTCGGCATGGGCGATGTCCTTTCGCTAGTTGAGGAAGTCGAACGTAAAATCGACAAAGAAAAAGCCGAAAAAATGGCGAAGAAATTGCAAAAAGGCGGGTCTTTCAATTTGGAAGACATGTTAATGCAATTTGAGCAAATGAAAAAAATGGGCGGCATGATGGGCTTTCTGGACAAACTTCCAGGAATGAGTAATTCAGGCATTCAGCAAGCGATAGAGCAGGCGAATCCTGAAAAACAAGTCAAGAAGATGGAAGCTATTATCCAGTCAATGACGCCCAAAGAGCGTAAGCATCCAGATATCATTAATCCAAGTCGTAAAAAACGTATTGCGGCAGGCTGTGGTATGGATGTTTCAGAGATTAATAAACTGCTGAAACAGCATACTCAAATGGCTAAGATGATGAAAAAGTTTGCCAATCCATCTGGCATGAGCAAAATGATGCGCTCATTAAGTGGAATGCAAAAACAATTTGGCGGTGGTGGTGGCGGTATGGGACCATTATTTGGCGGTAATGACGATAAAAAATAATGGATTTTTCCATACGACTAAAGGCGCTTGATGCGCCTTTTTTTTATCACAACAAAATCACTATTTTTTTCAGGTGATGTGTTATTTAAACTGAATCAGTTAAATAATAAGATTGGGTAATGGGAAATAATAAAAATGAAAAATGTCTATATTATTCATGGTTATCAGGCTGTCCCTGAAGATCATTGGTTTGGGTGGCTAGAACAGAATATTCGACAAACTGGTGCTCATGCAGAACGGATTTTTTGGCTGATTCGTCCCATCCTGATTCAGAGATCTGGCAAGAATGTTTGAGCGCGCAGTGTACGGTCTTAAATGAAAATACCATTATCGTAGCTCATAGTTTAGGATGTGTATCAAGCTTAAGTTTCTTGAGTAAAGTCTTGAAAAACACATCAATAGCTGCGGGGATTTTTGTGTCAGGGTTTACGGAACAACTCAAAGCCATACCAGAGTTGGATCATTTTATTTCGCAACAAACACTTGATGATAAACTCTTACGCCAACATATTTTCCGTCGCTATGTGTTTTTATCGAGTAATGATCCTTTTGTTCCACCGCCGTTAAGCATTCGCTTGGGACAGCGCCTGAATGCTCAACTATTTGAAATTAAACAGGCAGGACACTTTATGCAGGAAGATGGTTATGCAGCATTTCCTCAACTTTGGGAGGTATTACGTTCTTTGCTTAGTGAGTTGCAAGTGACATAACGTTGCAAGCCTTTGAGCAACAAATCTTCCTCAACACGAGGCTGATATCTTTGCAAAAATTTGGCAAACAGAGGGGCATCACCGCCAGTCAGTACCAATTGTCTCGGTGATTGTCTTAAAATATGCTCAACAGCACTTAAAAGCCCTAATAGAATACCATGATGCACTGCATCCACTGTGTTTGTACCTGGTTCAAGATTATCAAACGCTGAGTCTGGGATTTTAATGCCTTTGGTATTTTGAATAAGGGCGTCACGTTGCAAATATAAATTTGGCAGAATATAACCGCCCAAATGTTGCAAACCTTCATTCAAATCAATTGTCAAAGCAGTTCCACAACCAATAATACAAAAATGCTGATCGGGTTCTGCCAGCGCCAGAACTTGTAACCAGCGATCAATCCCTAGTTGTTCAGGATGATCATAACCACAGCGTAAGCCTGCGTATTCCTGATGAACCTGTGCAAAGACCACAGGAATATCTAACTGGCTCAGAATAGTCTGGATACGCAGATTATTTAATTTATCTTGTACCGAGGATATTCCGACTTGTTGCAATTTTTGGGTTTTAAAATGTTGAATTAAACCTAGTAATAAATCGGCAGGGGACTGTAAATGTAATTCGGCAGCATGTTCAATAATCTGATCTGAATCCGTGATCCAGTATTTGAGGCGAGTATTCCCCACATCTAACCAAAGTTGTTTCATATTTGGTTATCCTGAACTGTGATGCGACGCATCCGCCCTTGATAGAATGTCTTTTGTTGTCCATCCGTTGAAATAAGAACAGCGCCCTCCTGATCGATTCCTTCAAAGTGACCTGTCAGCAGTCCTTGATGATGTTCAAAATGAACCAATTCCTGCATAAACGCAGCATGATGATTGAACCGTTCTGCGAGATTGTAGCAGCCATGCTCAAACCATTGAGCTGCCTGCTGAATAGCCAGATAAAGCTGCGCAATAATTTCAATACGATCAAGGTTGTTTAAACCAAAATCAGTGAGTGAGCAGATCGGTTGTAATGGATCATGTGATACAGGGGTAAACAAATTGATACCCACCCCAATGATAGCTTGATGCTGTGACAAAGGTTCAACTAAAATTCCGCCCCATTTACCTTGTTGGCTATATAAATCATTTGGCCATTTGACTTGCAGATTTAGACCCTGTAGCTTTGGCATTTGCAAAATATTCAATGCAACTTCAAGCGCTAAACGACCATCTAAAGGTATCTGCGAGTTGATAAGAGTGCTGAGATAAATATTGCCTTTGGGAGAAATCCATGCTCGTTGATGTTGCCCACGTCCTTGCGTCTGGCTTTCGCTACAGATCAAAATGGACGCAATATTCTTTTGAGCCAAGCCACGGACATCGTCATTGGTCGATGTGGTCGTATGTTTCAAAATAACAATGTCAGGCACTTGTCCAGCATCGCTTAGTCGTTGTCTGAGTCGGCGAGTTTCTGCATCCATGTTCAATTTTATAAAGTTGGAAAATCAGGTATGGAGTTAATCATATATTTAGCTATCGGTGCAATCGCTGGATTTGCTGCGGGCTTGTTTGGTGTGGGTGGTGGATTAATTATTGTTCCGATTCTTTATATCGTATTTACCCAGCTTCATTATGATCCCGCTGTCATTATGCATATGGCGTTGGGAACTTCTCTGGCGACCATTATTGTGACATCAATCAGTTCGGTGATGGCTCATCATAAACGTGGTGCGGTGTTATGGCAGGTATTTCGCAATCTGGCACCCGGTCTAGTGATTGGTTCTTTTTTAGGTGCGGGCATTGCCGATCTTTTATCTGGACAAAACTTACAAATTATTATTGGAATCTTTGCGATTTGGGTGGCGTATCGGATGTTTAAAGGTGCCAATGTGCTCGTTGATGAAACACGACACTTGCCTTCAGCGCCGATGCAAATGTTAGCCGGTGGTGGCATCGGTATCGCCTCCGCTATTTTTGGAATTGGAGGTGGTAGTCTCACGGTTCCCTATTTAAATCGTAACGGCGTGGTCATGCAAAAAGCAGTAGCAACCTCTGCCGCATGTGGCTTACCGATTGCGATTTCAGGTGCAGTTGGTTTTATGTGGTTTGGTGTTCAACAACATGTCAAAGTGCCCAATGCAATTGGTTATATCCATATTTATGCATTTCTAGGAATTAGCATCATGAGCTTTATCACCGCAAAACTGGGTGCAAAAGTCGCGCATATGTTGTCACCTGCCATGTTGAAAAAATGTTTTGCTTGCTTACTCACAGTCGTTGGCACTTATTTTATTTATCAGGGGTTCATTCAATAAACATGCAATAAAAAGGACACATGGTCACTCATTCCTAGTTACTAAAATCCAGCTTTAAATGATGGTTTTAGTGACTGAGGAGCTGGTAAATAGCTTGATATTTCCGATGATCTGAATATCGAATTGACTCAAAATGCAATAAAATTGTTAGACAATGACATAGTCAGCAAACCCTCGAATCAGTTAAAACAATCACAATAAATGGCAGCGGAACGCCAACGTAAAATCAGAAACAGGTGATTCATGAAACTTGAAGAGACAGAGAGCCTGTCGGAGCAAATTGCAAAACATATTAGTGATCAGATTATTACGGGTGAGCTCGTTGAAGGTGAGCGCATTCAAGAATTGCGTATTGCCAAAGAGCTAGACGTGAGTCGTGGTTCGGTCCGTGAAGCATTATTGCTACTGGAACGTACTCACTTGATTCATATCTATCCACGTCGTGGCGCGATTGTTTCGGAAATGTCTTCTCAACAAGTGAAAGCTTTGTTCGATACCAATGTATTGGTGTTGGGTCATATTGTGCAACGCATGAGTGAAACATGGCGCGTACATGAGGCTGAGCAACTACAACAGCTTATGGAGCATTTAGCTGAACAGGTTAAAGTAGGCGACACTGAAAAATTTTATGATGGTATTTTTCAATATCTGGCTGTGCAGCATGATATGGTGGCAAATCCTTATTTGATGAAATTTTATAAGGAGTTATTGCCTTCATTACGCCGTAGCTACTTTTTGACGTTGAATACTTCACGTCGAGAATTACAGGAATCTTTGGCATTATTTAAATTGGTCACAGATGCCATTTTGATCAGAAAATCACATCAAGCAACACTATTCATGGAAGATTTTTGTCGTCATTTACGAAATTTGGTACTGGATTCATTGACTCGAATGAAACAAATTGAGTTGGCTTGGGCGCGTCGTTCCCGTCGTTAATGTGATTGGGTTGGTAACAAAAAACAGCGTGCCGATCTTAAATGATCGCATAATTTGACGATATTTTAGCTCATCGCCCTATTTCTGGATAAAATTGTTCAACTTCAGCTTAAAAAAAGTCCCTATTCAACCACATTCATTTTAAAATAGTCTGCAATAGAGATTCGACTGTGTCCAGAATATTGAAATCAGATGATTGAAATACCTTGGGTAAATAAAAAAAACTTTTGATCAGGACATTATGCGTTTAAGCAGTTTAAAACTTGCAGGCTTTAAGTCATTTGCGGATTCATCCACTTTACAATTTAAGGCAAATCGTACCGCAGTGGTTGGCCCGAATGGTTGTGGCAAATCTAATGTGATTGATGCTATTCGCTGGGTGATGGGTGAATCTAGCGCCCGTCAATTACGTGGCGGCAGCATGCAGGACGTGATTTTTACTGGAACTGCAAAACGTAAACCCGTCGGTATTGCCAGTGTTGAACTGCGTTTTGATAATACCTATGGCAAACTCGGTGGTGCGTATAATGCGTATAATGAGTTGGCGGTGCGCCGTCAGGTCAATCGTGATGGAAAATCTGAATACTTTTTAAATGGAACACGCTGCCGACGCCGTGATATTACCGATATTTTTTTAGGAACAGGTTTAGGGCCGCGCTCTTATGCCATTATTGAGCAGGGCATGATTAACCGTTTGGTCGATGCCAAGCCTGAAGAAATGCGGGTATTTATCGAAGAAGCCGCAGGCGTATCACGTTATCAGGCACGTCGTCGTGAAACCTTGCAACATCTGGAACATACCGAACAAAATCTGTCGCGTTTAGAAGACATTGCCTTAGAACTCAAATCACAACTCAAAACTCTTAAACGTCAATCTGAGGCAGCCATTCACTATAAACAGCTTGAACAGCAAATTAGAACCTTAAAAATCGAAATATTGTCGTTTCAATCTGCGCAGTCAAGTCAGCTACAGCAAGAATATACGCTGCAAATGACCGCTTTGGGGAATGAATTTAAACTGGTTCGTTCTGAGCTAAATACCATTGAACACGATCTTGAAGCCAGCAGTGCTTTATTTCAAAAGCTGATTCAACAATCAACTCCGCTTCAACATGAATGGCAACAGGCTGAGAAAAAACTGGCTGAATTGAAAATGACGTTGGCGCAAAAACAAGGTTTATATCAGCAGAACAGTGCCAGCTTGACTCGACTTGAGCAGCAAAAATCCCAAACCAAAGAACGCATACAATTGAGTGAGCTACAGCTTGAAAACTTATTGACGCAACTGGATGAGTACACTGAACATTTGAATGCTTTTGAAGCCAATAGTCAACACAGTGAGAATCATTATCAGGATTTAAAATCTCAACACCAACAGGCGCAAGAACAGTTTAACCATTTTAAGCAGCAAGTTGACAAGCAACAACAACAGAAAAATCAGCTATCGCTGCAACTTGAGCAACTGAGCAAGAGTATAGAACGTTTAACTCAACAGAAGCACACGCTGGAAACTCAAAGCTTGCAAATCGCGGCACAAGTCCACGATGATGAGTTGCAACATTCAGAGCAACAATTGCTTGAGTTGAAGCAGGAAATCATGATGCTGGAACAGCAGATTGAACAGGCGGAACAACAATTACAATTACAGCAACAACAGCATAATCAACTCAAGACTGAAATTCAGCAACACAACAATCAAATACAGGTCTTGAAAGCGGAACAAAAAAATCTTAATCAATTGGTGGCTAAACAAAGTCCGAAACAATCGGATGCTGTACGTTTGATGTCGGTATTGCAGTTAACGGAAACAGGCAAAGTGCATGCCAGTCTGATTGAAAAATTACTTAGTCAATGGATGAATGCCCGTTATCTTGAACAGAATGCAACTTTTGAATCACAACGAGCACGGCAAATTAAAGCGTCAGAGCTTTCTAAAAAATCATCGCAATTGACATTAATGCCATTCTCTGACTGGATTAAAACCCCGCAGTTATCGTTATGGCAAAATATTTGGTTGGCAGATGATTTGAATCAGGCTTTAGCGTTGCAAACGCAGCTTGAATCTGGACAGAGCATTGTGACGTTGGATTCTTATCATGTCGGGCAGGATTGGGTGATTGCACTGGATTATGATGAAGACAGTCAAAACAGTGGTGTATTAAGTCATCGGATCCGACTGGATGAAATTATCAACCTTCTTTTAACATTAGAACCAGAACTTGAACAACTTGAACTAAGAAATTCTGCACAACAACAGCAACTCAATCTACAGCTTGCGCAAATTCAGCAATACAAACATCAGTCGAAACAACAGCAACAGCGACAGCAACAACTTGAACTCAATATCACCAAACATCAAAGTGCGGCACAGGCTTTTGTACTACAAAAACAACAGTTACAAGAACAACTGAAGCAACTTGAAGCGCAGATTGAAGATGATGCCATGCAGCGTGATGATCTGGATATCGATCTACATGCTTTAAATTTAAAGCTTGAAGCCAGTTTGCCAGCATATAAGACCCAACAATTTCAGTTCGAAACTTTAGCGGAACAATTGGATGATCAGCAGCAGCAACTGCAACAGCAGCAACAAGAGCGTGAAAATACACGTCGTGGTGTTGCACAAACGCAACAGCAGATCGAACTACTTGAGAAAGATCTCAGTTTTTTAAAAACGCAATATCGCCAGATAATTGAACAAATAGAGCAGGCAAAGAAATTTGTCGACCCTATTCAGTTGGAGTTGCCTGTACTTGAGTCTGAGTTTTCTGAACAATTTCAACAAACCGAAAAGCTTAAAAAAAGTTGGACTGAATGGCAGGTTGAACTAAATAGCGTACAGGAAAAGCAGCAGCATTTGACCGAGCAGCGTCATCGAACCCAACAACGTGACGAACAGCTACGCGAGCAACTGGAACAAAAACGTTTAAGTTGGCAAGCTGCTAAATCTGATTTGGAGCATTTTCAGGAACAACTCAAAGATTTGGGTGCTGAACAGATAACGGGTTTAATCCTTCAGTTGATTGAGCATCAGCAAACACTTGAAAAAGCACAGCGTCAATTTGAAAAGTTGGGTGCAGTCAATCTTGCGGCATCTGAAGAATATGAAGAGGTATCGCAACGTTTTGAAGAGTTGAGTCATCAGATTCAAGATTTGGAAAATACGGTATCGCAGCTTAAAGATGCCATGAAAAGTATTGATCAAGAAACCAGAAAGTTATTTATGACCACCTTTGATCAGGTCAATACCGAGCTTCAGGAATTATTTCCTAAAGTATTTAGTGGAGGAGAAGCGAGTTTAAGTCTTGAAGATGACTGGCAATCAGGTGTAAAACTAATGGCACGCCCACCTGGAAAACGTAATAGCTCATTGGCATTATTGTCAGGTGGTGAAAAAGCATTAACGGCACTGGCTTTGGTATTTGCAATTTTTCGGCTGAATCCTGCACCGTTTTGTGTATTAGATGAAGTTGATGCACCACTTGATGATGCCAACGTACAGCGGTTTTGTAATTTGGTAAAAGAGCTTTCTGAACAGGTGCAATTCATTTACATTACACATAATAAACTTGCAATGACAATGGCGACCGATTTACTGGGGGTGACCATGCCAGAACCTGGTACCTCAAAACTGGTTACTGTTAATTTGGAACAAGCAAAAGAATATGGGTTAGTCACGGAGTCATAGTATGGAAGTTACCACCATCGTGGGCATAGTCGCCGCCATCATTATCATGATTGTCGGTTTAAGAATGGTTCTAAGAAAACCAGCTCCGACCGAACCCTCATTAGACAGCGAACTGTATATCGATCCAGAGAGTAATAAGCCGATTATTCCACGTCATGTGCGTGATCAATTACCTGTAGAAATAACAACTCAAGACTCAGAACGTAAAGAACCAGCTTTGCAGGATATCCCAGAAACTCTCGAAGATCAGGCAGCGAAAACTTTGACTTCGCCTGAATTGAGTGAGGATAAGCTGGATAAAGAGAAAGCATCCGTTGATCTTAAGATGGAAGATGATTTTAAGACGGAAGAACCGTCCCTCACGCTTGAACAACCGCTAGAGCAACAAGTGGCTGTGGTCGATGTTGTTGAAGCCGTTCATACAGCAGATATAGAGCTTGACCAAGCTAAAATTGCTGAGCAAGCTGATGAGGCTCAGGTTCAACATGCTCAAAAAATCGATGAGTTCAAACTTAATCCAGAGATTGAAGCGGCAACTATAGCAGAGTTTGATGGCGAAAGCAGTTTGCTGGATGTTCATTTGCATGAACAGCAGCTGTTCGATGATGAAAGTGCTTTGGCCACAGCAAAAGAAATTGTGGCGCTGAATGTATATCCGAATCCTCGTCGTGCGTTGTCAGGGGATAAAACCTTAAAAGTATTACTCAAATACGGTTTACGTTTTGGGGAAATGGCTTGTTTCCATCGTTATGATAAAACGGATGAACCTAGTCCGCTGATGTTTTCAGTATTACGTATGACCGATAATGGCCCTGCTGGGTTTGATCTTGAAACTTTATCGAGCGAACAGGTACAAGGGTTGGCATTTTTCCTTGCATTGCCACATCAGGATGCTTTAAAAGGCTTTGATATGATGACTAGTATTGCAGGATTAATCGCACGGGAAGTGGACGGTAAAGTCTTTGATGAAAATAATCTGGAATTTACGCCGCAACTGAAAGAACATTGGCGTCATCATGTGATTGACTTTCGTTCAACGCAGGAAACTGCTTAACGCTTTCAATTGACCCTCTTTTATAGTGCTTTTATTGCGACGTATAGTCGTTGCAACTCTGGGCGGATTTTCCGCCCTTTTATATGGTGAGTATTTATGCTGAAGAATAGCGATGTCATTGCGCAAATGCGTCAATTAATTCAACTGATTGCAAAACATAATCATGCTTATTATGTAATGGATCAACCGAGTATTAGTGACAATGAATATGATCAGCTATTTCATCAGTTAAAAGCTTTAGAGCAACAATATCCTGAGCTATTACAACCTGATACCCCTACCAATAAAGTCGGTGGTCAGCCACTGAGCAAATTTCAAACGGTGACGCATGTAGTGCCGATGTTGTCTTTAGGCAATGTTTTTAATCAAGAAGAACTATTTGCTTTTGCCCGTCGAATTGAAGAACGTTTACCGAATCAACAGGTTGAATACGATGTTGAGCTGAAACTGGATGGTCTGGCGATTTCCCTATGGTATGAAAATGGCGTTCTGATCCGAGGGGTGACTCGGGGGGATGGAGAAACTGGCGAAGACATCAGTCAAAATGTTAAAACTATTCGTAACCTTCCAAAATACTTAAGTCATAATCCAGTTGAAATTCCGCAATTATTAGAAGTTCGCGGTGAAGTGTTGATGCCTAAATTGGGCTTTGAACGTTTAAATGCAGCCAATGAAGCAAAAGGCGAGAAAACTTTTGCCAACCCACGTAATGCCGCAGCGGGGAGTTTAAGACAACTCGATCCGAATATTGCAGCGTCACGTCCTTTGGCATTTTATGCCTATGGTATTGCCCAGTGCGAACCACATCATGGTTTAGCGAGTATGCATGAAAGTCTGCACTGGTTGACTCAATTAGGCTTTGAAATTGCTGAACGTCAATTCCTGTGTTCATCTATTCAGGAGGTACAACAGCGCTATGAACAGATTCAACAAGAACGCCCAAATTTATCCGTTGAAATTGATGGTATGGTCATTAAGGTCGATGACCTGAAACAACAACAACAATTGGGTTTTTTAAGTCGTGAACCACGTTGGGCAACAGCTTATAAATTTCCTGCCGAAATTGCCCGTACGACAGTTGAAAATATTGATTGGCAAGTTGGTCGAACTGGAACATTGACCCCCGTTGCACGTTTGCAACCTGTGTTAGTGGGCGGCGTGACGGTATCCAATGTGACCTTGCATAATATTGGCGAAATTCATCGTCTGGATGTGCGTGTAGGTGATCAGGTCAGTGTTTACCGTAGTGGAGATGTGATTCCTAAAGTTGAACGAGTTTGGCCTGAATTTCGTTCAGCTGATGCTCAAATTGTACAATTACCTGAAAATTGTCCAGTGTGTTCATCACCTGTGGTGATGCCTGAAGGAGAAGCTTTGGCGCGTTGTTCAGGTGGCTTATATTGCGCAGCGCAGCGCATTGAGGCAATTCGCCATTTTGTATCCCGTAAAGCTTTAGATATCGAAGGTTTAGGTGATCGTTGGGTTGAATCCTTATTACATCTGGATTTGCTCAAGGATGTGGCTGATATTTACCATTTGCATGAGCATCGAGACACTTTACTTGGCATTGAAAAAATGGGCGAAAAATCAGTCCAAAACCTCATAGATGCGATAGAAAACAGTAAAAAAACCACGCTGGCGCGGTTTATTTACGCGCTTGGTATTCGTGGCGTGGGAGAAACAACTGCCCGTATGCTTGCAAATACCTTCCAGACGCTTGAAGCCCTGAAACTTGCTGACATTGAAGCATTGAAAAAAACGCCAGATGTGGGGGATATTACCGCAGAATGGATTCTTGATTTCTTTTTGGCACCACATAATCTAGAAGTACTTGATCGCTTACTGGCCGCAGGCATCCATTGGGATGCACCAACGGCACCGACTCGCCAGCCTTTAAATGGTGAAAGTTGGGTGGTGACAGGAACTTTATCCACCATGGGGCGAGATGATGCAACGCAACGTTTACAGGCATTAGGTGCACGTGTCAGTGGGAGTGTATCGAGCAAAACCAAGTGTGTGGTTGCTGGTGAAAAAGCAGGAAGTAAGTTAGATAAAGCGGAAAAGTTGGACATTCCTGTCATGAATGAACAGGAGTTTCTGGAGTTTTTAGCGCAGTATGAAAATTAAATGATTTAACTTTGATGATGTTTTAGCTCCGTGTTAATGAGATGAAGTCAAGTTGAATTGATCCATTGATGTGAGTTTGTCTTTCAGCGATTAATCTTCAACCTTCAGTTCGACCAACTTTTGTTTCGGCAAAAGTTGGCAAAACCCTTATCATCCACAAAACCTATTTAACTTCTTTAGCTTTAAGAAGTCTCGCAGAAACATGCTCTTTAAAAATACAACGCAGGTTGTGGATGATGTTTCTACATCTCAAATATGAGAATCACGAAATCGTTCACTTGATGTAGCGCTAACCAGAGCCCATGTTAGCCTCGTTTTTTAACCAGACCATCATCCAATAATTGCTGGAAATGCTCAACAATACTCTCATGAATATCTTGATATTGAATCCCGAGTTGTTGCTGACTACGTTGGGTATTATAGGCAGTCTGATATCCCACATTTCTTTTGACGAACTCTCGTGATTGGCCAAATAGTGGAGCCACCAAAGTAAAGACGGTTTTTGGAGCAGTAAAATGTGGAAATGGATAACGATAACCAAAATGTTGGGTTAAGGTTTTTCCAATTTCAAGCAAACTTAAACTTCCACCACAAATAATATAGCGCCCCGTTGCATCAGGTGAAAAAGCAGCTTTCACATGTGCATCTGCTACATCACGAACATCCACGATGCCCATCCAAATGGCAGGAACACCAAATAACATTTTACCATTGGCATATTGTTGCAATAGTTCAATACTGCCAGATTGGCTTGATGCTGTGAGGGATGGCCCCATGACCAAAGCAGGGTTGATACATACCAATGACCAACGATCTTGTTGCTCGGCCATTTCCCATGCTTTACGTTCTGCTGCGACTTTGGAATAAGAATAGGGCTGATGTGTTGTACTACTACTGTTATTCCAGCAAGTTTCATCAAATGCATGATGTGGTGTATCTTCAATTTCAATGGCATCACCACATACTGCAGCAATACTTGAAGTAACCACCACACGTTTGACTGATGTAGTGCGGTTGACCGATTCAAGTACATTTTGTGTCCCCTTGACAGCAGGGTCGATAATATCTTTGACTGCATCTTTATAGTTATTAATGACGAAAGGGGAGGCTGTGTGAATCACAATTTCACAAGTCTTCATGGCTTCATCAAAAGCATGGGGAGTCAATAAATCGGCTTTAAAAAAATAAATTTGACCTGATGATCTTTTTGCAATTTCGGTGAGATGCTGTAGTTTTTCTTTTTTAGATGGGTCACGCACAGTGGCATGTACTATATAACCTTGCATGAGTAAGCGTTCGATAATCCAGCCTGCTACATAGCCTGTAGCACCCGTGACTAAAATCGGTGTGTTCTTATTCATTTTGCGGTCCATAGGTTTTTTTACTGTGTTTTATTTAACTAAATTTTCAGAAATATACAATCGCATGCAACATATATTTTCATGAAAACAGATGAAACAAGAAGCATTGTCTTTAGTTACAAATTTTTAAAAGTATAAATTTGTGATTTATTTCTCTTTTATTGAACGGACGAAATATTGCAAGTTTCTATTTTTTCACAATAAATTTTTCCAATTAAAACTGTAAATGCGTATGTTTCTCATTTTAATTTTATAAAAATCATAAACTTACATAATTTTTGCTTTGCAATCATTTTTAAACTTGACCATAATATTCATATTCGAGAGGAGAATTACAAATGCGCGGCAATCCAGAAGTCATAGACTATTTAAATATGTTGATCGGTGGCGAACTGGCTGCCCGTGATCAATACCTGATTCATTCACGTATGTATGAGGATTGGGGCTTAAGCAAAATTTATGAACGTATTGATCATGAAATGCAAGAAGAAGCTGCGCATGCGGATTCAATTATTCGTCGTGTGTTATTCCTTGAAGGTAAGCCCAATATGAACCGTGATGATATTGTCACAGGTGAAGATGTCGTGTCTTGCCTCAAAGCGGATTTGGCTCTTGAATACCATGTTCGCCAGAAATTGGCTGATGGTGTAAAATTGTGTGAGGAAAAAGGTGACTATGTCAGCCGTGATATGCTCCGTTCACAAATGTCAGATACTGAAGAAGATCATACTTACTGGTTAGAAAAACAGTTGCGTTTGATTGAGTTGATGGGCTTACAAAACTACATTCAATCACAGATGTAAGATTAAAAAAACTCAGCTTCAGCTGAGTTTTTGGTTTTGATATTAGGGTTTTTGCTGTAAACGTTTTACATCTTTAAGCACTTCATCGGCATGTGTTTGCGTGTTGACGCTAGTGTAGTGATAGACCACAGTACCTTTTGGGTCAATTAAAAAACTTTCTCTTTTGGCGATTTTCATAATTCCCATATTTCGCACAATGCCAAATTTTTCGGCTAACTGATGATCACTATCTGCCAGAATGGGAAAAGTGAGTCCTAATTTGTCTGAGAATTTCTTATGTGAAGCAACATCATCCAGACTGACACCCATAACCACCGCATTTGATTGGGTAAATTGCGAAGAAAGAGCCTTAAAACGATTGGCCTCCTGAGTACAACCAGGAGAATTATCTTTGGGATAAAAATACAAAACCAACCACTTGCCTCGAAAATCTTTTAATTCGTGCCAGATTCCATTTTGATCCTGTAATCGAAAGTTAGGTGCAGGCTGACCGACCCATTGTTTTTGATCTGTACTGGATTTTGAAAATACCTCATTTGCAGCGTGTGTGAAATTGATCAGTCCTGTGGCTAAACAGAAACTGATTAAACCTGTTCTGAATATTGTTATTGTGCGCGTGATTTTCATGTTTATTCAAAAGCCCATTGGAAAAGCCTAAATCCCAGTTTAGCAAAATCAACTTTGAAATGTACTAAGAAATTTTTGCTTTTGTAATTTCCTTTATGCATATTAGATAAATCAAAATAAATAAAGTGAAAGAAGATCAATGGACGTTGGTGCAGCATTGATTAAATTAAAACCCAATACATGGTCAAAAGTTGAAAAATGGCAACAACAGCTTGAGCAGCGCAAAGTTGAAGCGATTGAAACGCTTCAAGCTGAAGGCGTTACAGTTGAATCATGGTTTCATATCGAAATCGAAGGGCAAGACTATTTAATTGCTTATATGCGAGCAGTCGATTTAGTCAAAGCGCAAAAATTAGCTAAAACCAGCCCTTTTGAGATTGATCAAGTTCATCAACAATTTAAACGAGACTGTTGGGAAAAAGTGATTCCTGCAACTTTGTTACTTGATCTGGACAATAATGAGCAACCCCGCAATCAATTCACTGAATAAAAATGGTTATACTTTTTCAAGTGAAAAGCACAGAGTAAGACATTGAAACAAAGTATTCTTCTCATTACAGGATGGGGTGGTGGTGAGAAGCTATTAAATCCCTTAAAACAGTTGCTTGAACAACAAGGCTATACTGTTGAACTCAGTAATATTTTTAATGCCCTAGATGAGCAGGTTTTAGCACAACAAGTAGAACAAGCTATCGAATTTGATGTTATTGCAGGATGGTCACTTGGTGGTGAATTAGCGATTTTATTGGCAGACGAGATTTTAAAAAAAACAGGGCAAGCTAAAACTTTAATTACCATGGCATCTAACCCTTGTTTTGTTGCGCGGGATGAGTGGCCAAATGCAATGTCGATGAATGATTTTGCTTTGTTTAAACAGTCATTTAAACAAGATCCTGTAAGTACATTAAAACGTTTTGGTTTATTGGTGACGAAAGGGATTAAAACGGCTAAATCTGACTTTAATACGATGCAAACGATGTTACATGCGCAGCCTATATCGCTATTAAAACAAGGTTTAGCGATACTGGAACAATTTAATCTGGTTGATATCTTAAAAAATTACACAGGTCAGCAACTTCATCTCTTTGCGGATCACGATGCACTAGTTCCTTGCGAAATTGTGCAAGATATGCAGAAAATTAATGCAACAACGATTCAGATCATGATAATTAAAAATGCTGCACATAGCTTTCCATTTATTCAAGTAGAAAAAACTTGTGAGGAAATTACGAAATTTATTAAATCATCAGTTTAAGCTTTAAACGAAATGGTGTTTATCGCAATATATTTTCAAAGTCTGCACGTTTAATATGTCGTTTAATATTGAACAAGTACATCAATGGAGTCAATGGATGAGTGATCAGTTCGATTTGGAGCATATCTGGCATCCTTATACCTCCATGCTTCATCCATTGCCTACCTTTAAAGTCAAACGTGCCTATGGTGCAATCATTGAACTTGAGGATGGCCGTCAGTTGATTGATGGAATGTCTTCATGGTGGTGTGCGATTCATGGTTATAACCATCCTGAGTTGAATCGCGCCGTGACTGATCAACTGGAGAAAATGGCGCACATCATGTTTGGCGGTTTCACCCATGATCCTGCAATTGAACTGGGAAAATTACTACTTAAAATCACACCACCCAGTCTGGATAAAATCTTTTATGCCGATTCAGGCTCGGTGGCTGTCGAAGTTGCCATGAAAATGGCGGTGCAGTATTGGTCTTCAAAAGCGGGGTCTTTAAAAGTCGAATCGAAAAAAAGTTTCAAGCAAAAGACCAATTTTATCACTACACGTTCTGGTTATCATGGCGATACTTGGAATGCGATGTCGGTTTGTGATCCTGTCACAGGGATGCATCAGATTTTTGGCAATAGTTTGTCGCAACGTATTTTTGTGTCTGCACCTCAAAGTCGTTTTGATGGTGAATGGAATCCGTGTGAACTTGATCAAGTCGAGCAAATATTAAAACAGCATCATCATGAGTTAGCTGCTTTTATTATTGAGCCGATTGTACAGGGTGCAGGTGGTATGCGTTTTTATCACCCTGAATATTTAAAGCAGCTCCGCAAGTTGTGTGACCAATATCAATTACTCCTGATTTTTGATGAAATTGCCACAGGTTTTGGCCGTACTGGAAAGCTGTTTGCGTGGGAACATGCACAGGTTGAACCCGATATCATGTGTATTGGTAAGGGGTTGACAGGCGGCTATATGACGCTATCAGCCACGCTCACGACTAAACAGGTTGCCGAAACCATTTGTGCTGGTGAAGCGGGTGTATTTATGCATGGTCCAACGTTTATGGCGAATCCTTTGGCTTGTGCAGTTGCGTTGAGAAGCACACAGTTATTGCTCGAACAGGATTGGCAAGCCAATATTCAACGGATTTCTGAACAATTACAATCATTACAGATTTTATCTGCATTGGAATACGTGGCTGATGTCCGTGTCTTGGGGGCGATTGGAGTTGTTGAACTGAAGTTTGATGTGGATATGAAAATCCTGCAACAGCAGTTTGTCGAGCGTGGGATATGGGTACGTCCTTTTGGTAAATTGGTGTATGTAATGCCACCGTATGTCATTTCCATAGACGAGTTAAATTTTCTGCTAGAACAACTGATTGAAGTAGTACAACAGATGCAAGCTGAGGTGCAACATGGCATTGCTTGATTATTATCAACAGCAGCTTGATCAGCTTAAACAGACTGGAAATTTACGCCAGTTTACCGTTAATCAGCAGCAAGGCGCTTACATTGAGATCGCAGGAAGAAAGATGCTGAATCTTTCATCCAATGATTATTTGGGCTTGGCTGCTCATTCACAATTGCGCGAAGAGTTTCAGGATCAACACCCTATTTCCCGCTGCTACTTTAGTTCTTCATCTTCCCGTTTGTTGACAGGTAATTTTGAGGAATATGAGCAATTTGAAGACAGTTTAAGTCAGGCATTTTTAGGTCGTGCAGCGCTATTATTTAATAGCGGCTATCATATGAATATTGGGATTTTACCAGCTTTAAGTGACAGTAAGACCCTGATATTAGCGGATAAACTGGTACATGCCAGTATGATTGATGGGATTCGATTATCGACTGCCAAATACGTGCGTTATCGTCATAATGATTTACAGCACTTAACTCAGCTCATTGAAAAATATCATGATGATCCTCAAATTGAGCGGATGATTGTGGTCACTGAAAGTATTTTTAGTATGGATGGTGATGAAACTGATTTGACTGCATTGGTTCGCATTAAGCAGCGTTTTGATAAAGTCATGCTTTATGTGGATGAAGCACATGCCATTGGTGTACGTGGTGAAGATGGTCTAGGTTGTGCTGATCAATATAAAGTGATTGCTGATATTGATTTACTGGTTGGTACTTTTGGTAAAGCCTGCGCCTCAATCGGTGGCTATTTGATTTGCGATCCGATTATTCGCCGCTATTTGATCAATACCATGCGTCCATTGATTTTCAGTACCGCATTACCGCCGATCAATATTGCATGGTCGGATTTTATCTTTAAAAAAGTTATGGCCGCCAAAACTGAGCGCCTACATTTGCATAAGATCAGTCAGGATTTACAAAAGGCAATTGTAGCAAAAGGTTATCATAGCCCATCGACCAGCCATATTGTGCCGATTATTGTCGGAGCAAGTCAAACAGCAGTAGAAAAATCTCAAAGCGTACAGCAACATGGTTTTTATGCGATGCCCGTTCGTCCACCAACTGTGCCGCGGCATAGCGCACGTTTAAGAATTTCATTAACATCACTGATTCAGTTTGATGATCTACAACGATTGGTAGCGTGTTTGTGACTCTCAATAAAACCCTGATTGCTCAGCGCTTTGCCAAAGCAGGGCAAAGTTATACAGAACAAGCGATTATCCAAAAACAAATCAGTCAGCATTTATGCCAATTAATGCAGGCATCTTGTTCAGAACATTTGCCTCATATTTTAGAAATTGGTTGTGGATCTGGGAATTTAACGCAACAAGTGGCTGCCAATTTTCATGTGGAAAAATGGTATTTAAATGACCTGTATCCCCAAGTACAATCACATTTTCAAAGTAATTTGCCAATTCAGTGGATGATTGGAGATATTGAAACATTGACTTTACCCCAACATTTAGATGCAATTGTATCGAGTTCGGCAGTGCAATGGATGATGGATTTACCTGAACTTTTACTGCGTTGTCATGATGCATTAAAGGCGCAAGGCTGGTTATGCTTTTCTACCTTTGGTCCTGATAATTTGACTGAGATTAAACAGCTTACTGGGCAAGGTTTACACTATTGGTCAATCAATGACTGGCGACAACAGCTTGAGCAGTTGGGTTTTGATGTGATTTGGCTCGAACAGCAACATTTAAGCATGCAATTTGAAACCCCCAAAGCGGTACTTAAACATCTTAAGGCGACAGGTGTGACTGGAGCATCTGTACAACAGCAGCGCTGGACAAAACGATCACTTACTGAATTTTATCAACGCTATCAACAGTTTCAGTTAGAAAATCAGCAGTATTCTTTGACCTATCATCCCATTTATTGTATCGCACGGAGAAATGCATGAGTGCTTTAGTTTATTTTGTTAGCGGGATTGATACAGGGATTGGAAAAACCTATGCCACAGGTTATCTGGCGAAACTTTGGAATGCGCAGGGGCAGTCTACCATTACCCAAAAACTGATTCAGACTGGAAATGTGGGTGTTTCTGAAGATATTGAAAAACATCGTGAAATTATGGGAACAGGTTGGTTGCCAGAAGATCATGAAAAACTGACCATGCCAGAAATTTTTAGCTATCCTGCATCTCCTCATGTTGCGACAAAAAAAGATGGGCGTGAAATTAATTTTGATAAGATCGAACAAGCGACTGAAGCTTTAAAACAGCGCTTTGATAACGTATTGCTAGAAGGGGCTGGTGGCTTGATGGTGCCTCTCACTACGAAACTATTAACGATAGATTATATTGTCCAAAAACAATTTCCCGTCATTTTGGTGAGTTCTGGACGCTTGGGAAGTATCAATCATACTTTGCTAAGTTTAGAAGCACTAAAACAACGTCAACTCTCTCTTTTTGCTTTGGCTTATAATTTAAATGATGAATCTCAGGATGAGCTCATTTCAAAAGATACAGCAGAGTATTTAAAAAATTATCTCAAACAGCATTTTCCAGAAGCAAAATGGTTTGATATTCCTAAGATCTAACTATAGTTTTAATCAAATAAAAAGGCCTTATCAAAAAGATAAAGCCTTTTTTAAATGATTTAGATCAGCTTATTTATAATAAGTTTGGATTTGCTTGACAATAAAATCATAAGTATTTTTATTATAAAATGTGTGATCACCTGTAGGCTGTTGCATAGATGTTGAGTTGTTTTTACTAATACCATAAGTATTAGAAAGAATATCACCTTTGATGATCCACTCGCCGCCATAAATTTTACTATCTTTTTCGATAGGTTGATCTAATTTTGCTGTGAAAATCATCTTTCCATTTTCATCAATAGGATATGCAACTTTATATCCTCCAAATACATCTTTTTTATAAGTGTATTTTTTGTAGTTATAGTTGGAAATCCATTCATCAAGGTTATTTATACCTTTATCTAGCCAGCTTTCTCCAAAGATAAAATGATCTTCAGTATAATTTATTGACTGTGGAACATAGATGTAAGAGTTTGCTGGAAAAGTTTGAGTGCTATTAAGAAGCAAATTTAATGTGTAATTATCACGATTTAATATTTGTGCAGTGGAGTCACTAATATAGTCTGGAATAATTTCTTCTGTGTTACTATAGGGGTTGAGTGGAAGAATATCTTTAATTCTTTTCCCAGAAATATCCATTAACTTGTAAGAATAATCAGCTTTTAGCGCACTAAGGTTGCACTTGTCATTATACGGAGTTACAGAAATATTTAGATTATTGGCACTATTAAGATAGCCAGCGGGCCATCCATTATTCTGTTTCTTATAAAGTTTGCTCGTGTACAGACCCGAAGAGTTGACAATGTAGCTATCTAGATTATATTGCTCATCATTTTCAACTTCTAAAAGAGTAATATTATAAATGGGGTTATAATTTGAATATAACATTTGCCCATCACGAGAGATTTTCTCTCCATAGATACCATATTTAGTATCGCCTTTGGGTATATCAACTTCTAATCCATCAATGCTATATAATTGTTCATCAAAAATAGACTTAGCAGATAAATTTGAATTAAGTAAAATCCCTCGATCACATTTTAATTCAGTATTCCCTGATCCATTATTAGGTGTGTTCCCACCAGAGGTCATGCCAGAATCACTTGATCCACCACCTCCACAGCCTGTTAAAGTCGCTAAAGCTATTGCGATTGCTAAGTAAGATTTTTTCATCATTATGAACCTATTGTTGTTAGATTGTTTCATTTTGTGATAATTATATACAAATCTGTCTATCTGTAAAATAGTGTAATTCACAAAAACATCAGTATTTAATGAAAAAAGAGCCCAATTTTGGGCTCTTTTTTCATTAAAATTTTTGAATTAAAACTTTTTAAAAGTTTTATTTTGACCTAAGCTTTTACGTTGACCGAATGGTTTAGGTGCATTTTCGGTTTGATCATCAGTATCACGTTTTTGTTGGCGTAAGTAACCACCACGACGTGCAGCCAATGGTTTTTCCACCATACGTTCAGTGCGACGTTTTGCCATACCGTACAAGCCAGTACCTTGGCGCGGTTTAAGTTCAACTAGCTTGGTTAGATTATCAATATCTGCTTTGTCGAGTTCCATCCATCGGCCCGTACGCAATTCACGTGGCAAAATCACTGTACCATAACGAGTACGTAATAAACGGCTGACTTTTAAACCTTGTGATTCAAATAAACGACGGACTTCGCGGTTACGTCCTTCTTTAACCACAACCTGATACCAACGGTTGATCCCATCACCACCAAGCTCTGAAAATGACTCGAATTTGGCAGGGCCATCATCCAGAACGACACCTTTAAGCAAGGTTTGGCGAATTTGCGGTGTCACTTCACCCATGACGCGGACTGCGTATTCACGTTCAACTTCATTGGATGGGTGCATCAAACGATTGGCAAGTTCACCATCATTTGTGAAGAGCAGTAAGCCTGTACTGTTAATATCTAGGCGACCCACCATGACCCAGCGATCATTGGCAATTTGTGGCAAATGCTCAAACACAGTTGGACGCTGTTCAGGGTCATTACGTGAACAGATTTCACCTTCGGGCTTGTAATAAATTAGGACACGACGACGAATTTCGTCTTCGACTTGGAACTGAACTTTACGGCCATCAATACGTAATTCATCACCTGGTTCAATTCGTTCGCCTACCTGCGCAATCTGACCATTTACACTGACGCGACCTGCGGCAATAACCTCTTCCATATATCGACGTGAACCGAGCCCGATTCGCGCTAATACTTTTTGCAACTTTTCACTCATGACAGCACAACCTTAGAATTAATTGTCAACAGTTCACCTATTCAAGACTTGGCTGCATTTGCATCCAGTGTCATGAAAGCTTCCTTGGCATCCTGTAGGGGAGGCAATTGACCTAAAGATGCTAGGCCAAAAGCGTTCAAAAATTGAGGCGTTGTAATCAACAACGCAGGTCTTCCGGGTAAATCTCTAAAGCCCGATTCTTTAATCCAGTTCCAGTCAAATAATGTACGCAAAATCTGACTATTGTTAGTAACACCACGAATCTGTTCAATATCCGCGCGCGTGACTGGCTGATGATAGGCGATCACGGCAATGGTTTCGAGCAATGATGGTGAAAGCTTGGTTGGGCGTTCAGGCCAAACTTGTGTGATTATATTACGATATTTTGATCGAACCTGAAACCGAAAGCCTTGGGCTGTTTCAATCAGTTCAATGGATCGCCCATGTTGTAACACTGCAAGTTGTTGTAAAAACTGACGTAATTGCGATTTATTATATTGATCCTGAAAGGCTTGTTTTAATCGGGCCAGTGAAACAGGAGTATCACTGGCAAACAAAATGGCCTCAATTTGTAATAATACATCATGATGCATGTCTTCAGGTGACATCGTCAGTGGTTGCTCAAGAGTCATCGCTGCGCCCCCTGAATGGAAAGTTGTGTTTCGATTCCTGTGCTCACAATTCTAATGATTTGTTGGCGCGTCAGTTCCAATACGGCCATAAAGGTCACGACCATGCCCATCCGACCCTGTGCTGGATTTAATAACTCCTCAAATATTAAAACAGACCCAGAACTAACTTTTTTCTGAATAAACGCAATACGTTCTTCGAGTAAAACAGGCTCTTGTTCAACCGTATGCATGACAGGTTCAGGTCGATTAAATACACAAAATAGTGCATCGCGTAAGCTTTTGACATCATATCCTTCATACACTGGTGCGGTATGACCTAACCCGACATTGGGGCTAAAAGTATCTCGGTCTAGTACTGTAAACTGTCCTAAACGTTCGGCAGCATGCTTAATACGCAAATAGGTTTCTAAACGATCAATTAATTCCTGTTTAGGATCTTTTTCTAAGGTGATCGATGTCGGTTTAGGAAGTAATAATCGTGATTTAAGATCAGCTAACAACGCTGCCATGACCATATAGTCTGCGGTCAATTCAATATTGAGAGACTTCATTGCATCCATATAAGAAAGGTACTGAGTCGCAATAGGGGCAATATCGAGTTGCAATAAATCAAAACCATTTTTTTGTATCAGGTAAATCAGAAAGTCGAGTGGTCCCTCGAAATGTTCGAGTAAAATTTCAAAAGCAGCAGGTGGAATATATAAATCTTCTGGAATAACATCTTGCCATTCGTCCAATACGCGAATCTGCGGCAAGGCATCCGATGAATGATTCAAAGCTTGGTTCATTACAGTTATAGGCCACGCGAATTTTCAAAAGCATGAGTCACTTTAGACATATTGAGCATAAATGCCATAAAGAGAAGGAGGTTAGAATGGTTTTTATTCTAATGGAAATTCAGATTTTAATACATTGTTAAAAGCATTAAAACCGTAAATAAATAAACACTATTTTATAGCTAAATATCATCAAGGTCATGTGATAGTATTATTTTGTTTAGAAATATGGTCGGATCATTCGCCTGAGTTTAGGATATAATTAAAATGAAAAATTATTTAAAATCAATATTAAACATGTACCAACAACCTGTTGGATTTCAGATACAGCCATTATTACCTGTAAGCTATCGATATGAAAAATTAACAGGACAATTTGCGGAATTACTTCCTGTTTCTGATACCTGTCCAAATAATTTAGAGCTAGAGCAACTTTGGCAAACGATTAGTACTGAACCAGATGGTCGTTGCTGGACATATCTGCCTTATGAGGGCTTTCAAAGTCGCGATGAGCTGAAGCATGCCCTGCAAAATGTATTTGGATTTCAACCTTCATATCATTATCTGATTAAGATGAATGATGAGATTGTGGGTTGGATTGCATTGCTCAATCCTCGGTTTTCGAATGCTGCCATTGAAATTGGCAACGTGTATTTTTCACATCGTTTAAAACATAAAACTGCTGCCACTGAAGCAGTTTTTTTATTGCTTAAACAGTGTTTTGATTCCAATTTTCGACGAATCGAATGGAAGTGCGATGATTTAAATGAGCCTTCAAAACGTGCCGCCTTACGTTTTGGATTTTATTTTGAAGGACTATTTCGCCAAGATCGTATCACTAAAGGACGTAACCGCAATACAGCATGGTTTTCAATCATTGATGAGGAGTGGTCTGAATTGAAATCTGCCTATAATGTCTGGCTAAGCCCTGATAACTTTGATGAACATGCCAAGCAAAAACAGCGTTTAAATGATGTGATTCAGCAGTTTCGTCCTTTATAAGGTAGGGTGGGATGTATTATTCAAATGCACTTACATCCCCCGCGCCATGACGAATGACTTCAGGGTGGTCTCCTGACAAATCTACAATACTGGTGGTCGTAAGTGTCCCGAACCCACCATCAATAAATACATCAATCCGCTTAGATAGTTGATTTTCAATATCATAAGGATCATCCAGCGGATCTTCCTGACCCGGTAAAATCAAGGTGCTGGTCAAAATCGGTTCACCAAGCTCTTGCAATAACGCTTGGCAGATGGGATTGGTAGGAATGCGCAATCCAATGGTTTTCTTTTTTGGATGCATTAAGCGTTTCGGAACTTCGCTGGTGGCAGGCAAGATAAAAGTGGTGATTGCTGGTGTATTATTTTTCAATAAACGATACATGGCATTATCGACTTTGGCATAAGTGGCAATGTCCGATAAATCGCAACACATAATTGCATACTGATGTTTTGGACCAAGCCCACGAATTTGCGCAATACGCTCCATTGCGCTTTTATTGCCAATCTGACAACCAATCGCATAAGCGGCATCGGTTGGATAGACCACCACTTCGCCTGCACGGATACGTTCAACGGCCTGAGTAATCAATCGGGCTTGCGGATTTTCTGGATGAATATGCAAATGCAACATATCTGGATCCTCCTGAGTAAAATGTTATTGTTGTAAAGTGTTACTTCTATCCAATAGATTTCTGTCATCAGTCTTTTTATTCTTGCCTTGAGAAAAAATAAACAGGCTTATTAAACAAGGATAAAAAACTGATTACAGTGTTTATTTAATCACATTGAATAGATTTAGTGCGTGATGAGAAGTTGCGCTTGTGTAATTAAAAGCAGATTTAATCGAGTAATTCACGTTTAAATTCATCAGATTGTAAAGTTTTTCCTTCACGCGTACAGTTGCAAATGCATTGAATAAAATACGCTGCATCAGATGGTAGTTTTGCTTTACCTGAAAAAAAATCCTGTACCTGTGTAAACACACGGCCTTTAAACGTTGTTCCGTCGCCACCTTCACCAGTTAAATTGTCTAAAGATACCCGAAATTTGCGACCAAAAGCTTGAGAAAATAACCACTCAATTGCTTGTGGTTTAACTTCGACTTGTTCAAAAAGCTGTTGTTGTTCAAGCGTTCGACCATCTGGCGCATACCAATAGCCCAAATCAGGTAATGAACGCCGTTTTGCCCCTGCAATCGTCCAGTGACTAATTTCATGTAAAGCGCTATTAAAAAAACCATGAGCAAACTGAATTCTAGCTGGTGCTTGATTTTGTGCAGGAAAATATTCTGGTTCAAAATCTCCTTTGACCAACGTCACATTTTGATGGGAAAACCAGTGATTAAAGTGTAAAATAAGCCAATCAACCTGATCGTGTTCTGTTTGAAGGTTTTGCCACGGTGAGAGTTGCACTGTATTAGACGACAGGGCAGACTGATGGGTTGAGTGGGTGCTAACAAGTGATGAAGTTGTTACTTCAGGTTGCGGCTGCAACAGGTGCATTGCTGTGTTACCATGAGTTCTGTCTAAATTAGTACAAAATTGTATCTTAATCTTTGACAGAGTACCGATGAATTTGTAGAATTGCCGCCTTAATTATGTCAGCAAATACCTTTCCGGCACAGATTGAGCCGTTTAAATGGGCTGAGCAAGGCTTTACATGGTCAGGAACACTGCCATTGTCTCGCTTTGCTCGTATCGCTCGTGAAGCTGTTGGATCAATTAATGATCAATTGATCTCTATAGACTGTAAGCTATCAATGGATGCGTATCATCGCGTTGTGTGGTTTGATGGTCATGTTGAAACAAAAGTTTCACTGGAATGTCAGCGTTGTCTGGAGCCTGTGGAAATTCCTCTTGTTTCAGATTTCCGTCTCGCACTGGTTGATGATGAGTCACTGATAGAGCGCTTGGATGAGGATGCTGATTTCATCGTCTTGGGCGAAAGTGAATCTTCAACAAAGGGTGATTTTTCTACTCCTGCTACTGTTGATTTACTGTCACTCATAGAAGATGAACTGTTATTGTTGATGCCTTTATCTCCTAAGCATGTGTCTTGTGAGCATAAGCATCAACCAGCCGTTGAGAATGTTGTCGAAGAAAAACGTGATAATCCGTTTGACGTTTTGGCAGGTTTGAAAGGCAAACTTAATTCATAACACAATTTGTGTTATTATGTTGAGTTAAGACAACTGAATTTGTTCTGATCCATTTTTTCGATCTTTGTAAGGAGCCATCATGGCCGTTCAGCAAAACCGTAAAAGTCGCTCTCGCCGTGACATGCGCCGTTCACATGACGCTTTAACCGAGAATGCATTAACTGTAGACCAAACTACAGGTGAAACTCATCGTCGTCACCATGTGACTAAAGATGGTTTTTACCGTGGTCGTCAATTATTCGCTAAAGCAGCTGATGCTGAATAATTGAGCCAATTTGCATAAAAGCGTCATGCTTAAGTGTAGAAAAAATGGGAGCGAAAGCTCCCTTTTTTTGTTGCTTTTCGCAATTATCAATTGATTCAATAAGTGTTAAATTTCCGCCTCGGAAACGAGCTAAGACGAAATAAAGGATTTTTATATGTCTGCTAAACGACTCGAGCAAGTGGCTCAAGCAACCAAAACTGCATTTTTGTTCCCAGGTCAGGGGTCGCAAAAAATCGGCATGCTCGCTGAACTTGCCGAACAGTTTAGAGGGGTGCAAGAGACTTTTGCTGAAGCTTCAGAAGCAATTGGTTTTGATTTGTGGCAGATTGCGCAAAGTGGCGAAGGCTTGGATCAGACTGAAAATACTCAGCCTGTATTGCTCACTGCGAGTATTGCTTTATGGCGTGTATGGCTTGATTTGGGTGGTATTGCGCCTAAATACTTGGCAGGACACTCACTGGGTGAATACAGTGCGTTGGTTGCAGCACAATCTTTAAGCCTTGCTGATGCAGTGAAGTTGGTTAATTTACGCGGTAAATTAATGCAAAGTGCCGTACCACAAGGCGTTGGCGCAATGGCTGCAATCTTGGGTTTATCCGATGAGAAGGTGGTTGAGCTATGCCAGACTGTCTCTGCTTCGGGGCAGGGTTCTGTTGAAGCAGCAAATTACAATGCACAAGGTCAAGTGGTGATCGCAGGTTCGGTGGCTTTGGTAAATGAAGTGATGGCGCAGGCCAAAGAGCAATCAGGCAAAGCTATTGCTTTACCTGTTTCAGTGCCATCTCATTGTTCGTTAATGAAACCTGCAGCAGAACAATTCGCAGCAGCATTGGAACAAACTGCCATTGAGCTACCACGTATACCTGTAATACAAAATGTCAACGCGGCAATCGCGACCGATGTTACGCAATTGCGTCAGGCATTAACGGCTCAATTGTATCAGTCAGTACAATGGACACGCACGATGCAATATCTACAGGATCAAGGGATTCAGTATGTGGTGGAGTGTGGTCCAGGTACAGTTTTAAGTAACCTAGCGAAACGTTTGCCAAATATTGAAAAAGCATTTGCGATCGACACCAAAGGTCGTATGGAAGATGCCCTAAACGCAGTTTTAGTGGCGGAAGGAAAAATTGCATGACACAACAACGCAAAGTTGCCTTAGTGACAGGTGCGAGCCGTGGTATCGGCGCGGCAATTGCACAGCAACTTCTTCAAGACGGTTATTTTGTCGTTGGTACAGCAACCAGTGAATCGGGTGCTCAAAAGTTAACAGAGCAGTTTGGTGAACAGGGCGCAGGACTTGCGCTTGATGTTCGTCATCTTGATCAAATTGAAGCTGTTGTTTCAACGATTGAACAAAATTATGGTCCAGTACTGATATTAGTCAATAATGCAGGCATTACCCGTGATAATTTGTTACTGCGTATGTCTGAAGATGACTGGGACGACATTTTAAATATTCATTTAAAAGCGGTTTATCGTTTATCAAAACGTGTACTAAAAGGCATGACCAAAGCCCGTTTTGGACGTATTATCAATGTTAGTTCAGTGGTTGCACACTTTGCGAATCCGGGTCAAGCCAACTACTCAGCAGCTAAAGCGGGAATTGAGGCATTTAGCCGCAGTCTTGCCAAAGAGATGGGAAGTCGCCAGATTACCGTAAATAGTGTTGCACCTGGTTTTATTGCAACTGAAATGACAGAAGCACTCAGTGATGATCTTCGTAAAAAAATGAGTGATCAGGTTGCGCTAGGTCGTCTTGGCGAACCACAGGATATCGCAAATGCAGTAAGTTTCCTTGCTTCAGATAAAGCAAGTTACATTACTGGTACGGTATTACATGTAAATGGTGGTTTATACATGGCTTAAGGCTGATGGATAAACTTTTAAAATATTCAATATTCAATTAAACTAACGGCAATTAAAAACGCCACAAGCAATGAGGAGAATTCCTGTGAGCGATATCGAACAACGTGTTAAGCAAGCAGTTGCAGAACAACTCGGTATGAAAGTTGAAGAGATCAAAAACGAAGCATCTTTCATGGATGATTTGGGCGCAGACTCTCTTGATCTTGTTGAACTAGTGATGTCTTTCGAAAATGATTTCGACATCACGATTCCTGATGAAGATTCTAACGAAATCACAACTGTTCAATCAGCAATTGATTACGTAACCAAAAAACTTGGTTAATTAATCAATGTTGATAAAGACCACCGTAAGGTGGTTTTTTTATGTCTATTCTAAAAGCAACTTTTTATAAATTACATATCTTTACCTGATTGAAGCAGACTGACACCATAAGGTGCTTATTTTTTGAGTATAACTATAAGGGCTTTAAATTTATTTCATGATGAAAATAATCATTACAGGAGAAAATCATGGGTCTTTTTGATTTTGTAAAAGGCATTGGTAAGAAAAATCAGGCAAAAACTGAACAACCAGCCGCAACACCTAATGAGCCAACTGCGCAAGAGATTGCGAATCAGCTTTTGGCACATGTTAAAAGCTTAGGCTTGCCAATTGAAGGCTTAGTTGTCAATTATAATAGTACGACAGATCTGGCGACGATTCAGGGTAAGGTCAAGAGCCAAGCAGACAAGGAAAAAATTGTACTGGCAGTCGGTAATATTGATCATGTTGCGAAAGTGGATGATCAAATGACTGTTGAAGTGCCTGAGCCAGAAAGCAAATTTTATACCGTCAAATCAGGTGACAATTTATCTAAAATTTCAAAAGAATTTTATGGTGACCCAAACCAGTACAATAAGATTTTTGAAGCCAATAAACCATTACTAAAAAATGCAGACGATATTTACCCAGGGCAGGTATTACGGATTCCGCAATAAATTTTATGTTTTAAAAAAAGGCGCTTATGCGCCTTTTTTTAATTTTTAGAACCGCTTTGGAATCTTTTGCCCATTCGGAATAGGCGTTTCGGCATTTTTTAACACACCAAATAGCCAAACTTCGGCATGTTGTACTGCAATTTTCAAATCATCGCCCAACGCCAGACGACCAGCGATATAACTTGCCAGAGAACAACCTGAACCATGATATTCGCCTTCCAAACGTGGACAAGTGCTTTCAGCAACGAGTTCATCGTGTATGAATAACTGGTTTTTTATAAAGTTTGGGGTATCTTCATGACCGCCTTTGACTAAAACTGCTTTAGCACCCATTTTAAATAATTTTTGAGTTGCTGCTTCTAAGTCATCCAGCCCTGTTAAGGCGCGTAATTCAACGGTATTTGGCGTTAAAATTGTTGCAAGTGGAATCAATTCAACAAAAGCCTGAACTAAAGTTGCTTGATCACCTAAAGAACCACCACTGTTGGCGACTAGCACTGGGTCAAGGACGTATTGATAATCCGAATGTTCACGCAAAAACTGGGCAAGCGCTGAGATATTATCTGTGGTGCCTAACATGCCAGATTTGACGCATTGAATAGGTAAATCTCCAACAACAGCATTGGCTTGAGCGAGTAATAATTCTTTGGATGTGGCTTGAAAGCCAAAAACTTGTTGAGAGTTTTGGATGGTCAATGCTGTACAGGCAATCGCTGCATGTGCACCACTTTGTCCGATGGCTTCAATATCAGCTTGTAATCCTGCACCGCCAGAAGGATCTAGGCCAGAGAAACAAAGTACGGTTGGGCGCACAGTTATTATCCTTAAACGATTTAATTTGCGTTAGTATAGGCAAGTTTGGGGAAAGTCTCGACCTTATTTTTAATCGGATTCTGATGAGAATTCGCCTGTAGCTGATTTGGGTGTAATTTGTGAACGCAGTAAAAAATCTTTTGATCGATTTGGATGGAACGTTGACCGACCCGAAAGTCGGAATTACCACGTCAGCCCGTTATGGTTTAAATAAAGTAGGCTTTTCAATTGCCGATCATGAAAATATTGACTGGATTATTGGACCACCATTGAAAGCTTCACTCGCCAAACTGATCAATGTTGATGTGCATCATGATTTGGCAGAGCAGGCGCTGTTGGGATATCGTGAGCGTTTTGCAGTGACAGGTTTATTTGAAAATGAACTTTATCCCGATGTGATAGAGACTTTGAAGACACTTAAAAATCAAGGTTATCAATTATATTTAGCCACTGCTAAGCCACATGTGTATGCAGTGCGTATTTTGGAGCATTTTGAATTATTACAATATTTCACTCATCCTTATGGAAGTGAACTCACAGGTGAACGAACCAATAAAGGGGATTTGATTGCTTATATCTTAGAAAAAGAGCAATTAAATCCTACTGAATGTTTAATGGTTGGGGATCGTGAACATGATATTTTTGGTGCACGTCGTCATGGTATTGAAACTGTTGCGGTAGAATATGGTTATGGTACTGAGCAAGAACTAGATTTGGCAGCGCCCAAATATAAAATCAAAAGTTTTAAACAGTTACTCGACATATTAACCTGAAGACAAATACCAAATCCGAACAGCATCTTGTTAGGCTTTATTTTACGATGATGTTCCAATAATAAATCATAACGATCAGGAATAATTCAAGTTGAAAAATTTAGCCCTAAGTACTGTGTTAATATCGGGTTTAGTGGCTTGCCATGCATTTCCAAACTCTGATTCTGGCAAGCGAATACAGGTGGCGAAATCACTTCAAGGTAAGCAGTGCGAACAGCAAGGTTTGGCTATTTCAGTATTGAAACAACAATTGCAGATAGAACATATCCACATCTATGCCGAATCTGTTGGGCATGATGGCATGATGCGCCCTCAGATGTGTGGTACGCCAGATGGTAAAGTTGCGATTTTTAGTATCGACCAAAAACAATTAACTCAGGCAAAGGCCCTTGGCTTTTTGGTCTATCCAACCCAATAAAAAAACGAATCTATTGAGATATTTTTAGCGAGACCAAAGGGATGTTTTTTTGGATTACACAAATTTGAAACTTATGCGAAATTATAAAATTGACATCTTAAGAGGTGTTTCTATTCTTTTGGTGTTACTACATCATTTTAATATTCCTTATAAATTATATGATACGTGGTTAGGCATTTCAGTTTTTGGAGAGTCTTTAAGTACTTTAATTGCTCGAAATGGTAATTATGGTGTGACTATGTTTTTTGTCATTTCGGGGTTTTTAATTACCCAGCATACATTACAAAGAAACGCTAGCCTTGCACATATCCAACTTAAAAATTTCTATATCCGACGTGTGGCGCGTATCTTACCTTGTTTGGTATTGCTGGTTGTGATGGTCACAATATTAGGATGTTTAGGGCTTCAGCCATTTTTAAACCAAACACCCAATGGTATTGAAGTCCCTTATGGCTTAACGGTTTTTGCTGCATTTACCTTCTGGATGAATATCCTGATTATCGAATATGGCTGGGTCAATTATGCGTTAGGCGTGTTATGGTCGCTTTCTGTTGAAGAGGTTTTTTATCTGGCATTTCCATTGTTGTGTTTAACATTGGCTAGAGGGAAAGCCTTTGTGATATTTCTGCTCTTAATCATCGTGTATGCGCCATATTTTCGTTCGCTACATTTTGGTGAAGAAAGTGGAGCATATCTTTACCACTATTTTTCTAGTTTTGATGGGGTTGCGCTCGGTTGTTTAACGGCTTTATTTGCTCAGAAATTTTCCATCCAACAGACTCACACAAAATGGATTGTACCCGTTTTGATATTGTTGATGATCTGTTTATATGTCTATGCACCGATTAAAGAGGTCAGTACGTGGAGTATCAGTATCTTTGCATTATTCAGTGCAGGTCTGATATTTTGTTTTGTTCAACAATCTCAAGTTCATCATCTTTCTATTCTTTCAAAAATGATGGTGTGGATTGGACAGCGCAGCTACGAAATGTATTTATTTCATTTGATTGTATTGGGGTTGATGAAAGTGGTGTACTTTCCTAAAACGACCCTACCAGATCAAAAGATCATGTTGTTGCTGATTTTTTTCATCGGAACTTTTGTGTTGAGTGCGTTGATAGAAAAATACTATTCCACACCTTTGAATCGGAAAATTAGACAAAAATGGATCACAAAAAAGCCTCAGATCGACTGAGGCTTGATTGTTAAAAATATATTTTAAAACTGTGGCTTAACCACAACCAATATCACAACAGCAAATAAAATTAGGGTTGGCATTTCATTAAAAAAACGCCAAAACTTGTGCGATTTATAATGTGGATTGCCAATCAGTTTTTTACGGTAATAGCCGCAGAAAAAATGATAGACCACCAAAAGTCCAACTAAAGCGACTTTAAAGTAAAACCAGAGTGCTTGATGATAATGTCGGGTTGCATCGCCCCAATCGACGAGAAAGTGTGCGGTAATTAATGTGGCGATCATCGCAGGCCACATAATCCCTCGATACAACTTACGTTCCATGATTTCAAAGCGTTGATGACTAAGTGTATCTTCGCTCATGGCATGGTAGACAAAAAGTCGCGGCAAATAGAATAAGGCCGCGAACCAGCAAACCACAGCAATAATGTGTAATGCTTTTACCCACAAAAATGCTTCAGAAGGTGCATCCATTAATGATCCCTAGTGGGAGTATTAGGCATCCCACTTTTTGAAAACGAGGCAAGCATTTACGCCGCCAAAACCAAAACTGTTACTCATGACAGTATTCAGCTTTGTATCACGTTTTTCAAGTACGATATCAAAACCTTTTGCACCTTCATCAAGTTCAGTTACGTTGATGTTTGGAGCAATAAAGTCATTTTGCATCATCAGAACTGAGTAAATCGCTTCTTGTACGCCCGCAGCACCTAAACTATGACCCGTCATTGATTTGGTTGAGCTAACGGCTGGTACATTGCCCTCACCAAAGGCACGTTCCATGGCTTTAAGCTCGGTAATGTCGCCCGCAGGGGTGGATGTGCCATGTGTATTGACATAGTCAATTTTGTCTACACCGTGTTGTTTAGCTTCTTCGAGTGCCATAAGAACACAGCGTGTTGCGCCTTCACCACTTGGTGCAACCATGTCTGCGCCATCAGAGTTTGCTGCATAAGCCACGACTTCTGCTAGAATATTCGCGCCACGTGCTTGAGCATGTTCAAGAGACTCAAGTACGACAAAACCACCACCACCAGCAATAACAAAACCATCACGGTCTGCTGAATACGGGCGAGACGCAGTTTCTGGTGAGTCATTATATTTTGAACATAATGCGCCCATGGCATCAAACAACAAGCTTTGTGACCAATGATCTTCTTCACCGCCACCTGCAAGCATCAAATCTTGCTTACCAAGTTGGATGAGATTAAATGCATAACCAATCGCATCGGCAGAGGTTGCACATGCGCTGGTAATCGAGTGTGCTACCCCTTGCAATTTAAAAGCAACGCCTACGTTTGCAGTAATGGTATTACTCATATTACGTGGTACGAAGAATGGGCCAATTTTACGCGCACCTTTTTCTTCAAGCAGTTCGACCATCTCAACTACAGAATGTGTTGAGTTACCGCCACTGCCACCCGCAATACCATAACGTGGGTTGCCTGCTAAGTCTTCAACTTTTAAGCCAGCATGTTGAACAGCATCGACTGCTGCATTGTATGCATACATGGCGCATACACCCATGAACCGTTTAATCTTACGATCAATATGATCAAAGTTTTGTTCCGCTGCCGCACTAACATGACTCTTGAAGTTGAGTTCAGCATAAGATGGGTTAAAACGTGTCCCAGAGATTCCATTTTGAAGTGAATGAGTGACCTCTTCTAAAGAGTTACCGATGCATGAATTAATTCCCATGCCAGTGATTACAACACGTTTCATCTACAGATCCCTTATATGGTGATAGTTTTGAGTGCAACGAAATTCGACTTTTTATAGTAAGGGAGATTAAAACCCGAAGAACTACGCCACTCATGTTTGAGATTGACATCATAATACCAGAAAGCATTTTCAATTCTTATGGCAAATCCTATGCGCATTACACGAAGGCTGAAGTGGTAATAACGGTAGGCGACGAAAGACAATGCTTTACCAAAAGAAACAGATTAAAGTTGAGATAAGTCCACACTACACCTAGTATTTATAACTAAATGTAAGAATCAAAACATAGAGGTACTTGATGACAAATTCTAATAATAATCAATCGCAAAGTTTGCTCGGCACGGCCTTTGGAGTGGCTAAAAAGCTCAGTTCCAGTGGTTTAAATGCTTTAGGTCATGTTGCACCTGGCACAGTTTCAAAAATAAACACAGCTGTTGATCAGGCACGTACAGTGGATGGAAGTGTGCGTGTAAAAAATCCATTGGAAGTTGAACAATACGAAAATCCACAGCAAATGCTGCGTCAGCATTTACCTAAAGTCTCACAGCAATTATTAGGTCGCCATTACAATCGCATTTATAGTGTGGCCAGTTTTTTATCGCCAGAAATTAATGAAAAAATTGCCGATTATTTGTTTGACCGATTAAATGATTTTACCGAACAAACTAGCTCAGCGACTAGGATTTTGGAAGAGGCGGGTGCAAAGTCCCTACAAGAGCTTCAAAAGAACCCTGACCGTTCGCAACGGATCAGTCAGGCATTGATTGAACAGAATAAAATTCTATCGGTTACACAAGGTGCGGTGAGTGGTGCGACAGGCGTGATTGGTGCTGCTATAGATGTACCTTTTTCACTGGCATTGGCGTTAAGAACGATTTATCAAACAGGTCGGGCGCATGGTTTTGAATTAAATCAACAACAAGAACAAGATATTGTTGAGTTTATTTTTAAAGAAGTGGATTTAGGTTTAGTCGCAGAGAAACAAACATTGCTCATGGCGATCAAAACTTTAAAAAGTATGCTGCAAACCCATGATATATCGCAGTTTCAGCAAATTTTAGGTTCAAGTAATGATGCTGAATTTTTAAAAAAGTGGTTGGTTGATGATCAGGGGGAGTTTAAATATAAATGGCTAAATGGTTTCTCTAAGTTTTCCGTGATTGGAAAATTGAGTCCACTTGCAGGAGCGACGGTGAGTGCGATTTATAGTTGGCGTTTAATTGAAGATGCAGGGCAAAAATCTCAGGCAATTTTTGGTGGTGCACGTCATTATTTATTGCAACATCCTGATGCACAGATTTCACCACTTAATGCCTATCTAGCCTTGGAACAACAGGTTGGAAAAGCTAAGCCTTCATTGATTAGTCCTAATAATCAAACTATTTCTCAGGAACTAGAGCAACCCACTACTCCGGAAATTAAACAAGACGTTGAGGTGCCGACAACTTCAGCAAGCATAAAGAAAGTCACTGTTAAACCACGCAGCCCTCGGACTGCACAAACACAACAGGATTCAACGCAAAAGGTTGAAGAGGGCATTCATTCATTGGCTGAACAACATGTTGAGCCGCACGATCAAACTGAACAACAGCCTGCCCTGACTGAAAAAACTGCACCAGTACCTGAACTAGAAGTGATAGAGACCAACGCTGAAGCTGAGGTTACGAAACCAAAGCGCAAACGTAGCGTTAAACCTAAAGCAGAATAGAGTTGCATTGTCATCAAAACTTAAACAAAGCCTGTTAGGGTGCTGAACAATAAAAAGCGCAGCAATGCCAGAAATGGTCAACATTTGCGAACCATGCCAATGTTGACCATTTTTATATCTTGGCTTACAATTGCATGCCCTCAAAAAGAGGTGTTTTCTTTTTGAGGTATTTTATTAACGGGAGAATTGCCATATGGCAACAACAAATCAGTTGATCCGTAAGGGTCGCACAACTTTGGTTGAAAAATCCAAAGTTCCTGCGTTGAAGGCTTGTCCACAACGTCGTGGTGTATGTACACGTGTTTATACGACTACACCTAAAAAACCTAACTCAGCAATGCGTAAGGTTTGCCGTGTTCGCTTAACTTCTGGTTTTGAAGTATCTAGCTACATCGGTGGTGAAGGTCATAACCTACAAGAGCACAGTGTTGTTCTTATCCGTGGTGGTCGTGTTAAAGACTTACCAGGTGTACGTTACCATACCGTTCGTGGTTCTTTAGACTGTGCTGGTGTGAAAGATCGTAACCAGTCTCGTTCTAAATACGGTGCGAAACGTCCTAAGAAGTAATTCTTAAGTCGTTCAATGCCGAAATCCTTTAGCGTTTCGCTTGTCCAGATTTCAAATTGAAATTCAAGCGACGTATAGTAAGGCCAGCGTAGCGTGCATGACACTTGCACAATCTGCTGGATCACCCTGAAGTGTCATATTTATAGGTAGTTTTAAAATGCCAAGACGTCGCGTAGTCGCTGCTCGTGAGATCCTTCCAGATCCAAAATTTAGTAGCCAAACAATCGCTAAATTCATGAACCACGTAATGCAAGATGGTAAAAAATCTGTTGCTGAAGGTATCGTTTACGGTGCTTTAGAACGTGTTCAAGAAAAAAACAAAGTAGATCCAGTTGAATTTTTTGAAGCTACGCTTGAAAAAGTTCGTCCTATGGTCGAAGTAAAAGCACGCCGTGTTGGTGGTGCTACTTATCAAGTACCAATGGAAGTACGCCCATCCCGTCGTACTGCCTTGGCTATGCGTTGGTTAGTAGATGCTGCTGCTAAGCGTTCTGAAAAAACTATGGCTTTACGTCTTGCTGGCGAGTTGCTTGATGCAGCTGAAGGCAAAGGTGCTGCAATTAAAAAACGTGAAGACGTGCACCGTATGGCTGAAGCGAACAAAGCCTTCTCTCATTACCGTTTCTAAGCGGATAAAACAGTCCCTTATCAGGAGAATACTCATGCGTACTGCATCTCGATTTAACATCGCACTTTACCCTAGCGGGGGATTTGCGGGTATTTAAGTTGCCTCATAGTGAGTATTCGCGCGCATCAATCCTATATTGGTGCGTCCTGTTTTAAACATCATATTTAGGAATGTAAGTCATCATGGCTCGTCAAACCCCGATTACCCGTTACCGTAACATCGGTATTTCTGCTCACATTGATGCAGGTAAAACAACGACAACTGAACGTATCTTGTTCTACACAGGTGTATCTCACAAAATTGGTGAAGTACATGACGGTGCAGCAACAATGGACTGGATGGAACAAGAGCAAGAACGTGGTATTACCATTACTTCTGCTGCTACGACTTGTTTCTGGTCTGGTATGGCAAATCAGTTCGACCAACACCGTATTAACGTAATTGACACCCCAGGACACGTTGACTTCACGATCGAAGTTGAGCGTTCTATGCGTGTTCTTGACGGTGCGTGCATGGTATACTGTGCAGTAGGTGGTGTTCAGCCTCAGTCTGAAACTGTATGGCGTCAGGCAAACAAATATAAAGTGCCTCGTTTGGCATTTGTAAACAAGATGGACCGTACTGGTGCTAACTTCTTCCGTGCTGTGGAACAAGTTAAAACTCGTCTTGGTGGTAATCCTGTGCCTATCGTTGTGCCAATTGGTGCAGAAGATACGTTCCAAGGTGTTGTTGACCTGATCGAAATGAAAGCGATCATTTGGGATGAAGCTTCTCAAGGTATGAAGTTTGAGTACGGCGATATTCCAGCTGACCTTGTTGATACTGCTAACGAATGGCGTACTAACATGGTTGAAGCGGCTGCTGAAGCTTCTGAAGAGTTAATGGACAAGTATTTGGAAGAAGGCGATCTTTCTAAAGAAGATATTATCGCTGGTCTTCGTGCGCGTACATTGGCATCTGAAATTCAGGTTATGCTTTGCGGTTCTGCGTTTAAGAACAAAGGTGTTCAACGTATGTTGGATGCTGTAATCGAATTCCTTCCGTCTCCGACTGAAGTAAAAGCGATTGAAGGTGTTCTTGACGACAAGGCTGAAACTAAAGCATCTCGTGAAGCATCTGACGAAGCACCGTTCTCTGCACTTGCGTTCAAAATTATGAACGATAAGTTCGTAGGTAACTTAACTTTCGTACGTGTTTATTCTGGTGTTCTTAAACAAGGTGACCCAGTATATAACCCAGTTAAATCGAAACGTGAGCGTATCGGTCGTATCGTGCAAATGCATGCGAACGAACGTCAAGATCTTGATGAAATTCGTGCAGGTGATATCGCAGCGTGTGTAGGTCTTAAAGACGTAACTACAGGTGATACTCTGTGTGATGAGAAAAACATCATTACCCTTGAACGTATGGAATTCCCAGAGCCAGTAATTTCATTGGCTGTTGAACCAAAAACTAAAGCTGACCAAGAAAAAATGTCAATTGCTTTAGGTCGTTTGGCGAAAGAAGATCCATCGTTCCGCGTTCGTACAGATGAAGAGTCTGGCCAAACGATTATTGCGGGTATGGGTGAACTTCACCTTGACATCATCGTTGACCGTATGAAACGTGAATTCGGTGTTGAAGCGAATATCGGTAAACCAATGGTTGCTTATCGTGAAACGATTAAGAAAACTGTTGAGCAAGAAGGTAAATTCGTACGTCAAACTGGTGGTAAAGGTAAGTTCGGTCACGTTTATGTCCGTCTTGAACCGCTTGATGTTGAAGAAGCTGGTAAAGAATACCAATTCGCTGAAGAAGTTGTTGGTGGTGTAGTACCTAAAGAATTCTTCGGTGCAGTTGACAAAGGTATTCAAGAACGTATGAAGAATGGTGTCTTGGCTGGTTACCCAGTTGTAGGCATTAAAGCGACATTGTTCGACGGTTCTTACCATGATGTCGACTCTGACGAATTGTCGTTCAAAATGGCAGGTTCTTACGCATTCCGTGATGGTTTCATGAAAGCAGATCCTGTTCTTCTTGAGCCAATCATGAAAGTTGAAGTAGAAACTCCAGAAGACTACATGGGCGATATCATGGGTGACTTAAACCGTCGTCGTGGTATGGTTCAAGGTATGGACGATCTTCCTGGTGGAACAAAAGCGATTCGTGCAGAAGTTCCACTTGCTGAGATGTTTGGTTACGCTACTCAAATGCGTTCTATGTCTCAAGGTCGTGCGACATATTCAATGGAATTTGCTAAATATGCTGAAACTCCACGTAACGTGGCGGAAGGCATTATCGCGAAATTCCAGTCAGGCGGTAAAAAAGGTGACGACGAGTAATCTTTCGATTACTATAAGCCCAAACTAATTCATAGTTAAAACCAAGTGCTCATGCAGTGACCCTGCATGAGTAGTTTAAAAAGGAAAAACTCATGGCTAAGGCTAAGTTTGAACGTAATAAACCACACGTAAACGTGGGCACAATTGGTCACGTTGACCATGGTAAAACAACTCTTACTGCTGCAATCGCAACAATCTGTGCGAAAACTTACGGCGGTGAAGCGAAAGATTACTCACAAATCGACTCAGCTCCTGAAGAAAAAGCACGTGGTATTACCATTAATACTTCGCACGTAGAATACGATTCTCCAATCCGTCACTACGCGCACGTAGACTGCCCAGGCCACGCCGATTATGTTAAAAACATGATTACTGGTGCTGCTCAAATGGATGGTGCGATCCTTGTGTGTGCGGCGACTGATGGTCCAATGCCACAAACTCGTGAACACATCCTACTTTCTCGTCAGGTTGGTGTACCTTACATCATCGTATTCTTAAACAAATGCGACCTAGTAGACGACGAAGAGCTTCTTGAGCTTGTAGAAATGGAAGTTCGTGAACTTCTTTCTACTTACGACTTCCCAGGTGATGACACTCCAGTGATCCGTGGTTCTGCGCTTAAAGCGTTGGAAGGTGATGCTGGCGAATACGGTGAGAAATCAGTTCTTGATCTAGTTGCTGCACTTGACTCTTATATCCCAGAGCCAGAGCGTGCAATCGACAAAGCATTCTTGATGCCAATCGAAGATGTATTCTCTATTTCTGGTCGTGGTACAGTAGTTACTGGCCGTGTAGAATCAGGTATCGTAAAAGTTGGTGAGTCAGTTGAAATTGTGGGTATCCGTGATACTCAAACAACAACAGTAACTGGCGTAGAAATGTTCCGTAAACTTCTTGATGAAGGTCGTGCGGGCGAGAACTGTGGTGTTCTTCTACGTGGTACAAAGCGTGAAGACGTACAACGTGGTCAAGTATTGACTAAACCGGGTGCGATCAAGCCACACACTAA
>NZ_JAHPRO010000021.1 GCF_025562455.1 Acinetobacter sp. WU_MDCI_Axc73
GGTGAAGGGGCGAAAGCATCCCTATCAGCGTTTGATTATATTATTCGTAATAGTTAAAACGTGTTGTAAAAATCAGACTTGGTTTTATAGGCTTATCTACCCCTTAAGGATAAGCCTTTTTTTTTATTGCATTTTTTAACATTTTAATTACAAATTATACTCGTCATCTGTTCATTCTTATGCGTACAATTTATTCATCCAGCCATTTTGGATGCCATATTAAAAGGAAAGTTACAATGAATAAATTTATGATAATTCTTGGTCTTGCTGCGACTGTAGCGCTTGCGGGTTGTAACAAAGATAAAGCCCCAGAAACTGGAGCAACCACAGGTGAGCACATGGAAAATGCCGCAACTCAAGCAAGCCATGATGTTGAACATGCGACTTCTGACGCTGCTGCAAAAATTGATGCGGCTACTGACAATGCAGTCGCGAAAATAGACGCTGCGGCAGATCATGCGGCGGCAACAACTGAACATGCTGCGGATAAAGCAGAAGCTGCAACTCGTGATGCTGCTCACGATGCCGCTGCTTCAGTAGAAAAAACAGCACAAGACGTGAAAAAAGATACTCAACACTGATTGATCTTGATCAAAAAATCCCACTTATCAAATGAATTGCACCGTTTGATTTAGACTTGACAAGTCCAAATTTCAAAGTGCAATTCATAAAGTGGGATTTTTTTATTATGGAGAATTTATTTTATATAAAACATGCAACTGTAAAGGACTTTGCTCTGAAAGTTGAGGATGCTTAAATGTCGATTGAAAAGACATCCCTAAACGTTGCATGAGTTTTTCTGAGGGTTTGTTCTGTATTGCAGTAAACGCGACTACCGCATCTAGCTTTAAATCAGTAAAAGCAAAGTTCAATGCTGCCTGCGCTGCTTCAAAAGCATAACCCTTTCCCCAATAATTTTTATCCAATCTCCACCCAATTTCAACACATGGCGAAAATTCAAATAAATCTGGTTGCGAATGTAAACCACAAAATCCAATAAAATGATGCGTCTCTTTTAATTCTATTGCCCAAAATCCCCAACCACGTTGTTCAATCAATTCAAATATTTTCAGTGCTAATGCATCACTTTCAGCACGAATCAAGGGACTAGGAAAATATTTCATCACTTGTGGATCAGAATTAAGTATGAAGAAAGGTTCTAGATCAGTTTCAAGTTTCCATTGTCGTAAAATTAATCTTGGAGTTTCAATCGATCTTGATACATGAGTACTCATTTTAGATTTCCAGCAAGTATTAGCATAAGATTTTCTTTGGCTTATATTGATAAATTTCTGAATCAAACCAATGGGCGCGCTGAGATTTAGCAAGTCTGCTTCAACACGTTTAGGCGATTTTGACTATCATTAAAGTGATTATTTTGCTCTAAACGAAGCCTTGAGTGATGAAGTATCTCGTTCCACACCGATCATCACTCCTGCTACGCTCTTAACCAATTTTCAGCATTAAGCCTGTTCATCACGCTTAAATACCAATTCAGACTCACTGGAATTATCAGCATCAAAATAATAACCATCACAATTAAATGCTTTTAAGTCCTGTGCTTTTTCCAGTTTATTTTCAATAATAAAGCGCGCCATTAAACCTCTGGCTTTTTTAGCATAAAAACTAATAACCTTGTATTTCCCATTTTTTTGATCGAGAAATACAGGTTTAATAATATGTGCATCAATCAGTTTTTCATTGACCGATTTATAGTATTCATCTGAAGCAATATTCACTAGAATATCAGTTTTTGTATGTTCCAAATCTTTAATGATCAGTTTGGTAATTTGATCATCCCAGAACTCATACAAATTATGTCCACGCGGATTTTGTAATTTGGTTCCCATTTCCAGACGATATGGCATCATCAAATCTAATGGACGTAATAAACCATACAAACCTGACAACATACGCAGATGTGTCTGGCCAAATTCAATATCCGCCTGTTTTAAACTATACGCATCTAAGCCCGTATAAACATCACCTTTAAAGGCATAAATGGCTTGTCGTGCATTCGCAAGTGACAAATCAGGTGTCCAATCACGAAAACGATCTGCATTTAGAGTTGCGATCTTGTCACTTACACTCATTAAACTGGCAATTTGTGATGCTGATAGTTCACGACAAACCTCAATCAATTGTTCAGATTGATCTAATAATCTGGGTAAAGTGTGTTTATCTGTTGGTAATGTTGTTTCGTAGTCTAATGTCTTTGCTGGAGAAATGACTGAAAGCATAAATACCTCAATAAACGTATGAATTAATAATAAGTTAGACTATAACACTTTAGATGGGAATGCCAATTTAGGATTATGTTTGCCATGATCGTTTATACAAATATGAGTTGTCGCAAAGTAATTTACCAAATATCGATTCTGAATTAGTTACATTTTGCGCATTCAGAATCGATCATATTTTCTTAGTTGATACTTTCTAAAGCAGCCACCAACAACTTCCAGCATTTTTCCACAGTATCTACTTTCACCCGCTCTCCAGGTGCATGTGCGCCTTGAATATCAGGCCCAAATGAAACCATTTGTAAATCAGGATAATGCTCAGCAATAATGCCACACTCCAAACCTGCATGTATCACTTTTAAATGCGGTTCAATATTAAAAACTGTCTGATAAGCCTGTTGTAGACATTTTAATGCCGCAGAATCAGGGTTAGGTGTCCAACCTGAAACCAGCGGTGTAAACTCAGATGCGATACCAGCTTTATTAAAATGTGCTGCAATCTCCTGAGAAAAATGTTCAGCTTCAAGATTAGCCATTGAACGAACCATAATCAAAGCTTTGGCTTGTTGTTGGTTGAGTTGAACTACGCCAATATTATTCGAGGTTTCAACCACATTGTCTAAAACATCACTCATTCTTGCGACCCCATAAGGACAAGTTGCCAATGCACTTAACCACGAGGTTTGTTGTTGCGGATGAATCGCTTGTGTGACAGTTTGCTCTTTAAGTTCAATATCAATTTTTAAGCGATCATCAATCCCTTTTAATTTTTGTAGATATTGATTCTCATAGTTTTTGACATATTTTTTTAGAGCTTCAATGCGGCTCTCATCAATCAGAATCAAAGCCTTGGCTTCACGCGGAATGGCATTACGTGCACTGCCACCACTAAATTCAACTAAATAAGCATCCAACTCAAATAAATACTGATGCAAAAGTCCTGACAGGATCACATTAGCATTACCACGCCCTAAATGAATATCAACGCCAGAATGTCCACCTTTTAACCCAGAAACTGAAATTTCAACCGTTTTTAATCCAGATCGAGGAGCCGCGATATAGGTTAACTTTTGATGCACCTCGACATCTTGACTACCCGCACAACCCAAATAAAGCTCACCCCATTCTTCGGTATCAATATTAAATAACCATTTACTTTTAAGAACGTCCTTTTCAAGTAGTCTTGCACCACTCATACCAGCTTCTTCATCTACAGTGAGTAAAACCTCAATTGGACCATGAGAAATATCATCGGATTCCAGTATCGCTAGCGCCAGAGCAACACCAATGCCATTATCAGCGCCCAGAGTCGTGTCTTTGGCAATCAACCAACCATCTTCCAATATAGGTCGTATCGGGTCTTGCTCAAAGTTATGAGTCGTACCCGAATTAGCCTGCGTTACCATGTCCAAATGCCCTTGCAAAACCACACCTGTCACATGTTCTTTGCCATAGCTTGCAGCTTTACGAATAATCAGATTACCTATTTGATCGACATAGGTTTCCAAGCTTAATCGTTCAGCCCAAGCTTGCAGATGATCACGTAGTTTTTGTTCTTTTTTTGAGGGTCGAGGAATAGTGCATAAAGTCTGAAAATGTTTCCAGACCAAATTTGGAGCAAGTTTTGAAAAATCGACTTGTGACATGTAAATTGAACTCTGGAAAATGGCTTTTGGTATTTAAAAATATACACCGCAACATCTCCCAGAGATACTGATAATTGTTGTGTTAGTTTTTCCACTCAAATGCAGTAAAAGTCTGATCAGACTTCAAACTATTTTCAACGGCCTGTGCCAATTGACGAATCACACTCTGAGTTTCTATTTTTTCAAACCAGTCTTGTTCTTCTTTGGGGTTAGCCGTGATTTCACATATCAATTGTCCATCATCATTTTTTTGAGTACAGGTTACGGATAAAGGAAGCTGATAATTTTCTATATTCACTTCAACTTTTTGATGCTCATGGGCAATATGCTGGGCATCAAAGCCATACTCCCCTAGTTGTTTAAATAAAAGTGCAGCCACATATTCCTGTGTAATACGACATTCATTTAGCTCATGACCCTCATAGTGATGAGGACAATTCGCAATAAACTGTAGTTTTCTCATGTTGCGCACCCTGCACTTATAGTTATTACTGCCGTTTAGCATAAAGCAATAAACAGATGGCAGCCAAGCCGAAACTCAGCCGCTGTGTCACTTTTATGTTAAACAGCATAGCGCAATTTAGCTGTTAAATTATTGGCTGACCTGAATGGTTAAACCCGCACGATTTGCCAACTCGGTAAATGTTGGGAAACTCGTCGCGACCGTTTCAGTACCCATAATTTTAATTTCATCAGAAGTGCGTAAACCTGCCATACTAAAACTCATGGCAATGCGATGATCATGATGCGATTCAATTTCACCACCTGTGAAAATAGCAGACCAGTCACCTGACTTCCCTTTCCCTTCGATAATAATTCCATCATTGGTCGGTGTGCAGTCAATACCCATAATTTTTAAGCCATCTGCCATAACTTGGATACGATCTGATTCTTTCACTCGCAATTCAGCCGCACCCGTTAAGATCGTTTGACCTTCTGCACACGCCGCTGCAATAAATAAAGCAGGAAATTCATCAATCGCTAGTGGCACTTGATCTTCAGGCATATGAATACCTTTTAGTGTACGTGTACCCTTAATATGAATGTCTGCAATGGGTTCACCGCCTGCGATACGTTCATTTTCCACAGTCAGGTCAGCGCCCATCTGTTTTAAAATCTCAATCACACCTGTACGGGTAGGATTAATTCCAACTGCTTCAAGGATAACATCTGAACCTTCCGTAATAGCAGCGCCCACCATAAAGAATGCCGCAGATGAAATATCGGATGGCACTTGAATATTGGTACCAAGTAATTTACCACCACCCATCAGAGAAATCTGATTACCTTCAGTTTTCACTTCATAGCCAAACGCACGAAGCATACGCTCGGTATGGTCACGGGTAGGTTCAGGTTCAGTCACTGAAGTTTCACCTTCAGCCCATAAACCTGCCAATAAAATACCTGATTTGACTTGTGCAGAAGCCATCGGTAGATCGTAGTGAATACCTTTTAATGGTTGGCTACCCGTAATGCTCACAGGTGGTGTCCCTTTTTCGCCTGTGGTCTGAATTTGAGCACCCATTTCACGAAGCGGCTTGGCAATACGTTCCATCGGACGTTTAGAAAGTGATGCATCGCCTGTCATCACAGAGTCAAATTTTTGTGCAGAAAGCATGCCCGAGAGTAAACGCATACTAGTGCCTGAGTTTCCCATGTATAAAGCACCCGCAGGAGCTTTTAGCCCCTGCATCCCTACACCGTGAATGGTCACTTCCCCATTTTTAGGCCCTTCAATGCTGACACCCATATCTCGAAAAGCCTGCAAAGTTGCTAACGCATCTTCGCCTTCTAAAAAACCAGTAACATGAGTAGTACCTTCCGCAATCGCACCAAACATAATGGAGCGATGTGATACAGATTTGTCACCCGGAACGGTAAATTTACCTTGAAATGATTTTTTTCCCGGTAGAATACTAAATTGCTGTGTCACCTTATTTTTCTCCATAAACGGTTTTTGGGCTAGCATATGATTAAAATGTTGACGCGCAGCCTGAGCATGCCCAAGCAGTCCCATCAGTGCATGCGAATCTTCACTTTCAATCAGTTGTCGCAGTTGCGCGAGTTGTTGTTCAAAACCATCAACAGCCTTGAGTATCGCAGTTTTATTGGCAAAAAAGATGTCATGCCACATTTGTGGGTCACTGGCCGCAATCCGTGAGAAATCCCGAAAACCTCCCGCCGCATAACGAAAAATATCCAGATTGTCTTCGCGATTGGCCAATTGTTCTACCAGATTGAACGCCATCAAGTGCGGTAAATGACTGGTATGAGCTAATACTTCGTCATGCTTTTCCACATCCATGCAAATCACTTCAGCCTTGGCAGCAGACCACAATTCAATTAACTTTTCAATCGCCCAATCTGCGCTGCTTGGAAGTGGCGTTAAAATCACTTTATGATTGGCAAATAAATCGACTTTACCTGCATGCACACCCGTATGCTCACTGCCTGCAATCGGATGACCTGGCACAAAACCTGCAGGTAAATCCTCACCATATACAGCCTTAGCAGCCGCAACGACATTGCCTTTTGTACTACCAACATCCGTTAAAATTGCATGATCATTTAAGTAAGGTTTAATTTGTTGCAAAATCTTTTGTGTGGCACGGACAGGCAAAGCCAATATGACCAAATCTGCATCTTGCACGGCCTCGATTGGATTTTGATAACCGACATCAATTAAACCTAAGGTTTTGGCATCATCCAGTGTTTTCTGCGAACGGGTCGAAGCAACCACTGTTTTTGCTAAATGTTCAGCCTGTATCACTCGTGCCAGACTCGAACCAATCAGGCCTAGTCCAATAAATGCGACTTTATGAAATAACGGTTGTGGTGTCATATGTAGATCTAAATCCATAAGCAATATTTAAAGGACAATGTCATCTCTGTATTATGAAAATCAAGACAGAACTACAATACAGCTGCTGGATAAGAACCAAGTACACGCAACTCTTTAACAGTTGGTCGGATGTCATTTAATGCTGCTGTGACATTTTCCTGATCAATATGTCCTTCTAAATCGATAAAGAACACATAAGCCCATTTTTCAGGTAAAGCAGGACGTGTTTCAATACTGGTCAAACTGATACCATGTTCTGCAAACGGCGCTAAAATATCCAGTAAAGCACCTGCACGGTCATGGGCAGAAATCAAAAGTGAGGTTTTATCATTGCCACTTTGTGGAATTTTCTCACGACCGATGACTAAGAAACGTGTGGTATTTTCTGGGTTGTCTTCGATATTACTATGTAAAATTTCAAGATTATAAAGTGATGCTGCAAGATCAGAAGCTATCGCTGCTGAGTGCCATTCGTTGCGAATACGACGAGCAGCTTCTGCATTTGAGTTTAATGCGACCCGCTCCACCCCTGGATAATGCGCATCTAACCATTGACGACACTGCGCTAAAGTTTGTTGATGTGCATAAATTTGTTTGATGCTGTCTTTACGGGTATTTTCAGAAACTAAAAACTGATGATGAATGCGCAGTTCGACTTCTCCAATCACATTCAGTTGCGAAGTTTTAAAGCAGTCCAATGTGTGATTAACAATCCCTTCAGAGGAGTTTTCAACAGGAACCACGCCATAATGCGCACTTCCAGCTTCAACTTCACGAAATACTTCATCAATCGTCGGTAATGGACGCACGATCGCATCTTTACCAAAATGTTTCAGTACCGCAGACTGGGTAAAAGTTCCTTCTGGACCTAAAAAGGCAATACTTTGTGGGGCTTCTAACGCCAAACAAGCTGACATGATTTCACGAAATAATCGTGCCATGGTGGTATCAGATAAAGGGCCTTTATTACGCTCCATGACTCTACGTAGAACTTGTGCTTCACGTTCCGGTCGATAAAACAACGGCGCGTCTTCGGCTGCAAATTTTGCTTTAGCGACCGCTTCAGCCAGACTTGCACGACGATTAATGAGTTCCTGAATCTGTTGGTCAACAGAATCGATATCATTACGAATTTGTTGTAAATCGAGAGAAGTTGACGAGTTCTGATCATCATGGATCATTGTAATGCAGCCTCTGCAAATGGTTTGCGACAGTATATCAAGACTTGTCATGTTTGCTATAGCAATCGAGATCAGTCAATTGGATAAAATCCTCATTTTCACTTCACATCTTTGTTATTTATGTTTTAATATCTCTTATTAAGAATTAATCTCATTTGATCGCCTATTATGCTAAAACCTTTCCTCTACAGCCTTCTTGCCATTTCACTGAGTGGATTAAGCTCATTGGCGTGTGCACAAAACAGCAATAATTTCCCCCTTCAAACAACATCGAGCGAAAGTCCTCGATTGGATTTACAACGTAAAGGCACCACCCAACAATTCACTATGAAATCAAAATACACCCCTAATGAATATTTCATTCAGGTGTATATTCCCTATACCCCAGCTCCGAAATCAGGCTATCCCGTTTTGTATATGCTAGATGGTAATGCAGTATTTAATAGTGCCAGTAGCATTGCCCAGTCGCTTGGAGGGGGTTCAGATAAAATGGGACTCGATCCCATTGTGATTGTAACAATTGGCTACCCAAGTGAAACCCAGTTCTCAGGTCAGCAACGCGCGCTTGACTATACGCCCTTGCCTAAAAACGATCCGCAAAAAGACGAACGATACCAATACGGTGGTGCAAATAATTTTCTGAAATTTATTCAAAATGAATTGAAACCGCGAATCCAGCAAGGAATCCAGATAAATACTCAACAACAAACCTTATTTGGACATTCATTTGGTGGTTTATTTACGCTCAATACTTTGTTCAATTACCCACAAAGCTTTAATCGTTATATTGCTGCTAGCCCCTCTTTATGGTTTGATCAAAATGTATTGAGCAAAGAGCTACAGCAATTCAAAGATAAAAAAACTGAGTTTAAAACGCCAATTTTAGTGATGACCACTGTGGGAACTGCTGAAGGACGTGGACGTCCACCTAGAGGTTCTCAACCATCCAGTTCTAATTTCTTTGAAGATTTTAAAACATTAAGATCAGCTCAACTCTACTATTGGCATTTTAACCATCCTTCTGAGCAGCATATTACTAATATGTATGCCAGTCTTCCTAAAGCGATTTTATTTGCTGCATGTAACAGCACTGAAAATTGTGAAAAACTATTTGATTAAAATTAAATCTTTTTAGAATCAATTCCTTTGGTCATAGAATTACAATTGATGACGTTTTCACCACAAAGCATCAATGTTGTTTTTTTGATCAAGCCGTATTGTAATAAATTCCTATAAAAACCTTCCTAAAAAAAGGGAGTATAGAGATGTCAAAAACAATAGCGGCTTTAGTGACTCATGATTTTGAGGATCTTGAATATTGTGAGACCGTTCATGCATATCGTGCTGCAGGTCATAGCGTGATTAATATCGAACATCATGAAGGCAATATTGTTTACGGCATTCAACGCAAAACATCCACTACTATCGATTTGGGTATTGATGATAGTGATGTTCATCGTTTTGATGCATTGTTTATACCAGGCGGTGAATCCCCCGAAGCGCTCAGAAACGATGAGCGATTTGTGTTTTTTGTAAGACGTTTTGCCAACTTGCAAAAACCGATTTTTATTTGCTGTTATGCACCACAACTTTTAATGCATGCAGGTGTGGTGAAAGGTCGAAGAATTTGCGCGATGCAAACCATTTTAAACGATTTGGAGAATGCAGGTGCAGTATGTATTAATCAAGACATAGTGAACGATAATAATTTATACATTTCCTCGCGTAGTCCTGATTTATTTCCAAAATTTGTCGATGAAACATTAAAAGTATTGCGTTTATAAAACGTCTTCCAGAAAAAAACGGTAGCCTATCTACCGTTTTTTGTATTTTTACATGGCCTTCATGGTTTTCCAATAATGCCTCGCGCTACAATTTCTTTCATGATTTCGTTGGTTCCACCATAAATACGTTGAATACGTGCATCCACAAAGAAACGTGAAATTGGATATTCGGTCATATACCCATAACCACCGAATAATTGAAGCAAATTATCTGCAACTTTCATCTGCATATCTGTGCTAAAACTTTTAAGCGCCGCCGCAGTTTCGACATCTAATTTTGCTTGTTGATATAATGCAAGGTTCTGATTATAAAAAGCAGCCGTTGCCAGTTCATCAATTTTTGCTTGCGCTAAAACAAAGCGTGTATTTTGAAAGTTTGCAATTGGTTGACCAAAAGCTTGACGCTCTTTGACATATTTTGTAGTGACATCAATCGCACCACGAATTGCTCCTAAAGCGGTGGCAGCAATAGCAGTACGTTCACGTGGCAACTCTTGCATGAGATAAGCAAAGCCCTGACCGGGCTGTCCTAAAAGCTGATTTTTAGGCACTTTAACATTATCAAAGAACAATTCGGAGGTATCCTGAGAATGCAATCCAATTTTATCGAGATTGGTTCCTTTCTTAAAACCATCCAGATGTGTATCCACCAAAAGTAGTGAAACACCTTTTGCTCGAGCTTGAGGGTCAGTTTTAACTGCAAGTACCACTAAGTCCGCATGTTGTCCATTTGAAATAAAGGTTTTAGAACCATTTAGAACATAATGATCATCTTGTAAAATAGCACTAGTACGAATCGCCTGTAAGTCTGAACCAGCACCTGGTTCTGTCATACCAATTGCACCGACCACTTCACCACTGACCATTTTCGGAAGCCAATATAGCTTTTGTTCCTCTGTAGCAATATGCAAAATATAAGGTGCGGCAATCTCGGAATGACATGAAATTGCTGTAGATAAAGCACCATAACCAGCACGGGCAGATTCTTCAACTAACATTAAAGAATAATGGGTAGGTACGCCATAACCGCCATATTGTTCGGGTACATCGACACATAAAAAACCATTTTCGCCCAAAGATGACCAGACTGAACGTGGCATAATGCCTTCACGTTCCCACTGTTCATAATGTGGAGCAATATGCTCATTCATATAACGTTTAAAATTATCGCGAAATAATTCCAGATCAGCATCATAAGCTAGCATGTGTACTTCCTTTTCAATATTGTTGTTCTATCATTAAACTAAAGATTCTCATGATTTTTACATAAAAAATCATCATATATTGTGCTATAGATGAAAACTTTACAGTCAGTTGTTGATTAAAAATACGCTTGCTTTGTGAAATATAAAAAGTTTAAAACGGCATCAATTGCTCAAGAAATAAAAAATCCCTGATATATTTTAATCTATCAGGGACTGTCAGTTGTTTGATTAAAGGTTATTTTTTCTTACGTGTTTTTTGGTATTCCTCGTAAGATTCTTCTGCAAAACGGCGCAGTGAATCACCAATGGCAGCATACTGAAATTCGTTTAGATTTGCTAAAGATGCACGTGCAGATGGATGTTGAACACCAAAACCAGAACCCGGCAATAATACTATTCCCGTTTCATCTGCAACACGGAATAACAACTCGGTTGGGTTTTTAGTTTTCATGACCCAATCTGCAAAATCATCGCCATACAGTTGACGTGAAGTATTTTCCAGATTGACCAAAGTATAATAATCTACTGCATTTGGATCTTGTGGAACCTCTACGCCCAATTGACGATATAAAGCAGCATCACGCTCACGCACCACAGATTTGACTGCTTTTTTATAGCTTTGACGAGAGTCCATCATATTAAACAATGAAAATAAGACCATTTGAACTTGCTGTGGCGTTGAAAGGCCAGCTGTATGATTTAAAGCCACATTACGACTATCCGCAACTAAACGATCAATAAATTTGATGCTAGCAGGATCAGTCGTTAATGAACCATAACGTTTTTCAAGTTCAGCTTTATCCTTTTTCGATAAAGCTGCGATTTTTTTATCCAGAATATTTTCTTTCGCGGTTGCAATCACCCCTAAACGCCAACCTGTTGCACCAAAATATTTTGAGAATGAGTAGACTAAAATGGTGTTTTCAGGGCAAATAGCAAATAGTGATTTAAAATTGTCTGCAAAAGTTCCATATACATCATCAGTTAAGATGATTAAATCAGGACGTTTTTTGACAATATCAGCCAAAATCTCAAGACCTTCATCGCTCATTTTTACAGAAGGCGGATTACTTGGGTTAACAAGGAAAAAGGCTTTAATCGCAGGATCTTCGAGTTTGCGTAATTCAGATTCTGGATATTGCCATCCCATATTTGGATCTGCATGAATAAACACTTCTTCTAGTTGATAGTCATTTAATTCAGGAATTTCCAGATATGGCGTAAAAACCGGAACACCAATTGCAATTTTATCGCCATAGTCGATCAGCTTATTTTCTTTTAACGAATTGAAAATATACGCCATTGCAGCGGTTCCGCCCTCAACTGCAAAAAGATCCAACGATTCTTTTTGCATCCCTTTAACGCCCATTTCACGCAGGATATATTCCTTAACAATGGACTCACTGGCACGCAACATACGGTCAGGTACAGGATAATTACAACCTAAAATCCCTTCTACCATTTCTAATAAGAACTTATCTGGATCTAAACCAAGTTGATCACGTACATAAGAAACCGCTTTTCCTAAAAAAACCACACCTGGCTTATCACGATTTTCCAACACGAAGTGGTCAAAACGCTGTTGTAATCCTTCTGCACGAGGAAAACCACCTAAGCCTTCAGGCATGTAAGAAAAAGAAAACTCTGATTCAGTAGCTGAAAATAAACCTAGCTGAAAAAAAGCACGACGTGGAATAGTTGCTAAAAAGTTAGGATTACCACGCCCAGCATTAAGCATGATGCGATCCGTTTTACTTTGTGCCAAAGCGATCAGTTCATCTTTTAATTCAAATGGGCTGAGTTTTGCATATTTAGAATAATCAACTTTTGCCATGAGGAAAAACTCCTTAATTTTTGTAAATTAGAAAATTTATTTTATGCCAGTCCAACAATCAAAGGCCCTAATAATGTGAGGAACACATTAGCTAAAGCATAGGTAATCGCAAATGGAACCGTTGGAATCGAATTACCTGCTTTATCGAGAACTTCACCAAATGCAGGATTGGCACTACGTGAACCAGAAAGTGCACCTGCAAACACTGCAACATTGTTGTATTTAAGAATGTAACGTCCAAACAGCATGGTGAGTATAAGAGGAACAATTGTGACCACTACACCAATTAGAAATAAGGACAAACCACTTTCTTTGATCGTTTCAATTGCTTGCAAACCTGACTGCAAACCAACAGCTGCAACAAAACCAGCCAACCCCAGATCACGAAGTAGTTGAGAAGCTGCCAGTGGCATATTCCCATGTAACTCATTTCTGCTACGTATCCAGCCGAAAACCAGACCTGAGAGTAATGCACCACCACCAGCACCTAGAGTTAATGGGATATCCCCCATACGCACAACAATTAATCCAATGACCAAACCAATTGCAATACCCGCGCCATGGAAAACCCAGTCTGTTTTTAAGCTTTCTGGTAGTGCCTGACCCGCTTCTTTAATCACTCGAGCAAGATCACTTTGCGTACCGTAAACTGTTACGATATCGCCGCGCTGAAAAACCACATCATCAGTCAAAGCGATTTTTTCACCATTGCGTTTAATTGAGATGATATAAATCCCATGTCTCAAATAAGGCGGTGTATTTGCTTTTAGATCAGCAAGTGTACGACCAATATATTTCGAATTTTTCAAAATAACGTCAGTCGTATCCATCACCATTTCCATACCCGTTGATGATTGAAGTTCTGAGCCAATTTGAGTTGAAATAGCCACTACGGCAGGACGACGACCGACCACTAACACAATATCATCTGTCTGAAGTACTGTTTCAGGACTCGTATCAATGAGTTGATCTTTACGTTTGAGTTTTTCAATCGTAATACTTCCTGCATCCGCCTCTAAAGAAGCGATCGATTTACCTGAAGCTTGTTCTACTTTATAGATACGTCCAACAATCTCAGGCATCGCCAGTCCTTGACCTGGCGCCAATTCTATAGCCCCTTTAAGCAACTCAGATTGTGCTTTGATGGCATCATCGCGAATTTCTTTACCCATAAATTTTGGAAGAATCGTTGAACATACAATAATCGCTCCCAGAGAGCCAAAAATATATGTTACGGCATAACCGATGGCAACGTTTGCTTGCAATCGGGAAATTTCATCTACTGGTAAATCAAGACGAGATAAGGCATCACCAGCAGTTCCGATAATCGCAGACTGGGTCATACCACCTGCGGCCAAACCCGCGGCTAAGCCTTTATCAAGATGGAAAATTTTCGCCATAATTAAAACGGTGACTAATCCACAGATTGCCATGAATCCTGCTAGCAATATTTCCTTAATAGATTCCAAACCCAATGATTTGAAAAATTGTGGACCACTTTCAAAACCTACTGCATAAATAAATAATGCAAAAAGGATTGATTTCACACCATTATCAACAGATACACCGACTAGACTTAAGACAACAGCAACCAAAAGAGAACCTGCGACACCACCTAACTGGAATTTTCCCATCTGGAATTTTCCAATCCAGAATCCGATGGCGAGAGACAGAAACAATAGTATCTCAGGACTATGTTTTAATACACTTTGTAACCATTCCATTATTTAAACCTTTCACTTTCTTTATTATTAAGTTTAAAAGTTAATGATTTGTATTTTGAAATACCCAATCTTGATTAGGAATGTTCGATTTTTTTAGAAAATTATCAGGATGAATCTATATTGAATATTTTATTCTTTGATCATTTATGAGGGTGCTAATGATCATTCGAAATTAGCACCACATTTTTTGTTGAATGAACTGAAGCGTACGATTGTTTTAAACAATTACATTCAAATCTACGTCAATATTTCCTCGTGTTGCATTTGAATAAGGACAGACAATATGTGCTGCATCTACCAATTTTTTGGCTTCAGTTTCATCCATTCCTTCCAAATGAATATTCAATTTTGCTTCAATACCAAAACCTGTAGGAATCGGACCGATACCGACTTCGCCTTCAATATAAGTATCTGCAGGAATCTTAATTTTATCTCGATTTGCAACAAATTTAAGTGCGCCTAGAAAACATGCAGAATATCCACCTGCAAAGAGTTGCTCAGGATTAGTAACCGCTCCACCTGCTCCTCCCATTTCTTTTGGTACACCCAGTTTAATATTTAGTACGCCATCAGAAGAAATCACTTGACCATCTCGACCACCTGTAGCTTTGGCATGAGCGCGATAAACGACTTTTTCAAGAGACATATCATTATTCCTAGTATATTGTTATAAAAGACTCTATCTACTCTAAAACGAAAATGATTTTATTTTTTTTAATTTATGTTGTCGAAATACGAGTTTATTGTAAAAACAGGTTTTTAAAGCGAAAAGATTCGGTGGATTTAAATTTAATTCAACTTACACTTAGCAAGCTATAGCGTATAGAATTACATAGCAATATTTATCTTTCTCATCAGTATCCAAAAAATTAAAACTACTAAATAATCTTTAACGAATGGCATTATTTTATCCATTAACCTGATCACCCTTCTCTAGTTTGAAATCTTTAAATATACGAGGTATTTCATGAATTTCTTGATTTTTTTATATCAATTCAGCATTCTTATCACTAAAATATAAAAGCATTTATTTAGGCGATTTATGTCTCATTCTCACCATGCAGAACCCCATTTTATTCAACGTACAGGTTGGCTTCGTGCATCTGTTTTGGGTGCCAATGATGGCATTATTTCCGTAACAAGTTTAGTGATGGGAATGGCAGCCAGTGGTGCAAATTCTCATACTCTAATGATTGCTTGTTTGGCGGGCTTAATTTCAGGTGCCACTTCGATGGCAGCTGGAGAATATGTTTCTGTGCAATCACAAAAAGATATTGAACACGCAGATTTAAAGTTTGAAGCAAAATTACTTGAACAACACCCTCATTTAGAATTAGAAGAGTTGACGACCATTTACATTCATCGTGGTTTAACACCTGAGCTCGCAAAAGAAGTGGCGATTCAACTCACAGAAAAAAATGCCTTAGAAGCACATGCGCGTGATGAAATTGGCATCATCGAACAAACGGCAGCTCGTCCAATTCAGGCTGCACTATCTTCAGCGTTATCATTTTCATTGGGTGCGTTATGCCCGATGCTTGCGATCTTGTTTAGCCCAGAACAGCTTGTATCAAAAATTGTGCTTATTGTAGGGATTATATCCTTGAGTTTAATGGGAGCATTATCTAGCTATTTTGCAGGCACGTCTCTTTGGAAAGGTAGTCTAAGGATTACAGTGTGGGGGATTCTTGCAATGGCATTTTCCAGCTGGATTGGTTCACTATTTGACGTCAATCCAATGTAAATATCATTTTAAATGATAAATTCTGAGACCTAAACATTCATTACCAATATTCGATTCTAAATTGAATGCAGTCGTCCTGAGATTTTCCCAAAAATGGTTTGTTGGTCACCTAAATTTCCTGTCGACTACGCAGGCTGAATGGCTTCTTAACTTTATTTACGAAGTTTCTCAAGCTAATTTTGTATAATGGTCACCACTTATCGTATGGTTTACAAGATTTTTTCATTCATGTAGCGCCAATAACGTCTCGGCACATATTGAATATGCAATTTAATATTGTTGCGCGCATCAATATTGACGCTTTTAAAATAATCTTTCCACAACCGATCATACAATGCTTCGTCAGGATCTAACTCCAAACAAAAATCCTGACTAAAGCCATTCTCAATATTTTTATCTAAGGTTGTGGCATCCAACTCAACCTGATGAGTCTGGACTAAATCATAATAAATACCGTAATGACGTTTTTCATCATAAATCAGCCATTTTTGATCCTGATAACGTTCTTTAAAATGCCGTTCAATAAGCGGCAGCACATTAAAATCAGGACGAACCAAGCTAATAAATAAGCCTTCCCGCGTTTTTTTAAATCGGACAAAAGCTTCCATACGATGCTTTTCCCGACCTACTTGTTTCGTCCATTGCGAAACCGCAAGTACATCGGCATGCCCATAATTTTTATCAATTGGAATTGGACTTTGAAAAGCATAGACCGCAAAATTAAATAGATGCTGAAAGGCAATCAATTGCTCAGATAAAAACGTATAATAGAAACGTTTTAAACCTTCATTGGAAAGCTTGTGTGCCAATCCTTTCCAAACGCGTTCTGCTTGCTGTTCATGACTTGCAACGACAACACTTTCAGCAAAAAGTGAATCCTGCGTCTGATGCTCTAATGCCAATTGCACTTCAAATTGCTTAAATTGAAATGCTCTGAAAATACAACTTAACAATCCTGTCAGGCTGCCATCGAACTGATAAATGATCATTTTAGAATTATCGTATTCACCATCATCATATTAAAAACCAAAACCTAATTGTGGTGAAATCTGCTTGGTATATTTAGACTGCCCTGATTGTAAAATTTGCTGGCGTACTTGATGTGGTTGTAAATCACGTTGAAACTGTGGTGTATCCACGCAACGAATAAAATGCTGTGCGCGACTATACGCCACCCCCATACGCTTAAGCTGATCAATTCGCAATGCGCCAAAACGGCGAGCCTGTACAATTTTTTTGGCTGATTTCACACCAATTCCGGGAACGCGCAAAATCATTTTATAATCGGCCTGATTTAAATCGACAGGAAATTGTTCTGGATGACGAAGTGCCCAGCTTAGTTTGGGATCAATGTCCAAGTCAAGATTGGGGTGCTGTGGATTGACAATCTCATCGGCACTAAAGCCATAAAAACGCATCAGCCAATCAGATTGATACAACCGATTTTCGCGTAGCAATGGAGGTGCTGATCCAATCGCAGGCAATGCTTTTTCTTGCTCATTGATTGGGATATACCCTGAATAATAGACGCGTTTGAGTTTAAACTCTTTATAATGATGATCTGCCATCATCATTACATCATAATCAGTTTCATTGGCTGCTCCCACCACCATTTGTGTGGTTTGTCCTGCTGGCACAAATTTGGGAACCGAACGAATCAGTTGTCGTTCATCTTTTAACTGAATTAAACGATCTCGCACAATGCCTAAATCCTTTTGCACTTCAGCATGGGTTTTTTCAGGTGCAAAACGTTTTAATCCTGCTTCTGTCGGCATTTCCAGATTGATACTCATCCGGTCAGCATAAAGTCCAGCTTCGGTAATTAACTCTGGCGCTGCACCGGGAATAGTTTTGAGGTGAATATAGCCATTAAAGTTTTCTTCCAAACGAAGTTTTTTCACCACTTGTAACATCCGCTCCATGGTATGGTCAGCAGATTTAAAAATACCTGAACTTAAAAATAAGCCTTCAATGTAATTACGTCGATAAAAATTAATGGTTAAGTCGACCACTTCCTGTACGGTAAATGCTGCGCGTTGAATATCATTAGAACGCCGAGAAACACAGTAGGCACAGTCAAAAATACAAACATTGCTAAATAGAATTTTGAGTAAGGAAACACAACGACCATCTTCAGTATAAGAATGACAAATGCCCGAGCCTGTATTGCCTAACCCTTTATCTTTATTTTTCCGATTGCTGCCACTCGATGAACATGACACATCATATTTGGCAGCATCAGCTAAAATTTGCAACTTTTCGCGGATACGATCTGACATGGACATCCACCTTATAATTCATATTCGGTTATTATAAAAAAAGATGAGCCAGCGGGTGATTCATGTTCATTTTAAACGACATGAGATGTCGCATAAAATGTAACGGATAGACCTTAAACATTGAATATTAAAACAATAAATGCGTCTCATATTGTTGATGTTGAATGGCCATTTCGTGCTCATCTTTTAGATTGACACCTGAAAAATCCAGTTCTCGAGATTTTTTCATTAAAGAAATCAAGCGCTGCGTTGCAATCAATATGGGCAGTCCCGCTGGACGTATATTTGAAATGCAATTACGCATCGCATCATGACAACCTAAATGGGCATCATAAGTATAATAAATCCCTAGACTATCTGGTGAACTAAGCCCAGGACGCTCTCCAATCAACATCACTAACATTTTAGCATTCAAAATCTGGGCAACTTCATCTCCTAACGCAACCCGACTACCCTGTGCGATGATCAAAGGTGCAACTGACCATTCCAGTGCTTTAAACTCATCCATTAGATGTTCAATCAAAACAGGCGTATTTTCATCAATGGCTCGGGCTGATAAGCCATCCCCCATGACGATAACAACATCATATTTTTGTGGATCTGCATCTTGAAAGTGCTTCAGATCATGACGCGATGTTTCACTTAAACTTCGCCCCAAATCTGGACGTTTAAGATAAGTTTCTTTATCTACAGCACAACTTTGAATCAGCAATAATGGATGATTTAAATGTAATAACTTCCTTTTAAATAATTCGATATCCAATACCTGTAAAACCGCATCTTTAGCCTGCGCATGTGCCAGTTGAAATTCAAGTAAAGGTTTGGTCGGCACACTACAGCCAACACGACCCAATGCGATTCGTGCATCGGTAAAATCTTTAAGTTTGCTCCAGACATCTTCATGTAATGACTGTTGATATTGAGTATCTTTCATCAAGCTCACGACAACCTCCATTTAAGACATCAGCAAACGGGAGAACTTTTCAGGCATATGCTCTGCCCAGTAAATTTGATGTTGTGATTGTTTGAAAATGCCTTGTTGTTCCAGCCAAGCTGTAAACTCAGGTGCAGGTTCTAAGCCTAATAATTGACGTACATACAGCGCATCATGAAACGACGTGGTCTGATAATTCAGCATTACATCATCTGAACCAGGAATTCCCATAATAAAATTAATTCCGGCATTACCTAGTAAAGTCAGTAAAATATCCATATCGTCCTGATCAGCATCCGCATGGTTGGTGTAGCAAATATCACAGCCCATCGGAACACCCAATAATTTGCCACAAAAATGATCTTCCAAACCTGCTCGGATAATTTGCTTGCCGTTATAAAGATATTCAGGCCCAATGAAGCCAACTACAGTATTAACCAATAGCGGTTTATATTTTCTGGCAACGGCATAAGTACGAGCTTCAATCGTCTGCTGATCGACCCCAAAATGAGCATTACTGGATAAAGCACTGCCCTGACCTGTTTCAAAGTACATGACATTTTGCCCCAAAGTTCCACGTTTTAAATTTAAAGCTGCCTCATAACCTTCCTGTAAAACAGAAAGAGAAATACCAAAGGCTTCATTGGCCTGTTGCGTTCCTGCAATAGACTGAAACATTAAATCAATCGGCACACCTCGATTTGCCAATTCAATCCCCGAAGTGACATGCGTTAAAACGCAAGACTGTGTTGGAATTTCATAGTGCTGAATCACATGATCCAGCAATTTCAACAGCTCAGATAAATTTTGTAAATTATCAGTCGCAGGATTAATCCCAATCACCGCATCACCATTGCCATACATTAAACCATCCAAAATACTGGCCGAAATTCCAAGCAGATCATCAGTGGGATGATTCGGTTGTAAACGAGTGGATAAATGTCCTTTCAGACCGATGGTATTTCTAAATTGGGTAATGACCTGACATTTTTTTGCAACCAAAATCAAATCCTGATTACGCATGATCTTACTCACCGCAGCGACCATTTCAGGAGTGAGTCCAGTTGCCAACTCAGTCAGCTTTTCAGTGGTAGCGTCAGCAGAAAGTAACCAATTCCGAAAATCACCTACGGTAAAGTGTGATACAGGGTAAAACGCCAAAGCATCATGTTCATCAATAATTAAACGCGTGATTTCATCCTGTTCATACGCTATCACCGTTTCATTCAAAAAATGTTTGAGCGGTAGATCAGCTAAAGCCATTTGTGCTGCGACACGTTCTGTTGCATCCTTTGCCGCCACACCAGCCAATTGATCTCCAGAACGTTCAGGTGTTGCTTTTGCCAATAATGTTTTTAAATCCTTAAACACATATCGCTGCTGGGCAACAATAATTTCAAATGACATGACAATTCCCCCTAGCGTAAGTCTTCTTCAGCCGATTTAATATTGGCAAACTCTTCTTCAGGCGTACCTGTTACTAAATGATGTCGACTATAAAACATAAAATATAAAATAAACGCCACATAAATCGCTGCTGCCATCAACCAGACTTTAGGATTCACTAAAAAACCTGCCACCACTGCTATTGCTGATAAAATCAGTGCAATAGATGCAGTGATGATCCCACCTGGAGCTTTATAAGGACGAGATAAATTTGGTCGTGAAATTTTGAGTTTGATATAAGACAGCATCATGAACACATAAGAAAGCGTTGCACCAAAAACAGCCATTAAAATGAGTAAATCACCTTCACCAGATAAAGATAATAAAAAGCCAATGATGCCAGGTATAATAATTGCCCAATGTGGAGTTTTATTTTTATTGGTCAAGGATAACTTTTTAGGTAAATAGCCTGCACGAGACAGTGCGAAGATTTGTCGTGAATAGGCATAAATAATTGAAAAGAAACTTGCAATTAGCCCTGCTAAACCAACAAAATTAACAAAACTTGCTAACCATGTATTTTGACCATAAATAGCAACCAAAGCATCCACCAAAGGCGCGCCAGAGGCCTTTAATTGATCTGCACCTGCTGCACCGACCCCTAAAAATAAAATCAGCATGGCAAATGTCGCCAAAATCAACATGGAGCCAATCAAACCGCGTGGTAATGATTTCGCTGGATCTTTCGCCTCTTCTGCAGCTAATGGAACGCCTTCAACTGCCAAGAAAAACCAGATAGCATAAGGTACTGCCGCCCAAATTCCGATATAACCCATGGGCAAGAAACGATTCGCCCCTACATGGTCGGTGACTGCAATATTAAATAAATTGGTGCTATTAAAATGTGGAATCATTGCGATAATAAAGACAAACAACGCAACACAAGCAACGGCGGTGATAACAAACATAATTTTAAGTGCTTCGCCTGCGCCTTTTAAATGAATTCCCATAAAGACCAAATAACAAACTAAATAGACGATCCATCCACCAATGCCAAATAAAGATTCACAATACGCCCCAATGAATACTGCAATCGCAGCAGGCGCAATGGCATACTCAATCAGAATCGCCGTTCCTGTCAGATAACCTCCCAATGGTCCAAAAGCTGTACGGGCAAAACTGTAGCCACCTCCTGCCGTAGGTAGCATGGTTGACATTTCCGACATGGCAAGACACATACATAAATACATGATAGCGACAACTACAGTGGCAATAAACATGCCACCCCAGCCCCCTTGTGCGAGACCAAAATTCCAGCCTGCGAAATCCCCAGAAATTACATAAGCCACGCCTAATCCAACCAGAAGAATCCAGCCGACTGCACCCTGTTTTAACTGCCTTTGAGCAAAATATTCATGATGCTTTTTATGTTCATCTTGAGACGAAGGAATATCACTTGCAATGGATTTGGTTTCTGACATGTGCTGTTTCTCATTTCTCATTTCTCATTTTTATGAGAATAAGCAAGCATAATTCATACCAGATATTTGTAATTTAATCTTCTAAGGCATATAAAGTGTAGAAAGTACACCATTCAAATATGTGTTGAATCCACAAAGATAAGAAGAAATTGATCAAGCCCATCATTTTATAAAAAAATACTGAACATGATTTGCTTCTTTTGAACAATTCAGGCTATGGTAATAAAAAACATTGGGTTCTTGAGAATATGTCAATTTTACAGCAACTTGAAATTAAGCATCCTATTCTATTAGCCCCCATGGCAGGTGTTTCAACCCCAGAACTGGCAGCCGAGGTCTCTAACTCTGGTGGATTAGGTTCTTTGGGTTTAGGAGCAAGTAGCATTAGCTCTGCTAGAGAACAAATACTTCAGACTCAAGCGCTTACAGATGCGCCATTTCAAGTGAATTTTTTTTGTCATCAATCTCAAATTTTAAATGAGCAAGAAGCTCAACGCTGGAACGACTATCTAAAACCAGAATTTGAACGTTTTAATGCAACGCCACCTCAAACACTTAACTGTATTTATCCAAGCTTCTTAGACAATGATGATTTTTTAAATCTAATACTAGAAACCCAACCTAAAGCAGTCAGCTTTCATTTTGGTATTCCATCTACACATCAGATACAAGCGTTAAAAAATAGTGGAATCATAACTTTAGTTTCAGCCACTAATTTGACCGAAGCCAAAGCGATTGAAGCTGCGGGAATTGACATAATTATTGCACAGGGGATTGAAGCAGGTGGACATCGTGGAATATTCAATCCTGATATGGATGGTGCAGTGAGAACAGCTGATCTAGTACAACTCATTACTCAGCATTGTAAAAAGCCTGTGATCGCATCTGGCGGTGTTATGAATGGTCACCAAGCTAAACAACATATGAATTTGGGCGCACAGGCTGTTCAATTAGGCACAGCTTTTGTGCAATGTAAAACATCAAATGCGAATGCAGCTTATCGTCAAGCATTGCTGAATCAGCCACTTACACAAATCACATCCAGTATTTCTGGTCGACCTGCACGCGGCATTATTAATCATTGGCACACACAAATTGACCACCCTGAACGGCCATCTGCACCTGCTTATCCCTATACTTACGACCTTGCAAAACAGCTACATACTATCGCCAGCCAACAAGGTGATCATGGTTTTGGTGCTTTTTGGGCAGGCAGTCATGTCGCCCAAATACGTGAGATGGAAGCCAGAGACTTAATCAATCAACTAATTTTAGAAATGTCTGCATAAAAGCTTGAATATTGGTCATGAAAAAATTATGAATGTCTTTCCACCAACATATAAACGAGATCTAACACCGGAGATTCATAACCGAGCGCTGTGAGTGCCGCTGTAATTTGGCCGCGGTGATGTGTCCCATGATTAAATACATGCAGTAAAGTGGCGGCATAAGGTAAACATTTTTGCTCACCCGATGTAGTTTGATAATTCAAATCACCATTGAGTGTGATCTCATCTAAAGACTCAATCAAAGGTATCCAATTCGTGCTTTTGATCTCAAGTTGATTAAGTAAGTCTACAAGATCAGTTTCCACAATTGCATTTAATGCTAAACGTGGTGAAATTGACTGTGAAAATCTTAGGTACCAAATATGATGCTCACCAACCAGAAGATGATTTAAGGTACCGAATATGCTCTTAAAGAACAGACCAACATCACGCTGCATCTCTGTATTGGAGACTTTTCTTAATGTAGTGATCAATCGATGCGTCGCCCAAACATTATACTCAGCCATCAATAGAAGACTTTCTTTGGTTATTTTATAATGATCTGACATCTACTTCATCTCTTTCAATCCATCGACAATAAATTGATCTGTTCAATTTGTACATCACTCATGATATTCCCTTGCTCGAGTAATTGATTAAAATAATTTTCAACCACCTGAGCCTGTTGATGCGTACTTTCAACTTTATACATATTTTGGCGAAACTCGTTGCTTGAGCGTAAACCTTTGGTGTACCAAGCAATATGTTTACGGGCAATACGACAACCCGAATATTCTCCATAAAATTGATATAATTCCTCTAAATGCCCCAGCAAAACTTGTTTCACTTCAGCAATATCAGGTGCTGCCAGATGTTCACCTGTTTTTAGGTAATGTGCAATTTCTCGAAATATCCACGGACGACCCTGTGCAGCACGCCCAATCATGATCGCATCTGCGCCAGTATAATCTAATACAAATTTAGCTTTTTCAGGGCTATCAATATCACCATTGGCAATTAAAGGAATATTGATCAACGATTTTACCTGTTTAATCAAATCGTAACGCGCAGTATTTAAATACATGTCCTCACGAGTGCGACCATGCAATGCTAACGCAGCGATACCCGCTTGCTCCGCACGTTGAGCAACTCTTAAAATATTTTCCTCACCATTTAAAAAACCCAGACGAGTCTTTAAGGTAACAGGAACATCAACTGCAGCAACAACAACATCTAAGATACGCGCAACAAGATCTTCATCTTGTAGCAAAGCCGAACCTGCGAGTTTATTGCATACTTTCTTGGCAGGACAGCCCATATTAATATCAATAATTTGAGCACCATTGGCAACCTGATAACGTGCGGCTTCTGCAAGTTGTTCAGGATCAGATCCTGCAATTTGAGCAGAAATAGGAGCAAGTTCTCCATCAAAATTGGCACGATATAAGCTTTTTTTCGTCATACGCAGCGTTTTATCTGCGGTCATCATTTCATTGACCGCATGCCCTGCTCCAAAATATTTGCATAGCGAACGAAATGGACGGTCAGTGACTCCTGCCATAGGCGCGACCCAGATCTGAGTACGTTTGGATGAATCAAATAATTCTGCAATTACTGGGTTTTTACTCAATTTTCACTTTTCCATCTTCAGTCACACGTTCACAGTATATCGACTAGTCTTATGGGTTTAGGGAGCTATATCTACACCAATTTTTTTGGTGAGTCTCCATATTATACGAGTAATAACACCTGATACCAAGGCTGTAGATAAAACCCATTAAGGAGTGCGAGTCAGGATCTAAACCCATCTACTCTATAAGTCTCAAGAAATCTTAAAAATTTGATTGAAAAATAGGCTGGTGAAACTGTAGATAAATTTCCCTATAGTCAAAGCGATATTGCAAGACCAAATAAATATAAAAATTTTGATGTATAAAACACAATAAATTTAATAGCTTAATACGAATATGGCTATAGGAAAGTACGGCAGTTGATCCGTTTAAAAATCAATTTAATCTGAATATGAAGTTAGTTTCACCCACAAACTTTCACGCTATTTGTGGGTAAAAAATATAGAAAATTCAAATATGCATAGAAACGATAAATATCATTGCACAAACTGAATAATATATTTAAGTATCACATAGGCACAAACGATAATTCATTATGCGATATTTTCTTGCTCATATTCTTTAATCGCTTCCTTGGCAATACGAAAACTATCAACAGCCGCCGGTACACCACAGTAAATTGCAACTTGTAATAATACTTCACGAATTTTTTCTTTAGGCACGCCATTACGTAATGCACCTTTCACATGCAATTTAAGTTCATGTGGTCGATTAAGAGCAGAAATCATAGCCAGATTAATCAAACTACGTTCAGGCTTACTCAACTCATCACGTCCCCAAACTGCTCCCCAACAATATTCCGTCACTAATTCCTGTAAAGGCAAATTAAAGTCGTCGGCATTGTTAATGGAATTATTGACGTATTCCTCACCTAGCACCTGCTTGCGAATCGCTAGACCTTTTTCAAATTTTTCGTTGTTCATTTAAATGCCTCCAAATAAGGTATATTTAATTTCTAGATAATCTTCCATGCCATATTTTGAACCTTCACGCCCCAGACCGGAAGATTTAATTCCGCCAAATGGAGCAACTTCATTGGAAATTAAACCTTTATTGATCCCAACCATACCGTATTCCAATTGTTCACTCATACGCCAAGCACGCCCTAAATCTTGTGTATAACAATAAGCAGCTAAGCCAAATTCAGTTGCATTCGCCATCTCAATCGCTTGTTGTTCAGTGTCAAATTTGAAAATTGCCGCCAAAGGACCAAATGTTTCTTGTGTGGCAACATCCATTTCTGAGGTAACATCGGCAATAATCGTAGGTTGATAGAATAAATCTCCAGCGTGATGGCGCTGACCACCTGTAATCAAACGTGCGGATTTGGTTAGAGCATCGGCCACATGTGCCTCAACTTTTTTCACTGCATTTTCATTAATCAATGGGCCAATCTCATTGCCCTGCTCCAAGCCATTCCCAATTGCAAATGCTGCTACTTTTTCTTGTAATGCAGTTATAAATTTTTCGTAGATACCAGCCTGAACTAGAAATCGGTTGACGCAAACACAGGTTTGTCCCGCATTTCGATATTTTGCAATCAACGCCCCATCTATTGCAGCGTCTAAATCTGCATCATCAAACACAATAAATGGCGCATTGCCCCCTAATTCTAGAGAAACCTTTTTTAGGGTTTTCGCAGAACGTTGATACAATAATTTGCCTACAGGTGTAGAACCAGTAAAGGTAAATTTACGCACATCGTCACTTTCAAAAATGGCATCTCCAATGCTGATGGCATCTCCTGTAATCACACTAAAAATTTCTCCAGGCACTCCCGCCTGTACCGCTAGATCAACCAAAGCCAAAGCGGTAAATGGGGTTTCAGGTGCAGGCTTTACTATACACGGACAACCTGCTGCCAATGCGGGCCCTACCTTACGCGTAATCATAGCCGCAGGGAAATTCCACGGCGTAATTGCAGCAACCACGCCAATGGGTTGTTTAGTGACCATGATCCGCGCATCTGGATAAGGACTCGGAATAACATCACCATAAACACGCTTGGCTTCTTCTGCAAACCATTCAATAAAACTGGCTGCATAGAGAATTTCCCCTCTCGCCTCAGCAAGTGGTTTACCCTGTTCACTGGTTAGAATAAATGCCAACTCATCTGCATGCTGTACCATCAGATCAAACCATTTTTTTAAAATAATAGAGCGATCTTTAGCAGTTTTATTTTTCCATGCAGCCCAGCCATGAACCGCGGCCTGAATAGCGCGTTGCGCTTCGGCTTTTCCCATATTGGGTACAGTGCCAATGATTTCTTGTGTTGCTGGATTATAAATATCAGAAGTTTGTTGATTATCGGCATTACACCATTGTCCAGCAACGAAGGCTTGCTGGTGAAATAGGGGCATTTGATTGAGTTGCATAAATCACCTTTGTGTACAGATTCAACCATTTTTGTCATTTCAAAATGATTGATGATGTAATTTTTGATCTGATTTAGCCATTTTCTCAGCAATGGCTAAACCTCTTGTATTATGGCATACCAAAAAATTACTGAAAAAATTTTTCGGTTGCCCGAATGTTATGAAACGCTTTTAGAAGTAATAGAACAAAGTTAAATTCAGTAATTTGTTCCATTTACCATCATCACCTTGAGCCAAAGACGTTGAGGTTCCCCCAATAAACGGATCATTTTTACCCATAATATATTCAGCTACCAGTGACAATTGCTTATGGTCAATACTAACACCCAAAATATTACGTGTAGAATCCTTTGCTCCGTCCATGTCCTTGTTATAACGACTATGCATGATATAAGGGGTAATATTACCAATCTTGCCGATATTCTTAAATGTGTAACCTGCATCTATGGTGTAGTAATGAGCATCATTGGCGACTTGATATTCACTATCATAAGAACCCATTAATGACGCTTCGGGATGTCTTAGATCTTTGTTGTCGACCTTATTTTTACCGCCCGTAAGGGTCACATTGAATTGATCGTAATTGGCTTTAGCAAACATAGCCCATGCCTTACGTCGACCTGTTTCATCTGTAATTTTATTATCAATATCGGATATCCAGTAAGAAGCGCCGATTTGCGTATTTAGTCCATCAACACCAAGGGGAATATCCTGTGCAATACGCCCAATCCACATATTCTTTTCTTCCAGATCCGTTTGAGTTGGATCATCAGAGCGAACATAGTTTGCTGTGTAACGTCCTGAATCCGGAGTATACTGACCTGAGTAATGCCCCCCATCAATAGCAAAATATCCAATATCAAATTTGGTAGCAGTCGCCAATTCAGCATGATAGTTGACACCAAGATTATGTACATCTTCCAGACCAGCCGTGGTATTCATGCTGCCATATAAGCTATTTCCCCAAAATCGTCCAGGACCAAATGGAATAGGCTGCATGCCGACTACAACCTGATCTGTTTGATTTAGATGGTAGCCCATATAAGCATCAATCATTGAGGAAAAATCACATAGCTTTTCATATTGGTAACATCGGTATTCTGCATGACCGAATAAATCACCACGCACATAATCGAGTTTGAGTTGCGCTGCATCAAAACGAATTTTTTGATCATCCGCATCTTCGCCATAATGCTTAAACTGGTAATTTCCTCGAACATAGCCGGATACAGTTAATTGACCCGAGTCACTGTTGCTCTCACCAAAACTAATCCCGGCAAAACTAGGTGTATTTATCACTATAAATATTGAAGCAAGTGTAAGCTGTATATTACTTCTCTTCATGAACTGAATCCTTTCTCGTCATGTTTAAAGTTGTGGATTGGTATTTAATACTGGAGAGCTACATTTAATCTTTCCTAGATTAAAAAGGTAGTACACAGCCAAAGTGACCACTAAGCCAATCACCCAGGAAATATCCACATCTGGAATCATATTGGCAAACGGCCCAGTGAAAAATGCATTGGTTAGAAATGGGATTTGCACCGCAATTCCAATAAAATAAGCGATCAGTGCTTTAGCATTAAATTTTCCATAAATACCGCCATCCTGAGCAAAAATGGATTGAATATCATAAGATTTCTTATTAACGACGTAGAAATCTAAAAGATTAATAGACACCCAAGGCACCAAAATAAACAATAAGGCGAAAATGACGTTCAGGAAAAAACTAATAAAATTGCTTGAAGCCCAAAGTGCAGTAAATGTCGCAAGAATTAATACAACAATAGACAGCGTAATGCGCACATTTTTACTTGGCATCCATTTGCCAGCAAACGTCTGAATCGAAGTGATACAAGATAAAACTGCACCGTACAGATTCATAGCATTATGGCCAATGATGTTGCATAAAAATAAAATCATCAGGATATAACCAAATACGCCTGTACCAGATTTAACAGCTTCCATTACATCTGCGCTAGATCCGATACTTACCGCTACCGTACCGAAACTCATCGCGAAGATAGTTCCAAGTGATGCACCCAAATAGGTATAAATAAAAGGTTTATAAATCCCAATGCTTTTTGGCAAATATCTGGAATAATCTGATGTATAAGGTGAGAAACTAATTTGCCATACTGCACATAGGCCAAACATGGCAAACCAACCTTTCAAATTGAAAGAACCTTTTGCCAAAACATCAGCATTGATATGTGGAATCATGATCATCAATCCGATCAGCAAGGAGCCTCCCATAAACCACGTGCCAATCTTGTTAAACTTATGAATCAGGTGATAACCGACAATACCAATGGTGGTTGCTGCAATAGCTCCAATCACTGTAGCAGTGGGCACAGGGATAGCAGGAACCACTGTATGCAATGTTTTGCCAGATAAAATAATATTAGAAATGAAGAAACCGAGGTAAATCAGCGTAGTAAACAGCACCACCAACAACGCACCGTAACGCCCAAACTGTGCGCGACTTTGTATCATTTGTGGAATGCCCACTTGGGGCCCTTGTGCAGAAGTCAAGGCCAGAATAGCCGCGCCAAAAAAATGTCCACAGCAAATAGCAACTAAGGCACTGATCAGACTTAAATTAAAAGTCAACATCGACATTGCACCTGTAATTACGGCGAGTGGCGCAATGTTGGTACAGAACCAGAGGGTAAATAGGTCCCGCACTTTCCCATGACGTTCTGTTGGATCAACATAATCAATTGAATGACTTTCTATAGCGAAAGCGTTTTTTTCATTTTGGCTCATATCCTTAATCTCTCTTTGAGGAATTCATTTCCTCAATATCAGTATTAGTGAGAGTAAACTTAGGTTTCACAACCTACCCGATCAGCGCCATATCTGGATGACCTAATCTCTATTTTTTTAACTCTTACACACTGGCTTTTAGCAATTTCGGGAAATAAAAAAAAAGATAAAGTGAATAAGGTCGGTGCATTTTAAAAGGCCCAACAATAACCATATTTTTAAATCACGATTCAATTTATATAATGCTAAAATCCAATATCTTTATCGATTCATCCTTGAACTTTAAAACCAGAGTTTCTTTTCCGTCACGATGCGTTATCGCATCACAAAGGGATCATCTATCGGTTGATCAGAAGTGCGTAACCACACCGTTTTGGTAGTGGTATAGTCTAGAACTGCATCCGCACCACCCTCACGACCATGACCAGATAAGCCGTGTCCACCAAAAGGTGCTAGTGGTGACACCGCACGGTAAGTATTTAACCAAACAATCCCTGACTGAATCGCTTTGGTCATACGATGCGCGCGACTTAAATTATTGGTAAATACACCAGCAGCAAGCCCATAAGGAGTGTTATTGGCTTTCTCAATTGCTTCGGCTTCAGTTTCAAAACATACAACAGACAGCACTGGTCCAAATAATTCGGTCATGACGCAGTCCGCATGAGGTACCTCACTACAGTCCAGAATCGTTGGCGGATAGTAATAGCCATGCCGATCTAGTGATTTACCACCTGTAAGTAGTTTTGCACCTTGACGAATAGAATTTGCCACCACCTGTTCAATTTTTTCGCGTTGGCGTAATGTGCATAGAGGTCCATATTCAGTTGACATATCATCAGGTAAACCAATCTTAATGCTTTGTACACGCTCAACTAAACGCTGTACAAATTCATCTTTGATACTTGCTTCAATCAATAAACGCGAACCCGCGACACAACTTTGTCCAGTAGCAGCAAAAATTGCAGCAACTTGTGCATTTACCGCGCTTTGTAGGTCTGCATCTGCAAATACGATAAAAGGAGATTTCCCGCCCAGTTCAAGTGACACTTTGGCAAGGTTCTCTGCTGAATTACGCACGATATGTCGTGCAGTTTCAGGGCCACCTGTAAATGCCACATGCGCCACATCTGGATGGCTACTCAATACCGCACCACATTCTGGGCCAAAACCAGTGATGACATTCACGACACCAGCAGGAAAACCAGCTTGATGTACCAAGCGAGCAAAAGCCAGTAGAGGAGCTGGACCTTCTTCCGAAGCTTTTAGAACCACGCTACAACCCGCAGCGAGTGCTGGTCCAACTTTGACCGCAGACAAAAATAATTGACTGTTCCAAGGAACAATCGCCGCAACAACACCTACAGGTTCACGGATGGTCCATGCTTGCATATCTGGTTTGTCGATCGGTAGATAACTTCCTTCAAGCTTATCTGCAATTCCTGCATAGTAGCGATAGTATTCCGCCACATACGCAATTTGACTGGAAGTTTCACGAATGATTTTACCTGTATCACTAGTTTCATACTGAGCCAGTTCTGGTGCAGCTTTTTCGATTAAATCTGCGAGTTTATAAAGCAATTTTCCCCGTTGAGATGCAGTCAAACCAGCCCATGCTGTATTTTGCATTGCTTGTGAAGCGGCATTTACAGCACGATTTACTTCATCTCTACGTGCTTCGGGCATTTTTGCCCAAACTTGGCCTGTTGCCGGATTGATACTGTCAAATTGTGCAGCACCATCCTCAAATTGACCATTAATATACAACTGGAATTGAGAAGTCATGTCTTCTCTCCTATGCAAATGCGGGCATCACTTCATTGATCATACGTTCTAATGAGGCTTTTTTACGTTCAAAGCTCATGCCTGTATCAATCCAGAATGAATATTCGTTATAACCCATTGCTTCATATGCTTTTAAGCGATCTATAACTTCCTGAGACTGGCCGATCACATTATTTTTACGCATAGCTTCTGCGCTATAAAATGGATGTGCGGCAATTTCGTCTTCACTTAACGGTGCAATTAAACCTTGATTAATTTCTCGCTCGTTTTTAAACCATGCTCCGAAATAATTGTAGAACACATTAATTTCGTCGGCAGCCAATTGCGCATCTTCTTCGCTATCTGCAACATAGGTATGACGCAGCAACATGATTTCAGGACGTGGCACATCAGCAAACTTCTCACACGCCGCGTTAAAATGTCCCATCAATTTTTCAACTTCGTCATCACCAAAATGCAAAGGCGTGACTTGTACATTACAGCCATTTTGTACTGCAAATTCATGGCTATTTGGATCACGTGCCGCAACCCAGATTGGAGGATACGGCTGTTGTAGAGGTTGTGGTGCAGAGGTCGTTTTTGGAAATTGCCAAAACTCACCGTTATGTTCGTAATCACCTTTCCACAAGTTTTTAATGGCTGGAATCATTTCACGTAAACGTTGCCCAGCACTCCAAGCATCCATGCCCGGGACCATGCGTTCATACTCAAATGAATACGCACCACGTGCAATCCCAATATCCAGACGGCCATTGGTAATAATATCTGTCATGGCTGCTTCACCAGCCAATTTGATCGGATGCCAAAAAGGGGCAACCACTGTTCCAGTACCCAAACGTACATGTTGAGTTTTGTTGGCAATATCAACCAAATTAATAAATGGATTAGGTGCAATGGTAAAATTCATAGCATGATGCTCTCCTGTCCAGATTGCATGCATACCACCACGGTCGGCGATCTGGCAAAGCTCGATCATTTCATCATAAAGCTGTTTCTGCGTTTGCTGATCAGAAACACGTTCCATGTGTACAAATAATGAAAAACGCATGGTTAAACTTCCTCTTTAACAATTTGACGAACCGTACCGTTGGTTTGATTACCGTAATAAACACCATAGGTTTTTAGATAATTTTCTTTACGATAGCGCATTAACATGCTTTGCAAAGCACTATCAACAAACGTAAGCTTTTCAAGATCATTTAAATCGACAAATTGACCTTTATGTGCGGTTGAAACAGGGGTGTTACATAAGAATGCGATATATTGCTGTTGAGTGGTCACATCATCATAAACGGAATAAATAAAGCTCGGCGAAGCTTCAGGTTGATAAGCAGCGAAGATTTTTTCCAACGCTTTTTCTGCACCATCTTTATCGACTACCAAATGTGGTAGAGTCCATTTTTGCTCTGAATTCTGTTCAAGCAAAATCTGATTTTCGTGCCCAATAAGTGCCATCATCATCACCTTCATACTTGAAATGACATCGGTCGATGATTTGGCAGGTGTAAAATATGCACCACGATAGTAGCCAAGCCCAGCAAAACCTGCCGAAGCAAAATTTTCTACTTTTCCAATCAGAATGGCATGATCACCCGCATCAACGATTTGATAAGTAGTGCAATCAAACCATGCACTCACACCATCAATTAACGGATTTTGATTTTCACTTTTAGACCATACAAAATTCGCAAAGCGATCATCACTTGGTCGAGCAAAAGTATTGGAAACATCTTTTTGTTCTTCTGCCAAAATGTTAATCGCAAAGTGTGACGCGTGGGCAAAATTGTCATAATTGCTTGATGTCTTGGCAATGCTTACCAGAAGCAAGGCTGGATCCAAAGACACCGAAGCAAAAGAGTTGGCTGTAAAACCTAATGGTGTTCCATCATCTTTACACGTAGTAACTACCGTTACGCCTGTCATAAATGATCCAAAGGCATCACGTAATTCTCGTATTTTATTGACACTTTCCATTTCGCTCATTTTCATATTCCTTCATCAATGAATGTGTAACTACCTAAACGCTGGTTTCCAACCACGCCTCCATGGCACGATTTACTTGATCGGGTGCAGTCAAATTCACCATGTGTCGCTCATTTTCAATCACAACTGCCTTACCATGGAGAGCCTGATTTGCCATTTTAGTCGCCATTTCAGCAGTAGAATTCGGATCTCCTGTCCCTGTTAAGATTAGGGCTGGACAGGCGATTCTAGCCCATTCATCTGCATAGGTTGCATCGCCTTTTGCAAAGGCAGAATAAGCCGTTGCATAACCAGACATATCAACATTTTCCAACCACGACTTCACTTTAAGTGCAGCCTGACGTTCAATTTCACTATCACCAAACCAGCGTTGTAATGGTGTTTCAATATCAATATGACCTGTTTTTAACTCTTCAGCTCTTTGAATGACTGCATCTTTAGCTTCAGAGGTACGTTTATACACACCATTGAGCACCGCCATTCTTTTGACCAAATCTGGACGAGTAGCACTGACACCCGTGGTAATGAGCGACCCCATAGAATGACCTGCCAAATTTACAGCACCTATATTTAAGGCAGTAATGAATTCGATTGCCCAATTTACGAAATCCTGTAATTGAGCATCGTCAGTCAGTTTGGTACTTTGTCCATGACCTGGCATATCGACAGAAATCACTCGATAATGTTTAGAGAAATACTCAATTTGTGGATACCATGCTTCTGCCTGCATACCCACACCATGAATCAGCACTAACGGTTCGCCGTTTCCCTGCTCAAAATAATGAGCGATACGATTATTTGACAGCTGCTGGGTTTTCGAGATCATGACCTAATTCCTTTAAATCCTGATAACGGTCACCAATACGATGATGAGGACGACCACCAGTTGCTGCACCAATCACCACCACTAGCTCATCTGCCGCAGGTGCATCTGGAATTGCAAACTGTAAAGTTAAATAATGAGAACGACGCCCTTCATCATTTTTATCCATCATTGGAATAAAAATCGGTGCGTTTGCTGGGCCACGCGTATTATTAAAAGCAAGATAAGATTTGGCACCTACTGCACTGCGGTAGGTATTACCAAAATGTAAGGTATGAATTAATGCAGAGGCGTGTTCAAGTTCGCCATCCAAACCAACTACTGCACATTTACCAAATGCTTCAACAGCTTCACCCGAGCCAATTTCATCAATAATCAGTTTGGTTAAATGCTCACTTAAAATAGGTGCAATACGACGGATTTCAGGAGTCAAGTTTTCAACATACCCCTGACCTGCCCACGGGTTTTTAATAACTGCAGCTGCTGCGACCATCTTTAATGGCTTTGATGCTTCCTTACCGCCATCGACATAAGTCGTTTCAACGTGAAGTACTGTTTTACGGATTAGATTCATGGCATTTCCTTGCGGGTGAATTTATCTTTAACTTGTATTATGGTATACCATAATACATAATGAAAAAAAAGCAAGAGTTTGCTATGCTCTTTTTAGATAAAAGAGATGTAACAAAAATTGCATAATGAAATTGGGAATGAATTAGTTATTTATGAATCTTAAAATTGAAAATCCGCCCGTTACCCTACGTGAACTTTGCTTAGTTAAAGTCCGAAATGCCATTATTACGGGTTACTTTCCTTCAGGCAAAAGGCTGGTTGAAAGAACTCTATGTGAAGAATTAGGCGTTAGTCGCTCTGTGGTCCGTGAAGTAATTCGCTATCTTGAAGCAGAAGGATTGGTGGAAATTCTGCCTAATAAAGGCCCAATTGTTTCCCTACTTAATTGGGAGATTGCATCTCAAATCTACGAGATTCGACTTTTATTAGAACAAAGTGCTGTTGCAGATTGCACTAAAAACCTTAGTGAACAAACCACCAATACCCTTAAAGAATTGCTGTCAGAACTTGAGTTAGCTTTTGCTCATGATGAAATTAATTTGATTATTTCAACATCTGCAAAACTGTACGAGACTATTTTTACAACAGCTAAACACCAGATTGCCTGGGAGGTAGTACAGCGTCTGAATGGTCGAATTAGTCGTCTTCGTGCAATGACAATGAAATCAACTCAACGTAAAGTTTCAGGTTATCAACGTATTAAAAATATGTGTGAAGCAATTTATTTAGATAAGGATCCTGAAAAAGCAAAACAAGCAGTCGCTGAGCATATTGCGGAAGCCGCGGCAGTTGCGAAAAATATTCTTAACAATTAATTCTCTATTAAATAAAAGTTTACGAACCACTTTACACGAAGGAAAGAAACCAATGTCTGCCTACTGGATTGCCCATGTCACTATTCATGATTTAGAACAATATAAACAATTTATGGTTTTGGCCCCTTTAGCATTTGAAAAATATGGAGCACGATTTCTTGCTCGCGGTGGAGATTCCATCATTTTGGAAGGGCCAGTTTACCAACGACAAGTAGTGATTGAGTTTGTCGATATGGCCACTGCACAGGCTTGTTATCATTCGGAAGAATACACCAAAGCCAGAGCTGCACGTCAAGGTTGCGCCGAAGTGATGATTAGTATTGTTGACGGTTTACTTTAATCGAGAAAAACCAATTTAGATGATCAATAAAACGTCTGGCCTAGAACATCATTTGGAATACGTTTTATTAAAACTTAGATGCCCCAATAAAGCGCAACAGAGATTAAATGATTGCTAAGAAGCAAGATGGGCTAATATTTTGTCTCAGACCGACCAAAGTCAAAGTTGCACCATGATCTATAACTCATCTTACCTAAGAAGAAAGATATCTGATTACGTGGGGTTTTTTCTAAGCACAAAGCGTCTTTTTGAGCCAGTCTAGGATTAGTTGAAATGATTACAACAGATCATGACAAGGAGTTCAGCTTGCATAAGTATGTTTCTCAGATATTAGAAATAGATTAGTCTTTCACTATGCTTATCCTCTCGTCTGACTTTCACCACAATGCAGTCAAGATAAACAATAGGGTCATTGATTATCTGGATCGACATGAAAAAATGTAGCACTTACCGCAATAAAACAGAATAACTGGGAAAAGTTGCACGAACAAATTTTTAGTTTTTATCATCAGGCCATGGACGGAATTGCTTTTGATGATGCGGTAACGCTCATACATCTGCTAAATAAAGTAAATGAAGGCTTAAATAGGATCAAAATTGAAGATGTAAATACAAATAGCCTTAACAACGCATTTGAATAATTTTAATAAAACGATTTAACATCAATTAATTGCTAAAAATGAAAGCATGGGGATTGAATATCAAAAAATACGATATGCATAATATTCATGCTTTTTTTGATCAACATAGTATACTGCATCTGTCTTTTTGCTCATCTTTTTATCAAGGTGCCTTGCTTGCATGAATAGCCCAATTAAATCTGGTTTTTATTTAAAATCATTGAGCACAATTACGTTGAGTCTTGCATTAGTTGGATGCGGTGATGGTAATTGGTGGTCTCAAAAAAATGAGCCAGAGTTTAAAGCAGAACAGATTAAACGTGTAATTCCAACACGAGTGAATGATCGTGAATCATGGGCAAATGATATCGATGATATTATGGGAAAATTAGGTATTCCCAAAACCAAAGAGAACGTATGCAGCATTATTGCCGTGGTTGATCAAGAGTCTAATTTCGTTGCAGACCCAGTCGTTCCAGGGCTAGGTGAAAAAGCAGTTAAGGAAGTCAATACACGTCTAAATGAAAAGTTTGAAGAAAAATTAGGAACTACTATTGGCGGCCAAGTAGCCGGTTATTTCGAGGATGTCCTTAAAAATCAGCCTTCTCCAGATAATAATTATATGAGCCAAATGCGTAAAGTCCGCACGGAGCGAGATCTGGATTTACTTTATCGCCAAATTTTTGATTTTATGGCGAGTCATTATCATGTCAGTGCTTTAACTGGAGCAGCCAAATTAGTTGGGCAAGATATTGGCGAAAAAATGAATCCAATTACGACATTAGGTTCTATGCAAGTCTTGATTACTTACGCACAGGATCATAAGCGTTCTCGTATGAATACCAATGAATTACGTGACGATTTATATACACAATATGGTGGTTTGTATTACGGTATCCATCGTTTGATGATGTATCCTGCCGATTATAATAAACCGATTTATCGTTTTGCTGATTACAATTCAGGCATGTATTCGAGTCGTAACGCGGCTTTTCAAAGTATGCTCAATGATTTAACACCAAAAGAACTAGATCTGGATGGCGATTTGTTACTTTATAACAAAGATGGTAGTCCTCGTTCAGTCCTCAGCCAATCTGAAAAAGAACTTATCTCTGTTTTTACGCAAAATAATGTACTGGTAACACCACGTCAAATTCGTTCAGATCTAAAAAAAGAGAAAGAGAAATCTTTTGAAGATACTCAAACCTATATTGCTGTGAAAAAATTATACAAAACCAAGACAGGTAAAGAACCTATTTATGCCATCATGCCACAAGTCATTATTTCTGGGCCTAAATTAAGCCGAGATTACAATACCAACTGGTTTGCCTCCCGCGTCAATGGAAGATATGAAACATGTATGCAACGAGCGAAAAGAATAAGACTATAAATCTCGCCCTGTTTGATTTCGATGGAACGCTCTGCACTAAAGATAGTTTCACTGGCTTTATTTTTTATACTTTGTCTAAACGGCATATTATGCGTAAAGGTCTGAAAATTCTTCCATGGATTCAGGCTTATTATTTAAAACTTTATCCCGCCGATGCCATGCGTGCCAAGCTTTTTAATACGATGTTCAAAGGAAATTCAGCAAAGCAACTACAACAACTAGGGCAAGAATACGCGCAAACTTTGGTAAAAAATCTAGACCCTCAGCTATTTCAACGCCTATTACAACATCAGGCACAAGGCGATAAAGTAGTGCTGGTTTCTGCTTCAATCGATTTGTATTTGAAACCAGTATGTGAACTCCTCAATATCGACTTGATCTGTACACAAGTCGAGATCCATCATGGATTGATTACAGGTCATTATTCCACACCCGACTGTAGTTCTGAGCAGAAAAAAATAAGGATTCATGACGCTTATCATCTCAATGATTACGCACATGTTTACGCGTATGGCAATAGCTATGAAGATTTAGAAATGTTTAGCTTGGCAGATAGCTGTTATATGGTCGGTGAAGATCAACAGCTACCTCAATTAGCAGATGTAAAAAAACTCGCTTGAGCAAGTTTTCTTAACCTTAGTAAATCGCCATATGATTGCGTTGAATAATCAACATAATATACTGATATTTATTTTATTAAAATATTAATTACATAAACCTCCAACTCAACCTCCGTGTATCATTTCTTTTAAGTTGGTTTAACAATACCTCTAGGAATAAAATAGTTAGGAGCCTTACCATCAGAAAGTAATGCCTGAAAATCATTTGCCCAAAGAATAAACCCACCCACTGAATCACAGACGTAATTTTCAAAATAATGGATCACTTCTTTAGGCAATGTCGGCTTATGTTCTCTATTTTTTATGATGTCATAAGGTCTAGCGCCCTCTGGAGCATAGACATTAAGTGCCTGACGAATATTTTCAAATAAATCATCATTTAATTTCATAATCGCAGTGACTTTTTCTTTCCTGCCAAATCTTTCTCTGGTTTTCCTATGTATAAAACGCGCGTAACCACCTTCACGAATCCACTGATGATAAAGTGCTAACTGACTTTGCATTTGTTGTTCAAAGGTTGACCCACCTTTGACATGTGCCATGAAACTCTTTAAATCATTCTGCCATTGAGGGTCTAAAGTATAAAAGTTTCTGTATATCGCACTTCTTGCCTTAGAGCTTGAAAGTTCTTGCAAAGTTGAGAATTTTAAACCATAAGCGGATGCACGATTAAACATGGTAGTTAAGGTAATACGGGACAGACCTAAATTACGCGACTGCTCCATTGGCTGATAACCACCACCTACATTAGAATGCGCTCCAGGGTAAACTTGTTGATCATGAACCAGATCTTTAACATTCTGTGGTATCGGTTTAGCTGTTGGCGTTAAAGGAAAGGACTGACGCATTTCAAGCGAAGCCACCAAATGCATACTGCACTCTACATGGTCTTCTATGCGGGTTCGATATAACTGTGGATTTTTATTTTGTGCAGCATTACCAATCGATTCTACAGTATCAAATATGCCTAAAAATTTAGCTTTTAGGGGCTTTCCTCGATAAAATAATTTTTTAGCACGCCCAGCACCTTCACTTGTGACATTCGGTGCAAATTGCAGCCAGTTCATAAAAATTCGAGCTTCAGTTGCTCCCCTAGAGAAGCCAAATGCAGAGACATTAATCTCAGTAATTCCTTTCTGTTGATAAATTCCTTCTAGATAATCGACAAATTCAAAAATTGCTTTTTGTAAGCGTTGTTGAATGCCTAATGCCACACCTAAACCCATTTTACCTTGTATACCACTTCCAGCTTCACTATAGCCATGTTTACGCCATTTCGGATCAGTAATATCAATAGGTTCTTTTAAGCTTCTGGCATCGCGCGTGACTTTGGATGAGTCAAGTTCTGAATATTTATCAAATTTAAATTCAGTTCCCAATCCTTCGTAGTAGAATTTTTGTATGCCATTCTCTGGTTGTTGTCGATGCGCTTCAAATAAAGCCACTATATTGCTTTGGCTTAAGGTTGAAACATCTGCATCTTTATTGTTGCCTGTCCCATCAAAAAAGAAACTTACCCAAATTGGCACACGGCATGTTTTACAGGCACTCTCGGATGCTTTACCATCTTTCGCAAGAACTTTGGCAGAAATCAACATATCCCGAACAGAGCGATTTTCATTTTGAATTGCTTGAGTCATAGTTTTATCTATTTTTAATATATTTTAGTCTGGAAACTGTAATCGAGCGGCTGCATTTTCTGGAATATTATTCCACATTGTTGGAGAACTTAAAGTAATTGTTTTAGCTTTATCCCCAAGAGCTTTATCAAATAAATCTTTACGGAAACTCGGCCAACGCATAGTAACTTCGATCACGCCCGTGTTGTTTGGGAAGTAATGTAAAACCGCGTATGAACGTGGCGTATCTTTTAAATTTTCTACGGGAACCTTGATATGGTACTGCTTATAGCCATCACCCCGATCTGTATAGAAACTTACATCCGCAGTATTACTATTTGCTAATAGAGAAATACAGCAAGCTGTCCCAGAGCTACCAATACTACCCAATCGATCTGCTGCACTCGCGCTCGTATCCCCTTTACCATTGACCTTAATTTCTACAAGAGCCGCAGTACTATAGTTATAAACCATAAAAGATAGGTCTACTGTCTCGGCTTTACATGCCACCACTATTGGCAATATGGCGAAAGATATTGCTAACTTTAAAAATTTGCCCATCGTTTTCATCCTATATTTTTAATCTGGGTACTCAATACGGGCAGCTGCATTTTCTGGGATACTATTCCACATAGTTGGCGAATCTAATTGAATATTTTTTGCCTTATCACCCAATGCTTTATCAAATAAGTCTTTACGAAAACTCGGTCTTCGCATGGTTACTTCAATCACACCCGTATTGTTTGGAAAGTAATGTAAAACAGCGTATGAGCGCGGCGTATCTTTCAGATTTTCTACAGGAACCTTAATATGGTACTGCTTATAGCCCTCGCCTCGGTCTGTATACAAACTCACATCCGCAGTATTACTATTTGCAATTAAGGAAATACAGCAGGCTGTCCCAGCCTCTCCAACACTACCTAGCCGATCAGCTGCATCAGCAATTGCATTTCCTTTACCATTGACTTTAATACCACCAAGTTCTTCAGTCGTATAGTTATAAACCAAGAAAGTCAAATCAACAGTTTCTGCTTTACATGCCACCACCATTGGCAATATGGCGAAAGATATTGCTAACTTTAAAAATTTACCCATCGTTTTCAGCCTATGCCTTTAAAATATCTAATCTGGAAAATCTATTCTGGCCTGTTGATTCGTCGTTATTGTGTTCCACATCTTTGGAGAATCTAGTTATTTTTCTTTCTTATTATTTGGTGAAGTTTGAACACTGTTTAATATAAAATCATATAGTTGCAAAGCATTTTTCTGACTTACCGTAGAGGTCAAAGGTTCATCATCATGGACCAACTCGGCACTTTCAAAGTCAAATTTAATATACGGGTCATTATCATTATTTAGATCACCTAAATATTGCCATGCCCCATCTTCAAATCCTCTTTCAAAATATCCTCGTTGTGACATATGATTCAACACTTCTTCTCCTGCCAGACCATTGATGACTTTTTTATGCTCTCTTAAGTTTTCAATCTTCATTCTGGCTTTTACTATCTCTGGTAAATCATTTTTATTTTTTCTCATGAGCTTAATCAATGGTACATCTGACTCCAAGCGAACGCGATGTGAAATATCAATTCGAACCCGAGGATAACTTGGAAAGCTAAAGTGTAAATATCCCCCTGTAAATGGAATATTTTTACTCATATCGTCTAATATAAAAAAATCTTTCCAGCACAGGCCCGCTTGCTCTTCACCTTTATCTGATCGTATTTTTATACTTTTTATGTTATGTATCATTCGAGTCATAGCACTATCAAGTCGATCATTATCAGCACCGCTTTTTAGAATAAGCATTTTTCCTGATCTTAAATACAGATAACCATAAATTTCAAATGCACTCTTGGTATATTCTGTTGGTCTATAAACAATAATATGACTGACTGAACGCCCTTGTTGTTGTACTGGTCCATTCATTTCACTTTTTAACAAAGTACCCTCAGTTTCATGAGGCTCACTTTTTAAAGATTGAATCTTATTATTAACTAATTTTTGGTAGGCTTCATAAGTTTTTATACTTTCATCAACTTCAAGATCACTGCCATTATAATTAAAATTACTATATTCAACTTCTGTTTCTTTCGGCACGGTCATTTCAATACGACCAAAACAAACTTTTTTGGGATTTTTAAAATCTATCACGTTGATACCTTCTTTTTGTTTATCAACATTTGAGCAAGCACTAAAAGACAATGTGGTGAATAAACAAAGAACTACACTCTTAAATAGTTTCATATATTACATCCTATAATTCTTTCTTATTCAGGTGAAAATACTTCAATTTTTAACGCTGCCATGATGTCTTTTGTAAATACGTTAGTCTTACCATTCTCAAATGAGCCAATCAATTGATTCTTCACGTATTATCCGAGTGAGGTAGGCATAATCGCTTTCGTTTGCCTGCATTGAGAATGGTCTTATATCGTAGTCTTTGCTTAAACCACTGGTATCCAGTTTTAGACTGGCCGCAAACAATGGACTTTTTGACTGCCATTCTTTGAAAATAATTTCAATAATGTCCACAACACTCTTATTCATAAACACACGGCTATTACGTCGTTTATGCCATAGGCTGGTTGGGTCTTGCATAGTCAGGCGGTATAAACTAAAAGCACCATCAGACTGACCCTGTGAAGCGCCAGTGATAATGCCTGTGGTTCTAAATAAACTGCCTGAGTCCGTGACTTGATCAACAGCTACTTGGCAACCAATAAATTGTTTGAGTTCAATATAGGGATTGGTCGATAAACAAATCAGTCCAGCAGATAAACCTTCGTTAATAACATGAGAACCATCAATACGTTGCAGCATAATTTGGGGGTTTAATTCGCTATTTGAAAACTGGACACTAATTGCGCGTTTTTGTGTTCCGAAACCAAATTGATCTAAAATGCCAAAAATACTGTCTAACATTATTTATCAGAGCCTTTTTATTAATCAAAAAAATAGTACCAGAATGACTTGTCTACCTCAATTTAGAATGGGCAGTTTTTTGTTTTAATTCGATTAAAAGCTTCTTATAGGATTTTACTACATGGCGACCAATGTTATATTTGCTCTGAAATTTCTCAATAGTTACAGCTTTTAAATTAATTTGATGATCTATCATCCAAAATACTGTTTGATCTTATTTAGCAATTTCAGCAATCATTAAATGCAAAAAGTAATATGTCTTGGTTTTGTATAACTCTTCTCGCAGAGTGAAAAAGTCTTTTCCCAATATCTAAAATTGAGACTTAATCAATTCGAGATTAATATTTCAACTTCCAATTAGCAGGAAATAATAAGTTATTTAGCACATAACAAAAAAACTCAAACCATTAAAGTTTAAGCTTTTAATTTTGGGTATTAAGTTTAAGTGGTAGGTTTTGCTAATAAATCGCCATATGATTACGATGAATCATCTCCAGTGAACGGGCTTCGCCCAACACTTGATAAACCTTATCCGAAGCTAAGCCTTTGATAATATCAGCAGAGTTCGAGCTAAAATTGACACGACCCACTGCAATTCGCTTTCCAGACTTATCGACACATTCCACCACATCACCTCGGTCAAAATGACCCTCAATCGCTTTCACCCCAACAGGTAAAAGACTACGATGACGTTCTTTAATCGCCTCAACCGCCCCATCATCAATAATTAAACGACCAGCGGTTTGCAAATGTGCAGCTAACCATTGCTGGTGCGCAGTCATACGGTCTTTATCAGTTGTAAATAAAGTCCCAAGCATTTCGCCAGACATTAATCGCGATAATACTCGATCACTTTCACCACTGGCGATTAAAGTTGGACAGCCTGATTTCGCGGCTAAACGTGCTGCACGGACTTTAGTGACCATACCGCCACGTCCAAGCAGTCCACCACCGCCTGCCATTTCAAACAAACTGTCATCTAAAGCTCGAACTTCAGTCAAAAGTTTAGCGTTTGGATTACTACGTGGATCGGAGTCAAACATACCTTGTTGATCAGTCAAAATAATTAACAAATCTGCATGTACTTGCCCTGCGACCATAGCCGCTAAGGTATCATTATCACCAAAACGAATTTCATCGGTAGATACCGTATCATTTTCATTAATGACAGGAATCACGCGCCACTCAATCAGATTTTGCAAAGCATCGCATGAATTTAAATAACGACGTCGATCAGCCAAATCATCATGGGTGAGAAGGACTTGTGCAGTTTGAATATGATGCTTTTCCAACACACTGGACCATGTATGGATCAAGCCCATTTGACCAATCGCTGCACAGGCCTGTAGGCTAGGTAGATCTGTGGGTCGGCTTGCCAACTTCATTCGAACCATTCCTTCAGCCACAGCACCCGACGACACCAAAATAATTTCATGTCCAGCAGTGTGTAGATCGGCAATTTGCATTGCCCAATGCGAAATTGCATCTAAATCTAAACCTTGCCCGTTTGCTGTGAGTAGAGAGGATCCGATTTTAACAACGATTCGTTTGCATTCATTCAGCTGACGTTGCCCATCCACTACTTCTATCATCCTATTCTCAAGTTTTAGTCACGCACGTAGATACTTTCTACATCGTTATCATCATCTTCGTCATCGAAGTCATCATCGTCTTCACCTGTGAGCAAGCCTTCCAAACGCTGGGCTCGACGCATGGCACGATATGCTTCTTTGGCCGCGATGGTTTGTTCACGCGTTTCTGCTTCTAACTGTTCGCGGAATGCTTTCACTTCTGCTGCATACTCAGGATCTTCAACTTCACGTTCACGTTGTTGTTCAATCTGATCCATGAGGTAATACACTACAGGTTTGGTACCTTCTTCAAGTAAGCCTGAAGTCTTAAACACAGGTCCAGTCCATTGCAATTCATCAATAATATGCTGGCACCACTCTTCGAGGCTATCTTCATCCAATTGATCAAGTTTATTTAAGACCAATACAATTGGTAGTTTTGCCAATGTCGGAGAGAATTTTTCCAGTTCCGCTACAATTGCTCTGGCATTATGCGCAGGGTCTGAACCATCAATCGGTTGCACATCCACGATATGTAATAAAATACGGGTACGTGCCAAGTGTTTTAAGAAACGAATTCCAAGCCCTGCACCTTCAGCAGCGCCCTCAATCAAACCAGGAATATCCGCCATCACAAATGAACGATGACGATCGGCATCGACTACACCCAGATTTGGCACCATCGTTGTAAATGGATAATCCGCAACTTTTGGTTTTGCCGCACTGACTGCACGGATAAAAGTAGATTTACCCGCATTAGGCATACCTAGCAAGCCAACATCTGCCAATACTTTAAGCTCTAGACGAATTTCACGGAATTCGCCTTTGACTCCAGTAGTAAATTTACGCGGTGCACGGTTGGTTGATGATTTAAAATGGGTATTTCCCAAACCACCATCGCCACCATGTGCAACCAAAACACGCTGGCCATCTTTGACCAAATCGCCAATGATATCGCCCGAGTCAGTATCAACAATGGTTGTTCCCACAGGAACCTTTAAAATAACATCATCACCGCCGCGACCTGAGCAGTTCGCTCCTGAACCATTTTTACCCCGTTCCGCACGGAATTTACGGGTATAACGATAGTCCACCAGTGTGCTCGTATCGTCATCCGCTTGGATATACACGCTACCACCACGACCACCGTCGCCGCCATCTGGCCCACCAAACGGTACAAATTTTTCACGGCGAAAACTGGCTACGCCATTGCCACCGTCGCCAGCCTCTACGGTAATGACTGCTTCATCAACAAAGCGCATGTGCCAATCCTCTAAAATCTCTAAAAACCGCCTATTCTGCCATATTTTAATAGATTTCTCGAATATAAAATGCAGACAAATTCAGAGTTTCATAAAAAAGTACAAAGCTTATGCAAAAGCCAACCGCCTAAAAGATTCAAAATAACCGTAAATTCAATTTAAGGATGAATATTTTTTAAAGGAAGACTCATCTGCATATCCAGATTTGCCTGAGTCGTTTGTACCGAGTTATACATAATGGCATTGAAAGTCGCAATCTTACGCAAGGTCATTGGATCATTAATATTCAAAGTCGGTTTAAACCGATGTTGTACATTTAAATGTACAGCTTCATTAAACTCAAAATAGACAGGTCCACTAAATGAAATTTTGACAGGCAAGGTATAACTGCGTTTGAGTTGAAAGGGAACATCCAATTGAATCGGAATATCCAACTTTAAAGGAAATCTGGGTAATAATTTGTTTTGATAAATCAGATCTGTTGTTGTTTCAAGCGGCATCGTTTCATCAACTTTCAGCATCGTAGAATAATCGATATTGACTGTGATTGGGGTGTCCACTTCAAAACTTAGATCAGCCAAATATTTGCCACGTAGGGGCAAATCTAACTGACGATTGATATCAATACTAGTATCAAGTTTACCTACCGATCTAGTTTGCAGATAATTGCCGACATGGATTTTAGTCGAAAGTGATTCTGGTAAATGAATCTGGGCATGGTGAGAGGAAACTGAAACAGAGGCCTGAATATTCAAATACAACCAGAATAAAATCGCGACCAAAATCACGACACTAATAAAAATCAATATAGTCCGTTTAACAGAAGCAAAAATCCACATCAATTACCGTTCCTTATGCTGTACAGCAACAGAATCCTTGTTCTGTGGCATAAGCTGTAAATCGCCTGCCTTTTGAATTCGTATACTCGACAATGGAATTTTCAACTCACCTTGCTGAATTTTGATCGGTAAAGTATTTTGCACATCGACTGAAGCAGCTAAAGCTGTTTCAATCGGGACATTCAAATGCCCATTAATTGGAATGTTGGTTTTAAGCGTCGTATCCAAAGGAATATTTAAATTTTCTTTTAAGACTGTACGTACAGGTGCATCAAACTTTAAATGGACATTTTGCTCAAGCGGAACTTGTATATCAATCGGTACGTTTAGTTTGATTGGAATCGTTCCTTTCAAGGGTAAAGTAATGTCTTTACCCAAGACTTTGACTTGAACTTTAGTGTCAATTGGTAAATCCTGATTCACTTTCAAAGTTTCGTTGACTGGAATGGACGTTTTAATCGGAACCTGATTATCAAAATAAACACGCGGAGTCAGGGTCTGGGTCAGCGGAATATTAAGATTTTCCTGAATTGGAATATTCGCATTGACTCGACCTGTTACATCCACATCCAAAGCATCCTGAATTTTAACTTTGGCTTGTAAAGGTTCTTGTAAATCAATATTAACTGCTTGATTTTTCAATGGGATATAAATATTAAAGTTTTTAAATACCCATATCGCAATAGCAACACCAATCAAAGCTGCCAATACAATAAATGCTAATGCGCCCAACGCTTGTCTAAATTGCAACGATCTATCCTTAATCTGTTTTTTCTTTTGTGAATATCATGTTCACATAATTTGTAAAATATTCAGCTTTGGTTTTGTATCTTATGTAAAAAAGCTCAGTCTAAACTGAGCTTTTGGAAATCTTGATCAGATAAATTGCTTAAGCATCTGTTCCAGCAGGAACTTTTGGATAACTTACGCCACACATTTGTTCAGCGATACGCAATACTTGACAGCTATAACCGACTTCATTGTCATACCATACATACGCAGTTAAACGGTTACCTGAAGTAATCGTTGCCTGAGCATCAAATACGCCCGCAGTACGAGAACCAATAAAATCACTTGAAACCACTTCAGTTGAGTTGGTATAACCAATTTGACCTTGCAGGTTAGAGTTGATTGAAATCTGACGAATATATTCATTCACTTCATCACGATCAACTTCTTTATCTAACGTCAAATTCAAGATTGCAAGAGAAACGTTTGGCGTTGGTACACGAACAGAATTACCTGTTAATTTACCTTTAAGCTGTGGCAATGCTTTAGCAACCGCTTTCGCTGCACCAGTTTCTGTAATCACCATGTTCAAAGTTGCTGCACGACCACGACGATCAGCTTTATGATAGTTATCAATCAAGTTTTGATCATTGGTAAATGAGTGAACAGTTTCAACATGACCATTCAATACGTGATATTTCTCATCCAACACTTTTAGGATTGGTGTAATTGCATTGGTAGTACAGCTTGCAGCAGAAATGATCTTGTCATCATCCAAGATATCTGAGTTATTTACACCATATACGACGTTTTTCATTTCGCCTTTACTTGGTGCCGTCAACACTACACGCGCAATGCCTGCACATTTCAAGTGTTGGCTTAAACCTTCTGCATCACGCCATTTACCTGTATTATCAATCAAAAGCGCGTTGTTAATACCATACTGGGTATAATCCACTTCACTTGGACTAGATGCATAGATGACTTTGATGTAGTTACCGTTGGCGATGATCGCTTCGTTTTCTTCATCAACAGCAATAGTTCCTGCAAAAGTGCCATGAATTGAGTCACGACGTAACAAAGACGCACGTTTTGCCAAATCACCATCAGAAGATTTACGCACCACAATTGCTTTAAGGCTTAAACCACGACCTAAACCAGATTGGCTAATGATTAAACGGGCTAAGATACGACCGATACGACCAAAACCGTACAAAACGACATCTTTAGGTTGTTCAGAAGTTGCATTACCTTTAATTGACTCAACAGCTTGAGTAACAAAAGCATCGATATCGCCGCCTTTTTCTTTATATTCAACAGCAAGCTTACCAATATCCACTTCAGCAGAACCGATATTCTCAACTTTAGCTAATGCTTCTAAAATTGGGAAAGTATTTACAACAGAAAGCTCAACATCAACAACGCGAGTACGACGATGCGTTTTTAAAATCTGAATCACAGAGCGGTTAATTAAAGAACGACCATAAACAGAAACGACAATATTTTTTTCACGGTATAATTGACCGATTAAAGCGATCATATGTTCCGCAATTTCTTCGCGGTTTTTCCAGCGACCTTGGTGTTCCGTGTGTAGGGCGATGATAGTGTCTTTGCTCACAAATACGTCCTCTAATGAATAATTTTAGGCGTGAATTTCAAAACCCCATAATTGTAAAGGAATTATCATTAAGATTGAATCAAAAGCTGCACGTGTCGGTCATATTTTCAATGATATTCACTATAAATTTATAAAATACTTATAATTTTTTATTTTAATTTTTATATTATTTTGCTAAAAACGAGTCAAAATTTAAATTTTATTGTATTTTTTTCGATCATATTAAATTTTACTAAAGTCTAACGTGTTGAAATTTGATTAAAATTATCTCAAGTTTACTCATCTAAGCGTTTTTGATAATGCGCAACATTCCGCTCAAGCGCTCGTTTATTTTTATGTTGTCGATAAAGATGCCAACCTCCCTCTACCACTAACAATGACACTGCACACCAAATTGGAATATAGGTGTACCATTCTTGAGGACTAATTTTTTCACCCAATGCTAAAGAAGCCAGTGCCAATAAAATAGGCTCCAAATAACTAAGCAAACCAAATAAAATCATGGGTAAAAAACGGCTCGCTAAAATATAACTCCCCAAACCAACTGCACTTAACAAACCTAGCCCAAGCACAACCAACCACATAAGAGGTTGCTGTTGTAATATCGCTAGCCCTCCCACTCCGCTTTGAATAAAGTAAATAGCAATCGGTAAGCTAATGATAATATCCCACCAAAAACCGCCTAGATTATCCGTCCCCATTTTTTTACGTAATAGAAAATAAGCCGAGTAACCAAAAGCAACCAGTGCAGTTTCCCAAGCAATAGCACCTAAACGAAAAATTTCGTGACTAACACCTATGACTGCAAGAATCACAGCAGCAATTTGAAACTTAGATAGTTTTTCGCCATAAAATAAGCTACCGCTCAACACCAAAACCAGCGGTAATAAAAAATAGCCCAATGAAACTTGTAAACCCCGTCCATTCATTGGCCCCCATAAAAATAGCCAAAGCTGAACTGAAGTCAAAAATGAAGATAGAATCATCAAGAAAAAGAAAGCTGGTTTTGCAAGTACTCGTTGATAAATACTTTTAATATGCGACAAATCCCCCAACAACCACATCAAAATAGTTAAAAAGGGTAAGGTTGCCAACATCCGCCAGCCAAAGGTTTGTTTGCTATCCAGCCCTGTTAATAACTGAGTATAAAAATATAATACTCCAAAGGTCACCGATGCGATGACGGATAGCATAATGCCTTTGAACATCTTGAACTCGTCATTACAGAATGAAAAAAACTTGAATAATCATATATTAAATTTACTTCATAAGTCCCCCTTTATTTCTTCCATACGAAAGAAAAATAGAGGGCTTCTAAGCAATAATGAAAGAAGTCAATTAAAAATTAAAAACCATGCATTTGCATGGTCTTAGCTTGAGATAATCGACATTATTTTAGCGTATGCTGAGGACGAATAATATCATTGAGGTCATAGCCTAAAGATTTTGCATAACTCAAATACTCATTTAAAACATCTTCAGAGAGTTCAGGCGTTCTAGACAATACCCATAAGTATTTGCGAGAAGGCTCTCCTACCAATACAGTTTGATAATTTTCATCAAGCTTAAGAATCCAATAATCTCCCCGTGCAACAGGAACCCAACGTATTGCTTCAGGTAAAAAGCTCACCTTTAATTTGGTATTAAAAGGAGGATTTTCGACAAAAGCTTCTCCGACCGATTGTTTAAGTACACCATCTTTACTGTAACAGCGGTTATCGACAGCCACATTGCCATTTTCATTCAATGTGTAAGTTGCGGTAATGTCTTTGGCACATTTATTTTCAAAATACATTGGTTTACGTGCAATTTCATACCAAACACCCAAATATCTGTCTAACTCAACCCGCTCTACCGTTGGCAACGGCTTACTTTGCGCATAGGCAACCGTTGCAACCGCTAAACCTGTTAACACAATCCCACCCACTGCAATTTTAGTCAGTTTCCAACTGGCTTTTGGGATATCCTGTTTTAATGACATTTGTATTCCCCTGCTCATTGCCTAATTTAATTGGCATCGATTTATTCAAGATTATTCACATTAGCTTGTTTTATATGCAAATAATGTATAAATATGTAGCATTTTACCCAGAGAATAGTGTCCAGATTTATTGCAGCATTTGCGCCTTAAGCCGCACAATTTCATCTCGCAAACGGGCTGCTTGCTCAAATTGCAACTCTTTAGATGCCTTGATCATCTCTTTTTCCAGTTTGGAAATATGCTTGGTAAAGAGTTTTGGATCTGCCAGAATATGTCGTTCGTCTGCTGAAAGCGCCTTCGCCTGATCAGAAATTTTGCTTTCAATTTCATCGTCATTAAAGACTTCGCCTGTATCAATTTCTTTAATTTTCTGACGCACTGCACTACGTGGCGTAATCCCATGTTCCTGATTGAACTCAATTTGCTTATTACGACGACGATCTGTTTCATCGATGGCTTTTTGCATCGAATCAGTCACACGGTCTGCATATAAAATCGCTTTACCTTTCAGATTACGTGCAGCACGACCAATGGTTTGAATCAGGGAACGTTCCGAACGCAAAAAACCTTCTTTGTCCGCATCCAAAATGGCAACCAAAGACACTTCTGGCATATCCAATCCTTCACGGAGCAAGTTAATGCCGACCAGCACATCATAAACACCTGTTCTAAGTTCATGAATGATTTTGACCCGTTCAACCGTATCGATATCAGAATGTAAATAAGCGACTTTGACTCCATATTCTTTTAAGTAAGAAGTGAGATCTTCTGCCATTCGCTTGGTTAATGTGGTCACCAAAACACGTTCGTCCAGATCTTTACGTAAATTAATTTCGGACAATACATCATCGACTTGTGTCAACACTGGGCGAATTTCAATTTCAGGATCAACCAAACCTGTCGGACGAACCACTTGTTCAACAATCTGATCTGATCGTTCCAATTCGTATTTGGCAGGTGTCGCACTCACATAAATTGTAGTCGGAACAATACGCTCCCATTCTTCAAATTTCATCGGACGATTGTCCAGTGCACTCGGCAAACGGAACCCATAATTCACCAAATTTTCTTTACGTGAACGGTCGCCCTTATACATTGCGCCAATTTGGGGAACCGTCACGTGTGATTCATCAATGATCAGTAACGCATCATCAGGCACATAGTCAAACAAAGTTGGCGGTGCTTCGCCCGATGGACGACCTGATAAATGACGTGAATAGTTTTCGATACCATTGGTGTAGCCTAATTGTTGCATCATTTCCAGATCGTAACGCGTCCGCTGTTCGATGCGCTGTGCTTCGATCAATTTGTCATGTTCACGGAAAAATTTAAGTTGATCCTGTAACTCAACCTTAATCGTATCAATCGCGCGGGATAAATTATCTTTAGGCGTTACATAATGGCTTTTCGGATAGATAGTTACTCGCGGCACCTGACGCAACATTTTGCCTGTCAGTGGATCGAACCAACGAATCGATTCGACTTCATCATCAAATAATTCGATACGAATCGCGTTTTGATCAGATTCAGCAGGAAATACATCTAAAATTTCCCCGCGGATCCGATACGTACCACGTAAAAACTCCAGTTCATTACGGGTATATTGCATTTCAACCAGACGGCGAATCAGATCATCACGATTAACACGATCACCTTCGACCACATGCAGCAACATTTTCATATAGGCTTCGGGATCGCCCAAACCATAAATCGCAGATACTGATGCTACAATAATCGCATCACGACGTTCTAATAAAGCTCGTGTAGCAGAAAGGCGCATCTGGTCAATATGATCATTAATCGCAGCATCTTTTTCAATAAAGGTATCTGACGAAGGCACATACGCTTCGGGTTGATAATAGTCATAATAACTGACGAAATATTCGACCGCGTTATTAGGAAAAAAAGCCTTAAACTCGCCATAAAGCTGCGCTGCTAAAGTTTTATTATGCGCCATGACAATCGTGGGGCGTTGAGTCTGTGCAATGACATTGGCCATGGTATAAGTTTTACCAGAGCCCGTAACACCCAATAGCAACTGATTGCGATAGCCACTTTCAACACCATGCACCAGCTTTTCAATCGCTTGAGGCTGATCCCCTGCGGGTTGGTAACTGGTCACTAAATCAAAGGGTTGCTTATCGCTCACTCGGCTGCTCTCTTCTTTTCAAAATTTCATTTCACTAAGCCCTTTATGGGGGAATTCACCCTCAATTTAAAGGCTTTTCCTGTAAATTTAATTTCTACATTTTATACTTGACCCATCTGCGTTTCCTCTGCAACATGGAACAAATCAAGATCAGAATTGAAACAACATGGCATATCATTATCACGACGAAAGCATCATTACAGAACTTCCTGAAGATACGGTTTTTGTCTTTGGCAGTAATCTGGCTGGACAACATACACACGGTGCAGCTCGTGTTGCTGCACAGCATTTCGGTGCAGTGAATCATGTCGGTCGTGGTTGGGCTGGTCAGAGTTTTGCCATTCCAACTTTAAATGAACATTTACAACGAATGCCATTGTCACAAATTGAACATTATATAGATGACTTTAAAGCCTATGCCCAACATCATCCCAAAATGAAATATTTCATCACTGCTTTGGGTTGTGGCATTGCAGGTTATAAAGTCTCTGAGATTGCACCTTTATTTAAAGGCATTCACAACAATGTGATCTTGCCTGAGTCGTTTAAACCCTATATTGATGAAAATGCCATTTCACAATTTCCAGATTTGACTTCACATACCGTACAGTCTTTTATTAACGACGATGTGATTTTTTATTTTGATCATGGTAGTGACTCTTTTGAGGAAGCTTTAGATAAAACTGATTTGAGTGATGTTGAAAAATCTATTGCGCTTATTGTGTTAAATGAAGATATGTACCCGCGCGACCGCTATGGTCGTGGCCGCGAAAGTGAACTTGAAGATATTCTGAGTAAGCTCAATGGCAAGATTTTTAATTTTCATGGTAATAGCGAAGGCGCTATGATTTTTGTAGGCGTTATCGTAGCCCTGATGGAACTTTATGATATTGATGAACAAGACTTTATCAAATTATGGCGTGGCGACATTACCATTCAACATCCTATTAATCGGGTAAAAATATAAAAAACAGGTTGTTGTCTGCTCTTTTATTCCACTAAAGGAGCAGAATGATCATGTTTGCATTAAAATTATTTTAGTATTTATAAATACTTTACTTAAATTGTCTATTTTTACACCTTTTTATTTCCAAGTAATAAGTGTTGGTTTTATACTCCTTTAAAAATTGAATAATTCATTGGAATTTGCCCTAAATGCCGACTTTAGATTCATCTATTTTTGACCTTGCACCGATTCCAATGTGGCTGGAAGATTATAGCGATATAAAAAGCCAGTTTAATGCATGGCGTGCTGAGGGCATTCAAGATCTATATACTTTCTTAAATGAAGATCTTGATCGGGTTCGCCAATGCGCACACAAAATAAAAATCATCGCAGTCAATCAACAAACGCTTGATTTATTTGAAGCAGACTCCCAAGAACATTTATGTAGCAATCTGGATCGTATCTTTCAGGAAGATATGTTCAAATCGCATCTGCACGAGTTAGTCGATTTATGGGAGGGTAAAACACATTTTTCAAGTGTCGCAGTTAATTACAGTCTATCTGGAAAACGTCTGGATATTCAATTACGTGGGGCAATTTTACCGGGTTACGAACAATCTTTTGCGCAAATTCTTGTGACTACTGAGGATGTAACATCTTATCAAAACGCCCGCCGACAGGAAGAAAAAAACCGTCGACTGGCAGAAGCGAGATTTGTATATTCACCCGCTTCACTTTGGGTGGAAGATTTTAGTCGGGTTAAAGTTCGAATCGATCAATTAAAACGGATTGGAATTGATGATTTTCGTACTTTTTTAGATGTACACCCTGAGTTTGTTAATCAATGCATCGAGGATATTTTAATACTTGATGTTAATCAGGCCACATTGGATTTATTTCAAGCCTCAGATAAACAAACTCTACTCAAAAATATTCATAAAGTATTTGCCAATGAAATGCTCAGTACTTTTCGTGAACAGCTGATTGAGTTGTGGAAAGGCAATATTCATCACCAGCGTGAGGCGGTAAATTACGCACTAGATGGCAGCATCCGAAATGTACTATTGCAGTTTACCGTTTTTCCTGGTTATGAAGAAGATTGGGGATTGGTACAAGTTGCATTAACAGATATTACTGCGCGTAAAAAGGCCGAAAATTATCTGGAATATTTGGGCAAACATGATGTGCTGACCAAACTATATAATCGTTCATTCTTTACTGAAGAACTTAATCGCCTTGAACGTAGTATCTTGCGACCAGTTTCCTGTATTTTTCTAGATATGAATAGCTTAAAAGAAATCAATGATCAACTTGGCCATGACGTGGGCGATGGTCTATTACGTCGTGTTGGCAGCGTGTTAACACAAGCTATTCAAAATACGCCCTACACTGCTTCACGCATTGGGGGAGATGAGTTTGTTATCCTGATGCCAGGAACAGATGAAACAGCTGTTTTGGTAATGCTACAAACCATTCAGGAATTGTTTAATATTGACAATCAATATTATTCAAGCCAGCCGATTAGTATGTCATTAGGTTCTGCGACCACACTTGAAAGTGAAAGTATTGAATCCATGCTTAAACGCGCCGATCAACAAATGTATCAGCGCAAAAAAAACTTTTATCAGGATAAAGACGCAATTTAAACAAGCCTGTTTTAACCTTGTCTTGCTTTAAAACGCGGATTGGATTTACAAATCACATAAAGCTTGCCACGACGACGAACGATTTGACAATCAGGTGAGCGCTTTTTTGCACTTTTAAGAGAAGAGAGAACTTGCATAGAGCAACTCCAATTATTGAAATGTTATAATATAACAATAATCTCTTTATAAAAGTTCGTCAAGCAAAGATGCGTATTATTCATGAAAAAGCCACTTACTTTAAAGAGGCTTTTTAATTCACAGCTGAGGTAAAACAATTAAAATTAACGTTTCCCCATCGATCTACGCGTACCACGTGGTGGCATCCAAGTACGATCTGCATACTGTTCAGGCTTCGGACGAACTTGATTATGCACTACGTCTTCGTCATCGCAATCAGTCGATTTAGGCATTGGAAAAGGTAATTTCACCACAGCCTTTTTTGCTTTGGGCTTTTGTTCACTCATGATGTTCACTTAAATTGGGTGATCTTTGTATATCTTAAATGATTTTGTCCCGAGATGCCCTTAAAAATAACACTGTAAATTACAATTTGATTGTTTCACCAACATTGATTTAGGTTTTTTATAAATTTGTTTTGATAATAAAACACGTCTCAACGATTTTGGGCTAAGATAGTATGCTTTTATTTTTTTAATCCCATAAGAAGGAATGCTGCCGTGGACGTACGTCTGTCTGATCGTGTAAATGCCATCAAACCGTCCCCTACTCTTGCTGTTACCAACAAAGCTGCCGAACTTAAAGCAGCGGGTAAAAATGTCATTGGTTTGGGCGCAGGTGAACCAGATTTTGATACCCCGCAACACATCAAAGATGCTGCTATTGAAGCCATTAACCATGGTTTTACTAAATATACAGCGGTTGATGGTACGCCAGGCTTAAAAAAAGCAATCATTGCAAAATTGAAACGTGACAATCATCTTGATTATCAAGCGAACCAGATTTTAGTATCTTGTGGCGGTAAGCAGTCATTTTTCAACCTTGCATTAGCATTGTTAAATAAAGGTGATGAAGTCATTATCCCTGCGCCTTACTGGGTTAGCTATCCGGATATGGTGATTATTGCGGAAGGCACACCTGTAATTGTGAAATGTGGTGAAGACCAACGTTTCAAAATTACCCCAGAACAATTAGAAGCTGCTATTACACCGAATACACGTTTATTAGTACTCAATAGCCCTTCTAACCCGACAGGCATGATTTATACCAAAGCTGAACTTGAAGCATTGGCTGATGTTTTACGTAAACACCCACAAGTTTATATTGCATCTGACGACATGTATGAACCTATTCGTTGGGAAGATGAATTCTACAATATCGCAACTGTTGCCCCAGATTTGTATGACCGCACGATTGTTTTAAATGGTGTATCTAAAGCCTATGCCATGACAGGCTGGCGTATTGGTTATGCCGCAGGCCCTGCAAAGCTCATCGGTGCGATGAAAAAAATTCAGTCTCAATCTACTTCAAACCCAACTTCAATTTCACAAGTTGCTGCTGAAGCTGCATTGAATGGCCCACAAGATGTACTTGAGCCAATGATTGAAGCATTTAAACGTCGCCATGATTTAGTCGTAAATGGCTTAAACGAAATTCATGGTATTAGCTGCTTACCAGCTGATGGCGCTTTCTACGCTTATGCCAATATTCGTCCACTCATTCGTGCCAAAGGGTTAAAATCTTGCACTGAGTTTTCTGAATGGTTACTTGAAGAAACAGGTGTTGCCGTTGTACCAGGTGATGCTTTTGGTCTGGGTGGCTTTATGCGTATTTCTTATGCAACAGCAGATGAAGTTTTAGTCGATGCTTTAGCACGTATCAAAAAAGCGGCTGAATCTATTGATGGCATCGATGCTGCGATTGCCTCTATTGAAGCTGAGAAAAAAGCTTAATTTTAAGCTTTAAAAACAAAACCCCGTTAGATTGATCTAGCGGGGTTTTTTATTTAGATATAGCGATTTAATAATGGTAATAAGGATTAAATCCGCACAGTTTGAATGTCCACTCAAATACTCTTCCACTTTCAAAATAGTAATCTAAGACGCAAAGCTCTAGTATTTTTATATCGGATCTAGCATTTGTTCAAATAAACAACATACACACGAAAAATGAAAGAAACATGGCAGATTGGACTTGACCGTATTTTAAATCCCCTTATAATCGCTTTCAGATTCTCCCATAGCTCAGTCGGTAGAGCGACGGACTGTTAATCCGCAGGTCCCTGGTTCGAGCCCAGGTGGGAGAGCCAAATAAAAAAAAGCCCGCAGCATTAAAGCGGGTTTTTTTATGCCTAAAATTTATAATTTGATGACTAACTCTTATTCTATTTTCTTGAGTCCATCAATGTAGTACAAAATTTAAAGTGTAAAAAAGCCCGCATAAAGCGAGCCTTTTTAAATCGATATGGATTACAGGCTGTAGTACATATCAAATTCAACTGGATGAGTCGTGGTATTAAGACGACGTACATCTTCAGTTTTAAGTTCGATATAAGCATCCAACATTTCTTTCGTGAACACACCACCTTTAAGAAGGAATTCGTGGTCATTTTGAAGTGCTTCAAGCGCCATATCTAGGCTGTGAGCCACTGTTGGGATTTTTGCTTCTTCTTCAGGAGGAAGATCATACAAGTTTTTGTCAGCAGCTTCGCCTGGATGGATTTTGTTTTGAATACCATCAATACCCGCCATCAACAATGCCGCAAAACCTAAGTACGGGTTCATCATTGGATCTGGGAAACGAGCTTCAATACGCTTGCCTTTCGGGCTAGACACGTAAGGAATACGAATAGACGCTGAACGGTTACGTGCAGAGTAAGCAAGCATAATCGGTGCTTCGAAGTGAGGAACCAAACGCTTATAAGAGTTAGTTGATGGGTTTGTGATAGCATTCAATGCACGAGCATGCTTGATCACACCGCCGATGAAGTAAAGTGCCATTTCTGACAAACCAGCATATTCATCACCAGCAAACAAGTTTTTGCCATCTTTAGAGATCGACATATGAACGTGCATACCAGAACCGTTATCACCTACCATTGGTTTAGGCATAAAGGTTGCTGTTTTTGCATATTGATGAGCGACATTCCAAACTGCATATTTGAACTGTTGAACTTCGTCTGCTTTACGAACCAGAGTATTAAAGCTTACACCAATTTCTAACTGGCAAGATGCAACTTCATGGTGATGAACTTCTACACGACCTGGTCCCATGATCTCTTCAATTTTTGCACACATTTCTGCACGCATATCTTGTGAAGAATCCACTGGTGGAACTGGGAAGTAACCGCCTTTTACACGTGGACGGTGACCAGAGTTACCAGACTCATAGTCTTTACCAGTCGACCATGCAGCTTCTTCAGCGATCAATGTATGACGAGCGCCAGACATGTCGATGTCCCATTTTACTTCGTCAAATACAAAGAATTCTGGTTCTGGACCAAAAAATGCTGTATCACCAATACCAGTTGATTTTAAATATTCTTCTGCACGACGAGCGATCGAACGCGGGTCACGTTCGTAACCTTGGCCAGTTGAAGGCTCAATAACGTCACAAGTTACAACCACTGTTGGTTCAGCAAAGAACGGATCGATAAAACCAGTTTCTGCATCTGGACGTAAAATCATGTCAGAAGCTTCAATGCCTTTCCAACCTGCAATTGAAGAACCGTCGAACATTTTACCGTCTTCAAATGTATCTTCATCAATTGAATCTGCTGGATAAGTAACGTGTTGCTCTTTACCTTTAGTATCCGTAAAGCGAAAATCGACCCATTTAGCGCCACTTTCTTTGATGAGTTCGAGGACCTTGTTCGCCATGCTCTGTATGCTCCAATGAAGTATTATTGCACTTGTGAAGTGCGTGTTAGTCGTTGGCTGTTATAAAGCAATTCCCATACCAACTTTTTGAGACTATTCTAATTTATTGAATTCTTTAGCAGAATATTAAAAAAGACTTGTTTATCCCATTACTATTATACTGCTTGCAATTTTAATTGCACCATATTCAAACATTTTCATTTTAGCGCAATTTAACTGTTAAATTTGTGATCTATATTGGTGCATTTTCATTTTTTTGTTTTAATGCGGTGCATAACTTGGAATTAAAATATTCTCATCAGTCTTATTTTGTTTAAAATGAAAAAATTGTTTGCACTGGTAATATTAGATGAAACCCATGACTGCCAATTTTCTTGGATTTTCCTCCATTTTAATTTGGGCGAGTATCGTGGGTGGCGTAAAACTTGTGACTGAGCAATTAACACCGATGCTTGGTATTGCACTACTTTATAGCGTCAGTGCATTGAGCATTGTGTTATCGAACCCCAAAGCCCTAAAAAGAACGTTACCACCGAAATATTTAGTCTATTGCGGCAGCTTTTTTGTTCTTTATGAAATTTTGTTTTTAACTTCAATTGGTCTATCTCATACACGTGAGGAAGCTTTGATCTTGGCGATGATTAACTATTTATGGCCAAGTTTGACTTTATTGTTTGCTTATTTCTATCGACAGCTTTCTTTTCAGTTTCCTGCATTTTTAGGCATCGCTATTTCTATCGTAGGGCTAGGAATTGTCATTAACCCTCAACTTTTTCATTTGTCTTTATTTTTAGATACCATTTCTAAAAATCCTGTCGCCTATCTATTGGCGTTTATCGCGGCTATTTTGTGGTCGTTGTATTGTGTGCTGACTCGAAAATTAGCACAGGGTCATAATGGCGTACCTTTATTTTTTTGTTTTACTGCTATCGCACTTTGGATTTTGTTTTTTATGACACATCAGTCGTGGCAAATGCCTTCTGTAAAACTGTGGCTAGCCATCATTGTCATGGGGACTTTGATTGGGATTGCTTATAAAAACTGGAATCAAAGCTTACAGTTTGGACAGATTCAATTGTTATTATTGGCGACTTATTTTACCCCTGTTCTATCTAGTCTATTTGCGAGTGTATTGCTACAAACAGTTCCGGATTGGACATTTTGGATTGGAACGTGTTTAGTGAGTTTCGGCGCTATTGTATGTTGGAAATTTAGTCGAAGTATTGAGACTTAAATTTTACTCGCCCATTATTTTAAGCGGAAATAATAAAAAACCCTATCGATGGACAGGGTTTTCATTCAAAACAGCGGATAACTGTTTGATGTGTGCAGCTTAAGCAAGCTTACTGTTAAATTGCTTGCCAAGGCATTTGGTACACGGAGGTAAACGATCAGTACCAATTTCTAAATAAACGCGGTGTCCGCATTGAATACAAAAATAGAAGCCTGTTCCAGGTTTTTCGCCAGCAGTAACCATTTTTGCTCTCCATAGATTTTAGAAATGGTATATATATTATAGCTTGATAGCTTTGATTATTTATTGACCTTTCTGACGGGTGGGGATGGCGAAAAGGTTAAAATTTTACTTATATCAATTTTGTAAAATGCAAGTTATTCATCTGCCACGCTTGCCGATGGCTTAGGTATTGCATTCACGTCTATCATTTTTAAATTGGACAACCCACTATTTTGAGTAAGTTCCAAGAAATCTTTCCATCGTTTATCTGAAATTTCCATATTATGAATGACTAAATAAATGATCCTAGACATTATTGTGGACAGCCGATCCCTCTAAATTCTTGAAATATTTCTGTTCAAAGGCTTCTGGGCTTAA
>NZ_JAHPRO010000022.1 GCF_025562455.1 Acinetobacter sp. WU_MDCI_Axc73
GCGAAATTGGTAGACGCACTGGATTTAGGTTCCAGCGCCGCAAGGTGTAAGAGTTCGAGTCTCTTCGCCCCCACCATTTTAATAAGAGTTGATTGACTCTTGAGCTAAGAAGTTAGCTTCGATAAAAGCTTAATATTATAGAATATTAAGCTTTTTTTATTTTAAAACATATATTCCTAAATCGTAGACATTAAAAAGGCTTAAACACAGTGTTTAAGCCTTTGAGTGATTATTGTATTATTATCAATTAGTTATTTTATCTGTAGGCTAATTGTCCAAATAAATAGACCATGATCATGAGTGTGAAAATGGTCGAGGAAACTAAAACAACTTCTACTGTTTTCATAACCTCACCTTTTTATAATTGTTGAGCTTTTTTTATACAGTAAAAAACAATTTAATGCAATGAGAATAATTCTCAATATAAGAAATATATAGCAAAATTTAAGCTTAAGGAATATTCAATTATAAAATTTACAATAAAAAATAGCATCAGATATGATGCTATTTAAATTCATCCATAATTTTTTAAATTTCTACTCTTATATAATCCTACATATATTAAATACATAGAGAAAATAACTGATCAACATTATGCTTTCAAATGGTCCTCAAACTCTTCACCAAGTTGAATGGCTAAATTATTACCAGACAAATCGCAGGTAACAAGACCATATTCTTTTTTGAAACTAAACGTAAAACCTTTATTATCCGCTAAGTTTTTTACCGAATATCCCAGCTTTTCTAACCAAATACGAAACGCAATTAAATTTTTAGCTTTGACTACTTTTCTCATTTGAATATTCTCCATTACCACCACAATCATTATTTTATTAATAAGGGTAAGTGTGATTTTTTTAAAGGGGAAAACTGTTTAAGAATTTTTCAATTCATGAAATTGCCATCAAATTGTATAAATAAAAGACCAATTGCCATATTTTTTGCAACACTCAGCTATTATAAAATAAGAATTATTTTATTTAATATATTGATTTTTAATCATTTAATTTTTTTTGTTAAATGTGGTGAATTAGCTAAGTAAGAAAAAGATTCAATAAAAATAGATGTAAAAATATATTTCATTCTTTTAAAAAAAGATCGGTCATAAGGTAAAAGAGAGGATTGCATCATCAAACGACCGATTCATCCTTTATCTTTAAAATTGATCTTTTAACGTTCGTACTCTAGCAAACTCCTCGACACTGTCAGTGCGTAAGAAAGGATTTGTTTCTAATTCGAGTTGAATGCTACTGGGTAGGGTAATTTGACCATTTTCTCTGAGTTGCTGAACCTGTTGAGCACGTTCTTGCAGTGCTAAGTTGTGAGGCTCTACTGTTAATGCAAATTGCGCATTCGCAAGAGTATATTCATGAGTGCAGTAGACTTGGGTTCGTGGTGGTAGTGCAGCCAAACGATTTAAGGAATGATACATTTGTTCAAATGTACCTTCAAAAACTCGTCCACAGCCAAGTGAAAAAAGTGTATCACCACAAAATAGACTATCAATTTGATCTATAAAATAAACAATATGGCCAAGCGTATGTCCCGGAGTTGCAATAATATCGACAGTTAATTGATTAAATTTAAATTGATCTGCATGTTGTAAAGCATGAGTGATAAATGGAATTTTACTCAACTCTTCGCGAGGGCCATAAACAGGTATTGAATGTTGGGCAACTAGGGAGGGGACGCCACCGATATGATCTTTGTGCCAGTGCGTGAGCCAGATTTGACTTAATTTCAAATGGCGTTGCTCACAAAAATCCTCGACCAATTTTGATTCAGTCGGATCTATAGCGACGACTTCCTGCGTTTCTGTATCTTCAAGCATCCATATATAATTTTTTAAATCATTTTGGACATCAATAAAGTGAACCTGATAACGCATTTTTTTATCCTAAAATTCAATGACAGTTGATATATCTAAAATCTTTGCTGCTAAATTATCATAGCAGATATTTGTAGAAAACTTCGCTTGAGTTCGAAGCTTTAACTATTCAATAGTGATCAATTTTACAGTCTATTAGTCGGAATTTTAACTGATATACCCATCCCAAGCAGAGTGATTTTAAACAATACCTTGAAGCTTAAAATGAAAGTTTTGAGCTAATTGAATGCTATCAAACTGATTTCATAGTGTATCAAGCGGGAATAGATTGCTTTCAAGAAGATAAATATAGTTCAAAATGGTTCACTACTAAATTACTGTATCAACGTGATCGAGCTATATTAAAAACGGAAAATCAAAAAGGATTCCAATTCGCTTTGTACCTTGCTAGTGGGTATCAAGCGCTTGAATAGCTGATTCCGTTACATGTCAAAATTTTTATTGAACTAATGTCACCTAGTTCTCAGATCGTTAACATTATTCAGCTATAAAAAAGGGAGCTGATAAAGCTCCCCGTAATACAGCCTTGCGCTCAACTAGCGAAGTTTGGAAAGCCAATTCCCTAAAGACTGTACCAATTGCACCAAGATCAACAATACAATCACGGTCAAGAGCATCACACTACTATCAAAACGCTGGTAACCATATGAATAAGCTAGGTCTCCAATCCCGCCAGCACCGACAGCACCGGCCATTGCGGTAGCACCAATCAGGCTGATCGTTGCTGTTGTCATATTTAAAATCAGTGAACTGCGTGCTTCTGGCAAAATAAACTTAAAGATGATTTGCCATGGTGTCGCGCCCATCGCCTGCGCAGATTCGATAATGCCTTCATTGACTTCGAGTAGCGAAGTTTCAATCAAGCGCCCCATATAGGGGCCAATAAAAATCGTTAATGGTACAATCGCAGCCCAAGTTCCGATAGAAGAGCCCACAATCCATTTCGTTAATGGAATGACAGCAATGGCTAAAATAAAAAAAGGTAATGATCGTAAGGCATTAATGATAGGGTTTAAACCGTGATAAAGAGTCTTGTTTGGTAAAATACCTTTATCACGTGTTACAACCAGAGTTACACCTTGAATCAATCCCCATATACCGCCAAACAAAAAAGAAAGCAGAACCATCTGAATGGTTTCCTGCATGGCATCTACAAATTGATCCATGCCAAGAGGGCTTGTCCAGAAAGGCTCTGTGATCACCGTTAACCAATGAACAATTAATTCTTTCATAGTTCATTCTCCGCTTGGTTAATCAGAACGTCGTGCTTCTTCAAGTAATCGACAGCTTTCGCAACAGTTTCAACACTTCCTAATATTTGTACGAACATTTGTCCAATGACAGTGCCATTAATTTCAGTCATATTGGAAAATAAAATATTAAAATCAATATCGAATTCACGAATTACACGTTGAATGACGGGTTGATGAGTTGATTGTCCTAAAAACTGCAAACGGTAAATGCTATCTGTATTTTGATTTTCTAAGTTATCCAAAATTTTACGTGGTAATTGTTGTTGGAAAACCGTTTGTATAAAGGTTTTGGTCGTTGGGTGTTGCGGGTGGCTAAAAATATCTACAGTTGGGCCATGTTCGATGACTTTTCCTGCTTCCATAACTGCCACTTGATCACAAATTCGCTCAATCACATCCATTTCATGGGTAACCACAACGATTGTGATTCCTTGTTCTTCATTAATTTTTTTGAGTAAATCGAGTACGGATTTCGTGGTTTGCGGGTCAAGTGCAGAAGTTGCTTCATCACATAATAGAATTTTAGGATGATTCGCCAAAGCACGTGCAATACCAACCCGCTGTTTCTGTCCGCCAGATAATTCATCGGGAAAAGTATTGCGTTTATGTTTTAGGTCGATGAAATCCAGTAATTCTTCCAAACGTGCCTGACGTTTGGCTTTATCGACACCTAAAAGAAGTAATGGCATTTCAATATTTTCTGCCACAGTTTTGGTTTGCAATAGATTGAAATGCTGAAAAATCATACCAATATGAGTACGTTCATTACGTAAATCTTTAGCACTCAATGCCGTCATATCTTTTTGATTGACGATGACCTGACCTTCAGTTGGGCGTTCCAGTAAATTGATTAATCTTACAAGAGTACTTTTGCCTGCACCACTATAACCAATGATGCCGAAAATACTGCCAGCGGGAATGGTCAGGTTAATTTGATCCAGTGCTGGAATGGTTTGCCCATTTTGTGTGTAGAACTTGGAGATATTCTTAAATTCAATCATATGATCTAGAGTGCTAAAAAAAGAAAAACAGGCAACAGAATGTGCCTGTTTATGAAGAGGGTATTATATTACTGTTTTGCGCCAGTCAGGTAGCTGATTGGTTCGTTTACATCCACTTTTGTACCCTGAAATTTTTCCTGAATAAATTGTTTTACAGGCTCAGAATGATAAAGGTCTTTCAGCTTTAATAATTCAGGATCATTTTGGCGACCTTCTGCAACCGCAAGAACATTGACATTCATTCTTGTAGATTGATCTACAGGTTCATGGAAAATTGAGTCTTTAAGTACATTCAAACCACCTTCCATAGCTAGGACATTACCCAATACAATAGCATCGACTTCACTTTTTACGCGTACAGAAGTCGCCATTGGAATCTCTTTAATCACGAGTTTCTTTGGATTTTCAGTAATATCAGCAGGAGAACCTTTAGCCACATCAAAATCAGGTTTTAACTTAATCAGACCAGCAGTTTGAAGCAATAACAATGCACGAGCTTCATTGGCAGGATCATTTGGAACTGCGATAGTTGCACCATTTTTCAAGTCTTCAATCTTTTTGATTTTATCTGAATAAATTCCCATTGGTTCTAAATAAGTTGTTGCCAATGGAGCAATTTTAGATTTGTTTCCCGCATTAAATGCGACTAGATATGCATAAGATTGAAATGCATTGACATCGATTTCTTTGTTGGCAACCGCTGTGTTCATGGAAACATAGTCAGTAAAGTTTTTTACATCCAACTCAATACCAGCTTGCTTAGTTTCTGGAAGTTTTGCAATAAAACGCCAGATATCGGTATCTGACCCGCTAGATGCAAGGGTGATTTTATGCAAAGCATTTGCAGATGCAGTCGTTTTGTTGTCTTCAGGCTGTTTTGAGCAAGCCGCGAGAACAACAACGGCAATACTTAAAAAAACACTTAACAGTTTTTTCATTGCTTAAGTTCCTGGATTTAGTCAGGCTAAATCAATTTATAAGTGAAAGCCCAATAGGGAATTGCGATGCTTGAAATTTAAGCATAAAAAATGCTTTTAAATCAAAAAAAGTGAGTATAAAGATATCTTGTTATATGTCAAAAAGAAAAAGGGTTAATCATTAATAATTTCTGATAAGGTTATGAAGTTACGATATAAGTTTAAAATCTAGTTTCATGATATTAAGTATTTGATCATTAGATAATCAAATATTTGAAAAAACCTCTGTTTGATCTCAAAGAATAAACAGAGGTTGAGTGTGCTTAGTTTTCTGTTTTTTCGCGAGCAATAGCTCGGTAACCAATATCACTACGATATTGCATACCTGTAAAGGTTACTTGACCACAGACTTCAAGTGCATTGACTTGTGCTTCAAGTACACTGTCGCCTAATGCAGTAACACAAAGTACACGACCACCCGCAGTAATGACCTGACCATCATGGTTCATGGCGGTACCTGCATGAAAAATTTTAGTGCCTTCTGGAGATTGTCCTAAACCAGAAATCACATCACCTTTACGAACTGTTTCAGGGTAGCCTTCGGCTGCTAATACAATACCGATTGATTTACGCTCATCCCACTGTGCCTGTGCTGGTAATTGACCTGCAATGCCAGCTTCAACCAGATCAACCAAAGATGATTTTAAACGCATCATGATGGGTTGAGTCTCTGGGTCACCAAAACGGCAGTTAAATTCAATGACACGTGGTTGACCTTGATCATCAATCATCAAACCAGCATAAAGGAAGCCTGTATAGATGTGACCATCGTGCGCCATCCCTTCAACGGTTGGGCGCATGATTTCATTCATGACGCGATCAAAAATTTCAGGTGTAACGACCGGTGCAGGGGAGTAAGCTCCCATTCCGCCTGTATTTGGCCCTTGGTCACCTTCAAAAATACGTTTGTGGTCTTGAGAGGTTGCCATCGGTAAGATGTTCTGACCATCAATCATGCAAATGAAAGATGCTTCTTCACCTTCAAGGAACTGTTCGATCACAACACGTGAACCAGCATCACCAAATTTGTTGTCAGACAGCATGTCATCAATTGCTGCAAATGCTTCATCATTACTCATTGCAACAATGACGCCTTTACCAGCAGCTAAACCATCTGCTTTAATGACAATGGGCGCACCATGTTTTTTAACATAGTCTTTAGCAGGCTCAACTTCTGTAAAAACATCATAAAATGCTGTTGGAATGTTGTGCTTTTTAAGAAAATCTTTTGCAAATGCTTTTGAGCCTTCAAGTTGCGCAGCGTATTGAGTGGGTCCCCAAATTTTTAAGTCGGCTAAACGGGCAGCATCGACAATACCATTGACCAATGGTGCTTCTGGGCCAACAATGATCAAATCAACATGATTATTTTTAGCAAAATTAATAATTTCTGGATTGTTTAAAATGTCGATTTGAACATTTTCACATTTATCTTCTGTTGCTGTACCTGCATTGCCTGGTGCAACAAAAATTTTGGTCACTTTGGCATCTTGCGCAATTTTCCATGCCAGTGCATGTTCACGGCCACCACTACCTAAAACAAGAATATTCACTTGGTTTATACTCCATGAATCTACAAGTTGATCCTGACTTTTACACGATTCTTGATGTAGAAGACCCTCTTCTGAAGAAGAGGGCGATCAACTTAAAGTCAAAGAAATTTTTTATACGTCAATCATAAAGCAAATTAATGACGGAAATGACGCATTCCAGTAAACACCATGGCAATGCCGTGTTCATTGGCTGCGGCAATGACTTCCTCATCACGCATTGAACCACCCGGTTGGATGATACATTTGATACCTGCTTTTGCAGCATTATCAATACCATCACGGAAAGGGAAAAATGCATCAGAAGCCATCACTGCACCTTCAACCACAAGGCCTGCATGTTCTGCTTTAATTGCGGCAATACGAGCTGAATTTACACGGCTCATTTGACCTGCACCTACACCAATTGTTTGACGGTTTTTTGCATAGACAATCGCATTTGATTTGACGTATTTTGCGACTTTCCATGCAAAGATTAAATCATCAATCTCTTGCTCGGTTGGAGCTCGGTCGGTCACGACTTTCAAATCTGAAGCTTTGATCATGCCTAAATCTTGATCTTGAACAAGTAGACCACCATTTACACGTTTGTAGTCTAATTGTGGCGCACGTTCATCAATTGTAGGCAATTCACCGCAAACCATTACACGAACATTCTTTTTTGCACCTGTTACTTCAAGTACGCCATCAGCAATACTTGGTGCAATAATCACTTCAACGAATTGACGGTCAACAATCGCTTGTGCAGTTTCAACATCTAACTCACGGTTAAATGCAATAATGCCACCAAATGCAGATTCTGTATCTGTTGCATAAGCTAGATCATAAGCGGCTTTGATCCCGTCTAGAGATACTGCAACACCACAAGGGTTGGCATGTTTTACGATGACACAAGCAGGCTTGGCAAATGATTTAACACATTCTAATGCTGCATCTGTGTCTGCAATGTTGTTATAAGAAAGTTCTTTACCTTGCAACTGTTTTGCAGTTGAAACAGATGCTTCTTTTGCAGCTGGATCAATATAGAATGCAGCAGATTGATGCGGGTTCTCACCGTAACGTAAATTTTGTGCTTTGACCAGTTGAGTATTAAAAGTGCGTGGAAATAAGTCTGCTTCACCTTCTTCTTTCCCTACACGAGCACCTAAATAAGAAGCAATCATGCCGTCGTATTGTGCTGTATGCTCAAATGCTTTGACTGCAAGATCAAAACGAGTTTCATAAGACAACGCAGCAGAATCTTTTAATTCGGCAATAACGGTTGCATAGTCACTCGCATTGACGACAATCCCGACAGAAGCATGGTTTTTGGCTGCTGCGCGAACCATAGTTGGACCACCAATATCGATATTTTCAATGGCATCTGCCAAAGAGCAATCTGGTTTAGCAACAGTTTCCGCAAATGGATACAGGTTGACGACCACCAAATCGATAGGCGCAATATCATGCTCTTGCATTACAGCTTCGTCTAGACCGCGACGAGCCAAAATACCCCCATGAATTTTAGGATGTAGTGTTTTTACACGGCCATCCATCATTTCGGGGAAGCCCGTATGTTCAGAAACTTCTACAACAGCGATATGGTTGTCTTTAAGCAACTTATATGTACCGCCAGTAGATAAAATTTCTACCCCTAAAGCTGCAAGATTTTGAGCAAATTCCACAATTCCTGTTTTGTCAGAAACAGAAATCAAAGCACGTTTAATAGTCATGATTAAGTCAACGGTTTAAGTTTACAGATTAAAACAAATAGGCATAAAAAATGCCCACAGGACGTGAGCATTTTATCATTTATTCACTCATTAAGCCGTGAGCTTTTAGCTTTTTGCGTAAAGTTCCACGGTTTAGCCCTAGAATCTCCGCAGCACGAGTTTGATTGCCACGGGTATATTCTAAGACGACAGATAAAAGAGGTTTCTCCATTTCTGCTAGCACCATGTCATAAACTTGTGATGGTTGCTCACCTTGCAATTGTGCAAAATAATGGCGAACTGCGCGATCCACGTGGATGCGAAGAGCAACATCAGATTGTGCAGTAAAAATAGGAGATTTGCTATTCATGCGAGTTAATCCGAAATCATATTACCGCTTGGATAAAGCAGTATGTAAATGTGGTCTAAATAATGAACCCGGTTTTAGATCCTAAAACAGAGGTTCTAAAACATCGAAACAACAGCTTGCCACAACTCTGTATATTGTGCGAAAAATAAGCGTAACAATAGTTTAATATTTGTTACAGCCCAGATTCAAAAACAAAAAAGCCACGCAATGCGCTATCACTTGATAAAGCACAGATGACGACAGTAATTGTTGTGGATAAATCCGAAGATGTTGTAGGGTCAAGCTTTCGTGGCGCGTATGATACCATTGTCTAAGAAAAAGTGAGCAAATTAACTGCATTTTTTTTCATTTTTTTTATGTTTTTTTTAGTGATTAGGGGTGGACTATTTCTAAAGTATAATCATCAAAGCTTTTTCTAGGCTGATTAATGCTAAATTCGAACTTATAAGGCAGATTTTTGGGAATGCGCTGAATACCGCTTAGACTGGTAACTAAATAATCTTGAGGCTTTAAAATAATACTCTTATTTCCATGCTTATCCTTTAAAGTCAGCTTAAGTAAAGGAAGTTGTAAACTTTTGTCGTGATAATTGACCAAAATCCCCGAAAAACGAGTTTTATGATGTTCAATGGTCACGACTTTAACTTTATTAATGCTCAAGAGCGCATAGTTCTCTTCAAGCTTCTTACAACTAAATACACTGCATAATTGATTGAATACTGCGCCTAAAACAGGGCTATTATGCATCACTTTGGGGTTAAACCATAAAATTTGGAAGAACAGGATTCCCAATAAGGCGAAGTTAATAGAACTCCAGATTACATAATATAGCAGGCTATGCTTTTTACGTTTTTGGGGGCTATTGTCTAAGCCTAGACCTTCGCTCTCGGCAAGGTTGAGTTGGGGGAAACTACAGATTTCTTCATTTTGAAAATAATTTAAATTATTGAGATAGGTCAGTAGGTCAATATTTGAATTTTCAATTCTACGATCAAAAATGTCTAAAACATTAAAGCCGCTGTATTGCAAAGAGGCGGGTGAAATCGCAGGTTGATTTAAAGCTGAATACTGAATCGGGCTGGCTGAATTATCTTCTACCATAATGAGATTCGTCAATGCATTAAAGTTTAAATCACATTTGGGGCAACAAACCATACCCTGAGCAACTGTGAGTTGCGTTAGTGAGACTTTATATACTGTCAAACATTTGGGGCAGCGGGTTTGTTTTTCACTCATGGAGCCATCATCTACTTTTACTTGTTATTGGCGCTTCCCTGATATGCGACACCAGTTTTCTTCGCGCTTCTCGATCTGTACTATATCAAAAAACTCAGAATAAACACCAGTAACATCAGCAACTTGCTCTTCGATGACACCTGCAAGTGCGAACTCTCCCTCAGATTTGAGCAAAGTTGCAAACTCTGGCGCAAGTGCCATGAGAGGTGCAGCTAAAATATTGGCCACTAAAACATCCGCTTTTTGCGATTCAAATGCTGCATTAAACTCTTCAGGTAAACCGACAAATAAACGATCTAATACCTGATTGAGTTCAGCATTTTGTTTAGTGGCTAAAACCGCTTGCGGATCGATGTCTGTGGCATAGACTTTTTTTGCCCCAAGCAATAATGCTGCGACACCCAAAATACCCGAGCCACAGCCATAATCGATCACAATTTTATCTTTAAGATCAGTTTGTCCTAACCATTGTAGGCATAGAAAGGTGCTGGCGTGATTACCTGTACCAAAAGCAAGACCGGGATCAAGCTTAATATTTACCGCATCGGCATCAGGGGCTTCAAGCCATTCGGGAACAATCCAGAACTTTTCTGCAATTTGAATAGGCTCGTAGTAATCCATCCATGCGCGTTCCCAGACTTGATCTTCAAGTTGTTCGTGACGCATAGCTACATCAGGGAGCTGTTCTTGGAGGAATGATTTTAGCTTTTCTACATCGATAGGGTCTTGTTCATCTTCCTGATAAATCCCGGTTACAATCACTTTATTCCAAAGTGGAGTTTCTCCAGGAAGTGGCTCAAGCAATGCCTGATCTTCGGCATCATCTAAAGTTACACTTACTGCACCTAAGGACATAAGTAATGTTTCTGTAAAATCTACTTGCGCTTGATCAACAGTAATGTGTATTTGTAACCACTTCACGAGAATGAGACCTAAATTCGATTTGAAACAGCTATTGTAACGGATAAATGGATCACTCGAGAAATAATTTCAATGAGAGATCCATTGATTTGATGAGAAAGTTATTCATTTTTTGCAACTAAGTGAGTTTCGGCTCTTTGAGGATCATAACGATTTAACAACGTCCCAAAAATAGCAGCAAATATGTACATAAATATTGAATAAACTGCCGCAGGCATTGCAATAGTAGTACTTACAAGTATGGTGAGAGCAATGGTCATGGCCAGCGTACTGTTATGGATTCCAATTTCAAAGGCACAAGCACGTGCTTGCGTACTACTGATCCCAAATATTCGTGGGATAAAGTAGCCGATCAATAAGCTTGCAATACAAAATAGAGATGTTGCCAGTCCAACCTGCATAATGTATTCCAATATACTATTTCGTTCTTTTGCCACAGCACCAATAATAATCAGTATTAAAAAGACCACTGCAAAGGTACGTACTGGCTTATGTAATTTGTCCGCAACATTGGGTGAAAAATAGCGAACCAGCATGCCTAAACAAACAGGTACGATGATAATAAGAAAAACCTGAATGACTTTGCTAAACTGAAGTCCAAGCTGTTGACCATCATTAATAAAATATTGAATAGACAGATTGACAATAAAAGGCAAGGTAAATGCTGCAATTACAGAATTGATCGCTGTTAAAGTAATATTAAGTGCAATATCACCTTTATAAAGATAGCTAAATAAGTTTGCTGTAGGCCCGCCCGGTGACGCTGCCAGTAGCATCACACCAACGGCCAAAAGGGGAGGAAGAGCTAATAGCTTGCAAATTACAAATGCGATACTGACCAGAATCACTAATTGACAAAATAAGGCCAAGAAAACTGCTTTGGGATGTTTTGCAACACGCTTAAAATCCTGAAGCCGTAACTCCAAGCCTAGTCCAGCCATAATGATTGCAAGTGCTATGGGTAGAAAAATCGTAATTATTCCAGAGTCCATATGTTATTTCCGTTTGTTATTTTATTTCCATATCTTCCATTGAGTTTAACTAAAATAAAAGTTATTTCAATCAGATAAACTGATCTATAAGTAAGCAATTTTTTTTGCATAGAAAAACACAGGCGTATAAACCTGTGTTCTTATTGAATCGACTAATAGTTTTTAAAGTTATGGCGCTGGGGCTTTGAATTGCAATTTGCCATTTTCGTTTGGCTGACAAGTACCATTAAAAGTAACGCCTTTGTAGCCGTAAGTTACCCAGTCACCTTGCTTTTTCTTGGCACATGCTTTGACTTGTGCATTGGTTTCTGCTTTGCTCATTGTTGTATCATCAGCATTAGCTAGCGTCATACCACCAAGAAGTAAAGCGGATACAGCAATTGTTTTTAACATGATGTTTTTCATTTCAATACCTTTTTTAAAGTTGATTTTAGGTTTTTAACTATAAAGCACTGACACAGTCTTATTCTAAGAGTCGGTTTTTAAAAAGTTAATTCATTTTATGCTGAAATACTTATATAAAATGTCACATCTTGTATATTGCTGTAAATTTTGTGTCTTTATTTTTGTAAAAAACTCATATTGCTATAGGGTTTTTTGATATAATTTTTCGTCCCTTTTTCTTGGTGTTTTTCAGCCATGCATTACCCTAAAGTTTATGATGTTATTGTTATTGGTGGCGGTCACGCTGGTACGGAAGCGGCGCTTGCTGCTGCGCGTATGGGGCGACAGACCTTGCTTTTGACGCATAACATTGAAACATTGGGGCAAATGAGCTGTAATCCTGCGATTGGTGGTATTGGTAAGTCGCATCTGGTTCGTGAAATTGATGCGCTTGGTGGTGCGATGGCATTGGCTGCTGACAAAGGTGGCATTCAGTTTCGTATTTTAAATTCGCGTAAAGGTGCTGCTGTACGTGCGACCCGTGCACAGGCTGACCGTGTTCGTTATAAAGCAGCGATTCGATATACCCTTGAAAACCAGCCGAATTTGGATATTTTCCAACAAGCAGCAGATGATTTAGTGGTTGAAGGCGATACAGTCAAAGGCGTAATTACCCAAATGGGTGTACACTTTGAAACCAAAACCGTGGTATTGACCACTGGTACATTCTTGGGTGGTGTCATTCATATTGGACTTGAAAAATCGAGTGGCGGTCGTGCTGGTGATCCTCCATCTATTGCTTTGGCACATCGTTTACGTGAGTTAAATTTACCTGTTGGTCGTTTAAAGACAGGTACGCCACCACGGATTGATGCACGTTCAGTTGATTTTTCTGTAATGACGCCGCAGCCAGGGGATTTTCCATCACCCGTGATGTCATTTATGGGAAATGCTTCTATGCATCCTGAGCAAGTGAATTGCTATATCACCCATACCAATGAAAAAACCCATGAGATTATACGTGGTGGTTTAGATCGATCACCAATGTATACAGGTGTGATTGAGGGTGTAGGACCACGTTATTGCCCATCGATTGAAGACAAAATTCATCGTTTTTCCGATAAAGATTCACATCAGGTGTTCTTGGAGCCAGAAGGGCTGGATACACATGAGTTATACCCAAATGGTATTTCAACCTCTTTACCATTTGATGTGCAATTTGAGCTGGTACGTTCAATTCGTGGTATGGAAAATGCGCATATTTTGCGTCCCGGTTATGCCATCGAGTATGATTATTTTAATCCACAAGCACTGAAGTTTACCCTTGAAACCAAGGCCATTAACAACCTGTATTTTGCAGGTCAGATTAATGGAACAACAGGTTATGAAGAAGCAGGTGCGCAAGGTTTGTTGGCTGGTCTCAATGCTGCTCGTCGTGCATGGGATCAGGAACAATGGACACCAAAACGTGACCAAGCTTATATGGGCGTTTTGGTGGACGATTTGATTACGTTGGGTACTAAAGAACCATATCGTATGTTTACCTCTCGTGCTGAGTATCGTTTGATGCTGCGTGAAGATAATGCCGATCAGCGTCTAACGCCAGTGGGTCGTGAGCTTGGCTTGGTTGATGATGTTCGTTGGGCTGCTTATTGTGAAAAAATGGAAGCCGTCGAAACCGAAACTGCTCGTTTGGCTCATTTGTGGGCAGCACCAAATAATCCAATGGGTAAAAAGTTTGTTGAAATGACTGGGGCTGATTTAAGTAAAGAGTCGAGTGCGATTGATTTACTCAAACGTCCAAATGTAAATTTTACTCAAATTGCTGAATTAACAGATTCTCAAGTGTCTAGCCAAGTAGGCGAACAGATTGAGATTGCAGTGAAATATGAAGGTTATATCAATCGTCAGCACGAAGATGTGGCTCAAATGAAGCGTTTGGAAGAAACTAAAATTCCAGCAGATTTTGATTATGATGTGGTTTCTGGTTTGTCTCGTGAAATCACGCAAAAACTGAAAACGGTGCGTCCTGAAACTCTGGCTCAGGCCAATCGTATACCAGGGGTTACCCCAGCAGCCGTACAATTGGTGATGATTACGATTCGTAAGAATCAACAGACCAAGAAAATTGCTTAATCAAACGGTTGTTTGAATGGCACCAGCCCAGCTTGCAATGCTGGGTTTTTTATGTCTGATCAGATTTTGGGTATAGTATAAGATAAGCTTAGATGAACAAATTATAAGCATTTAATTGAATTAAAAAAGCTTTTTTTGTTATTTCCCAAGGCATAAAAACTTTCTTATAGTGATATTACATTCAAAACCAAGAGGTGATTGTGATGACTATGAAATCGATTCGTTATAATGGTTACGATCTAGCATGCCGATGTTACATCATGTAATCAGCGCAGTTTGGCACCCAGTGTTTTTGGTACTTGGGGCTTTACTAGAAAGTGGGTACTGGTATTTTAATCACCAAGAAAAAGTAATATTGTTTGAATATCAAAAATTATAAAAAATCTAAGAGAGCAATGCTCTCTTTTTTTATTCATTTTCAATTTCTCTGACCGCATGGTGAACTTCAATTGGTTCAATATGTAGAATCTTTTTACCAAAACTGCGTAGCCACCAGACCAATTGAGAGGTAAAAGGAAGAGTTGCTCTAATTTCAACAATATTTTCATCGATGGGAGTAATGCTTTGATCTTTACTCAGCTGACTTTCATAAAAGCTCTGCGCAGTATTTTCAGTCATAGTCAGTTTTAACTCAACAATTTCAGTCGGTTTGTTATAGTCAACGCGAAATCCTAAAGCACCAGAGTCAATATATTGATCAATATCAAAATTTACTGGATGCAAAGCGCGCGAATTTAATACAGATGCTGATTTAAAACGGTGCAAGGCAAAAGTTTGAACATCAGATTTATCGTGGCGTGTACAAATTAAATAAATAATCGCACCTTTTTGTACCAAAGCAAGGGGATTTAAAATATAGGTTTTTTCTTCTGCATGAATATTACGTGGTCGATAAATACATTCAATCTGTTTATCTTGGAGTAAACCTTCGTAAACGGCTTGTTGAGCATGTTTATCAACTAAAGGTGGAATTAATGGTTGGCTAGCAGGCACAATTCGAACACGATTTATCCATTGGCGAACATTATTTTGAGTCGAAAGGCTACGACGTGCCAGATCGAACCATGGATTCATTTCTTCAATGAGGCTTGGTGGTAACAGATGTTTTAAATGCTCTTCAACCATCATGAATGTCACCGCTTGAGAGCTGGTCATATGCGGCAAACTTTGAATAGGAGCATCGGAACGCCAGCGCCAGCCTTGTGGTACGGTCTTATTGCTTTCGATCGGGAAGCGTTGCGCAATTTGGTTTAAGTCGCGCTGTATGGTGCGCAGGCTAATATCGACCCCTTCACGTTCTAGCATTTCTTGTAGTTCACGCGTTCCCATCCATTTGCCTGTCGAAAGACGCGATAAAATTTGCCATTGTCGGTGCAAACTATTGGAGGTTTCTTTTTCTTGTAAAGACATAGTCGATCGTAAGCGGGCTAATAATGTTTTGAATAGCAACACAATAAAAAAACTTGGGCGTTTTGGCAAGAATGTAACAGAAATATTGCTTATATCCCGATACAACTTTCTACAAGAACCTCATTGAAGCAAGTTCACTTTTTTTCCAAAAATAAGGAAAGCATCTGCATAAGTGGCACTGTATTTGCTTTATTTATAGGATAATGAGTCAACAAGAAAAAAGGCAGGTAACTATGTTAGAAGAAGATAAAGAGATGCATGCCGTAGGTGAGCAATATATGAAAGATAAATTGAGCGGAGTAATCAACAGCCAGTCTTTATTCATTGACCAGTTAAGTGTAAACACCAATTTGTTTGAGCAGTTAAAATCAAAATTTTTTAACGAAATGCTAGATGACGTAAGCTCAAGTGGTGAAGTTTCTAAAAAGATAGAGCAATGGCTGTCGGTGCATAGTCTGGAACAATTGAAACAACTTAATGCTGAGGCAAAGCAACATTTTTTATATGAAGGAATTACCTTTACGGTTTATGGTGAAGAAGAAGGAACAAAACGAACGATTCCATATGATCTCATTCCACGAGTGATCGAAAAAAAACAATGGGAAAAAATATCTAAAGGCTGTGAACAGCGCGTCAAAGCTTTAAATTTATTTTTAGATGACATTTATCATGATCAACATATTTTGAAAGAACAGATTGTTCCTCAAATGCAGGTGATGACTCATGAAGCTTTTCAGCCCCATATGTTAAATCATGATTTAAAAGGAAAAATTTATTCACAAATAAGTGGGATTGATATCATTCGTGATGGAAAAGGTGATTTTTTTGTTTTGGAAGACAATTTAAGAACTCCGTCAGGTGTCTCTTACATGATTGAAAGTCGAAAAATCAGTAAAAAATTAATGCCAGAGCTATGTTCGGCAAACCCGTTACAAGAAATCGAACAATATCCAACATTACTCCGCGCGATTTTGGAAGAAAATGCGTATGTTGATCAGCCTTTTATTGTAGTGTTAACCCCAGGACGCTTTAATAGCGCCTATTACGAGCATGCTTTTTTAGCCCGTGAAATGGATGTGCCGCTAGTCAGTAGTCGTGATCTTTTTGTTGAAAATGATCACGTCTATGTCAAAACTATTCGAGGTCGACAACGCGTCGATGTGATTTATCGCCGTGTTGATGATGCATTTCTCGATCCACTTACTTTCAGACCTGATAGTACTTTGGGTGTAGCAGGTTTAATGTCTGCTTATTTACAGCACAATGTTGTGATTGCAAATGCTCCAGGTACAGGCGTTGCGGATGATAAATCAATCTATCCTTTTGTGGATGACATGATTAATTTTTATCTGAATGAAGCACCAATTTTGAAAAATGTGCCCACCTATCAATGTCGACGTGAAGATGAACTGGATTATGTCGTTCAAAATCTGGAACAACTGGTCGTCAAAGAAGCACAGGGTTCTGGTGGATACGGAATGCTGATTGGACCACAAGCAACCAAGAGTGAAATTGCGGAGTTCAGGAAAAAAGTTTTGCAACATCCGCATTTATATATTGCACAGCCGACACTCGAATTATCTGTGGCTCCAACCCTCACTCAGGATGGTATAGCAGAGCGACATATCGACTTGCGTCCTTTTGTATTGTCATCGCCTTATCGAACCGAGATTGTACCGGGAGGCTTGACACGGGTGGCCATGAAAGCAGGCTCACTTGTTGTGAACTCATCACAAGGTGGTGGCATCAAAGATACTTGGGTTGTTGAAGCACTACATTCTTGATCAATGTTCATTTAACAAGGAAGAAATTATGATTTTACTGAGTTCAAATGCACAACATATTTACTGGTTAGGCCGTTATTTGATGCGCATCAACTTTTTTTGCAATCGGATCCCATTTACACAGGATCAGGCCGCAATTGAATTTTGTCATGCTTTTTGTTTACCTGCTTATGATGCAGCATCACTGAATGAATTGGCACTGGATCCTGAGCAGCCTTATTCACTGATGAAACAATTTAGCTCTGCAAGTGACAATATTCACGAACTACGCGCGATTTTACCTGCAAAAGCCTATGCTGAACTTAATGCACTCATTGGAAATGCAGACGAACAATCAGGTTATATTTGTAATGTAGTACAAGAATGTAATGAAATTTTGGAAGCAGAAACAGATACTGATATTTTACTTTTTTTTGGCTTGGGTCAAAAAATTGAGCAATTAGATGCGACCTTGCGCTTTAAACAAAATCCTGAAAAATTAATTGATGAACTGGACAAAACCGTTACAGCTTTAAAAAATTATGGCTGGTTGGTTCTTGAAACAGCATGGCTTGATTTGAAGCAACAACCTGATTTGATGTCTTTTTATCATTTTCATGATCAACTTCAACTCATGTTTGAGGCACCTGTATGAAACTGATGGTGAATCATCAAACGCATTACACCTATAGTGAAAATGCGTGTAACAGTATCCAATATATCAAGATGATTCCACAAAGTTCCAAGCACCAATATGTTCACTATTGGGATATCAGTGTTCCTGGTGAACGGGTGCTCAAGAAGGACGCGTTTAATAATCTATGGATTACGTCTTCACAGCGTTTTGACTACCAGCATTTAACCATTATGGCGCAAGGGATTGTTGAATTACATCAAGGTAGGAGTGATAGTTATCAAGAAAATTTACCTATATCACTTTTTTTACAGCCCACTCATGCGACTTTATGGGATGCAAATATGCTTGAATTTGCAAAACAGCATGTATCGATGCATTCTCTTAAAGAATTAATTGTTTTAGCAGAACAAATTTTATTAAAAGTCGCTTATTGTCCAGATGCAACAACAGTACAGTCCACTGCCAAGGAGGCATTTTACGCAGGTAGGGGGGTATGTCAGGATCATGCCCATTTAATGATTGCTATGTGTCGGGCTTTAAACTTGCCAGCACGTTACGTTTCTGGCTATTTGTATGATAAAAATACACCTCATCTTGCCAGTCACGCTTGGGCTGAAGTATTTTTGGATAAACAATGGTATTGTTTCGATGTGAGTAATCAACTGTTTGAGCCTTCTTCACATATTTACGTTGCAATTGGTCGTGATTATTTTGATGTTGCGCCTATACGTGGCATGCGTGAAAAGGGTGGCGTAGAAAAAATGCGCTCAACAGTGCAGGTACTTTCTTGTTGAATGGAATGAGAAAAATGACTTATTGTTGTGCTTTGCGGCTTAAAGATGGCTTGGTCTTCATTAGTGATACCAGAACCAATGCGGGTGTAGATCAGATTTCAGTTTTTCGAAAACTTTATACTTTTGGAAAACCACATGAGCGTTTTATTGCGATTCAAACCGCTGGAAATCTTGCAACAACACAGGCCGTGATCGGTTATTTGCGAAATCAGCTTGAACTACAAGAACAACCCAATCTATACACCGTAAATACCATGTTTGAAGTTGCCCAATTGGTTGGGCGAACGTTGCGCAAAGTCATTGAAGATGTGACCGAAGATACGCTTGAGCAAAGTAATTATTACTGTAGTTTGACTGTGGGCGGGCAAATTGGAGAAGGGGAGCACCAACTTTATAATATCTATCCACAAGGGAATTTTATTTGTGCAACTAAAGACACGCCTTTTTTTCAGATTGGTGAAAGCAAGTACGGTAAACCAATATTAGATCGTGCTTTAACCTATGATATGCCTTTGGATGAAGCACTCCGTTGTAGCCTACTTTCATTTGATTCCACTTTACGTTCGAATGTGTCAGTGGGGTTGCCGCTTGATGTATTGGTTTATCATATTGATAGTCTTGAAATGCCAAAAGGTAAACGCGTTACTCAAGATGATGAGTATTTTCAAAAAATCAGTAAACAATGGTCGGAAATACTGCGTGCAGGTTTGCATGAAATTCCAAAACCTTCAGAGGATTATTTGGAATAATTGAAAACGGCAGGCATAATTAATTTATTAACAGATAAAGAAATATAATGATGAATTATCTAATTTGTTATGCAAGTCAAACAACCTCATCGCATGAGCAACTTATGGTTGATCTGAGAGAAATTCTTACAACTGCTATGCATTTCAATTATATTCACAAAATACAAGGTGTTTTGTATTTTGCGGATAACTATTTTTTTCAATGTCTTGAAGGGGAACAGCAACAAGTTTTGAAGTTACTGGATTCTATAAAGAAAGATCCGCGTCATTCACATTTTCACGTTCTTGATGAGAGAAGTGCTGAACACACCAAATTTAAAGACTGGTCGATGAAATATGTGCGTAAACGTAGTGAAGTAAATAGTTTTTTTGCTGAGCTTGGGAGTAACACGTTTAATCCGTATTTACTGAATCCAACTTCGCTAGAGCGCTTACTGGAAATTTTAAAAGATGTGCAAGTAGAAACCCATGACTAAGCATGGGTTAATCTGATTTAATTTTCAATTTTTCGGCGAATGGGTCGATTACTTAAACGGCAGAGTAACTCGTAACCAATCGTTCCATTTGCTTCGGCAACGTCGTCAACCAAACGATGCTGCCCCCAAAGTTCAACTTCCTGATCTAAACAAGCGTTTAATCCCGTCACATCAATTGCTATCATATCCATACTTACGCGTCCGATTACGCGTGTAAGATTTCCATTCACTGCAACATAGTTTTGTTGAATATAAGCGCGTGGATAGCCATCTCCATAGCCAATTGAAACAATTGCAATATCCATTGCTTCATCAGCAGTAAACAATGAGCCATAACCGACTGAATCGCCTGTTTGAATATGATTAAGCGCAATGATTCGGGCAGTAAAAGTCATGACAGGCTTTAAATCCAGCTCATGTACGGTTTTATCTGCAAAAGGACTGGCACCATATAGCATGATACCTGGACGTACGTAATCAAAATGAAGTTCTGACCAGTTTAAAATGGCTGCTGAATTGCAGCATGAAACCTCAATTGGTGCACAGCTTTCTTTAATAGTGAGTAATTGTTGTATTTGTTGTTGATTCGTTGGATGCTCTGGTGTATCGGCATTGGCAAAATGCATTGCAAGCACGCAGTGGAATCCTTCAGTTTTTAAACGTGTGATAACATCAATAATTTCATCTATTTTAAAACCTAAACGGTTCATTCCACTATTGAGTTTGATCCAAACTTTTAAGTCTTTTTGAATATATTCAGCTTTATATTGTAATAACCATTCTACCTGCTGCTGATGATGTACGACACATTCAAGTTGATGTTGTAAAACAGCATGCATTTCATTGGCATTGAAAATACCCTCAATAAGGGTAATCCTGTGTTTTGAGCCTTGAGCACGAAGCTCAAGCGCTTCTTCCAGAGTGGCTACACCGAAAGCATCGGTGCTATTTAAGGCTGCTAAACAGTCTTTGACTCCATGTCCATAGGCATTGGCTTTGACCATACTCACGATTTTTGAGTTTGGTGCAAGTTGTTTGACACGGTTTAAATTATATTGCAGCGCAGCGCTATCAATATAAACTGTTGCTTGGCGCACCCTGATTTCTCCTTTGGGACGGCATGGAAAAATTTTAAAAAAGATAAATAATTAAGAAATTATTCCTCATCATCATACTGACTGTAATATTCAGGTGAGAGATTACTAAAACGGGTATATTGACCTTCAAAAGCCAATCGAACCGTACCAATTGGGCCATTACGTTGTTTACCAATAATAATTTCAGCGGTTCCGGCTTCTTTGGATTCTTTATTGTAGACTTCATCACGGTAGATAAACATGATCAAGTCGGCATCTTGCTCGATCGCACCTGATTCACGCAAATCCGACATGACTGGCCGTTTATTCGGGCGATTTTCTAGGCTACGATTCAACTGTGATAAAGCAATGACAGGACACTGCATTTCTTTGGCAAGTGCCTTTAAACTACGAGAAATTTCACCAATTTCACCGACACGATTATCACCCATGCCCGGTACTTTCATCAGTTGTAGATAATCGACCATGATACAACCTAATTTGCCACCATGTTGTTTGGCTATCCTTCTTGCTCTGGCGCGCAATTCCGTTGGTGGTAAGGCAGATGAATCATCAATATAAAGGTGTTTTTCTTGAAGCTGTAAAATCGTACCTGTGACTTTTGACCATTCATCGCCATCCAGTTTTCCTGAACGTAAATGTCCTTGATGAACTTTGCCGTAAGAGGAAATTAATCGCATGGCAATTGAATCTGCTGGCATTTCCATTGAAAAAACCAAAGCAGGTAAATTACAATTAAATAGCACACTTTCGACCAAATTCATTGCGAATGTGGTTTTACCCATAGATGGACGTGCTGCAACGATAATCATATCACCTGATTGCATACCATAAGTTTTGTTATCAAGTTCTAAGAATCCAGTCGTTAAACCTGTGATATTGCCATCAAGTTTAGAAAGCTCATCTAGTTTGCTGATCACATCAGCAGTCACTGAGCTAATCGATTTTGGCCCCGAATCCTTCTTATTATTATTGTGTTGTTCTGCGAGTGAAAAAATGTTGGTTTCAGCCAAATCCAAAATTTCACTAACTGCACGACCCTTAGTATCATAAGCATTTTGTAAAATATCAGTACTGACTTTAATCATACTACGCAGTGTAGAAAACTCTTTAATTTTACCTGCATAAGTTTCCAGATTATAAAAACTAGACGGGGAGTCCGCCATAAGCTGCATCAAGTATTCTTCACCGCCAATTGCATCGAGTAAATTTTGCTTAACCAACCAGTCATTGACCAATACTGCATCATAAGGTGAGTTTTCTTGTGCCAGTTTCTCAATCGCACGAAAAATATATTTATGACGAGTCGCATAAAAATCACTTTCTTTGAGTAAATCACCTACTTGTTCAAATGATTCAGCAACGGTCATTAGCGCTGCTAATACTGCTTGTTCAATGGCAAGATTATGCGGAGGAGTACGAAATTCTTTTAGTTGACCTGATTCATTCACTTTATTCTCTGTATTGGGAGAATTTTTTGCAAAATTGGCATTCGCCTGTGACATAACAAGACCTAATCAAAAGATGAAACGATACCGATGGGCTATCTTAATCCAAATAAAGGTCATCTGGACAATTTATTCGGTGAAAATTGTATAAGTGGCGAAAAATTATAGTGGTCGTGTTAGAGCTGATGTGATGCGTTCCATGTCACTATCGAGTCATGCCTCATAAAGGCATTACAAACAGCGTGTATTAGCAAAGTCGTATTTGTAGATTGGTAAAAGCGAATTATAGATCAGTTTGAAAATAAGCAGTTAAGCTTTAAGAAAAAGGCATCTATTTAAGATGCCAGCTTTATTGAACGCTATTTAACCTGAAATATATTGCTGTAATTGATCTATCAAATTTTTTTGATCTTGCATGGCTGCTTTAACTAAATCGCCAATTGAAATTAGTCCAACCAACTTATTTTCCTCGACTACGGGTAAATGACGTAAATGTCGATCTGTCATCAGTTGTAAACATTCTTCCACTGTGTTTGAACGCGAAATAGTTAAAACCTTAACAGTCATAATTTCACTCACTGTTGTATCATAAGAGGAGCGTTCCATCAGGGCAACTTTGCGGGTGTAATCGCGTTCAGACAAGATTCCAACGACTTCATCATCTTGAGTGACAACTAATGCTCCAATCCCTTTTTCTGCCATGATCGAAATTGCTTCAAGTACTGTTGCGTCTGGTGAAACAGTATAAATGGCTTGTTCAGCTTTATTTTGTATAACTTGAGCAACGTTTGTCATCTTTATGTCCCTCTGGCTAGTGTTATCGTTTTAAAATAACTTAGCGCGATTTGAAGAAAATGCAAAGCTTTTGAAAGTATAAATGAAGAATATTTTGCCAAATCGGGGTGGCGTTTTGTATTGAGTTTTATCCATTAAAACTCAATACAAATTAGTTTATGCAATTTTTAAATTCGCTGCAGGCGCAAAGAAAAAATGTCGCATTTGTTGTGTCGATAATTTAAATTTACGTTGATTTGAATTAAACAAAGCTGGCGTAACGTTTAAACGAGTCAATGTAGGTAATAAAGAGTTTTGAAAATCCTGAGGCGTAATTTTTCGGGGAACATAATTGGGCCAGTGTTTTTTAGCGTAACGATGTGCTTGCACACCATTGAGCCAAAAAGGAAAAACAAAGTCATCTTGATCTGATTTAATTGCCCAGCCTTGATGGTATAAACCCCAAAGTGTGCCGCAATACATCATGGTTTTTAAAATAGAAATTTTAATTATCAAGTCTTTGGATACAGGATTTAATTGTATATAGGTTTTCATGGGTTTGCTGCGATTTAAACTCGTGTTTATTATAAAAAATAAATACTTAATTTCAGTTACTCGTTTGCTTTAAATCGTAATAAAGTTTTACAACGGCATTAAAAAACGCCACCTAGGTGACGTTTGATTATGCTTGCATCGTTGCCATTCTTTGCCAATATTGTGCTTTCAATGAGTCTCGCTCTACACGAAAGCCTTGATAATAAAGTTCAGCAAGAAACATTGCTGCTTTACCGTGTCCTGCACGTGCTGCATCTTCAAGCTGCTTCACAGCATCTTGAAAGTTCATCTGTGATTGAATTGTATTGACCGCAGATGCGTACACATGTTCTAAGTCATGATGAGAAATTTGTTGAATCATATTAAAAACTCCTTATAGTTGTAATTATGATCACATCAACTCGGCTTACTTGCCTTGCAAAACTAATTTAACAGTTGATTGTTAAACTAATATTACAATATGCGTGATAAGTCAAGTAATTAATGGGGCGTGTTGCCCGAATTACAAGCTTACATGATTAAACATTCAACAAAAATGTTTTTTAGTAAAATCAATATAACAATTAAATATGACATGATAAGGAGAACAACATGCTAACAACAGTCGATGGTTTTAATTTTGAAGTTCCTCCAGATGAGTCTCAAATTGTGGCTTTGGCACAATATCATCGCAAACAACTTGATGAGGCCATATTTCATCAAGAGATTCATTTAGGTGATTATTGTCTGGCACAGCGTAAGCGTGTGCATGATTTTACTCAACAGCTTGATGCACAGACCAAGACATGGTTTTATCGCGTTTATGATGGTGAATTATTGCGTTTAGCGGATGAAGAAGACTTGCATCCAGCCGATGCAGAAACAGGCTTGAGTTATTTCGCTATTTTGATTGTTTTGGCGATTATTGCCTTTATTTTATATTTTGCCGTTATTCGTGCGTTAATCAGCTAAATTTTATTGCTTGTCCTGATTTTAAAGTATCTGATCCTCATATTTTATGAGAAGAATGAGGTACTTTGACTTGTGTGCAACTGAAATGAGCCATACACTACATTCATTCGAGGTAGGGTATGCTCATATCAAAATATAATTTTTTAAAATTTGTAAATGAAAACAAATTAGATCGCATTTATAACAGCATCGTCGCCATCATGATTATCGCGATGTTACTGTTGGCTTTTATTGCATTACAACGTCCTATTACGCATTCACAATATCAAATTGTTGTAAATTTATCCGACATGGCCAATAACCCTGAAACCCAAAAACTGGCGCGTCGGTTATTGCAAGAACAGACGATTAACCGCGCTGAATATTTTAAATTGATGCGGGCGTATCAATTTGAGAATGCAAAGGCTCGGCACTATCCTGCGATGGCTTTAGAGGATGAATAATCTGTGGTTCAATCTGTACAGGCTTAATCGGTTCTAAATGATTTTGAAGATCTTTTAATAATTGTTCTTTATCTAATTTTTCACTGGCGACAATGACTGTCAGGTTATCAGGGTGAATGTGTGTTCTAATTGCCTGTTGTACATCTTGTGCTGTCAATTTTCTGAGCTGTTCTGGATACTTCGATAAATAATCTGAAGGTAATCCATAAAAACCAATCGAACCAAGTTGTGCATTAATATTGGCATTGCTGCTATAGGTCATGGGAAAGGCCAGTAACATTCCACTTCGTGTTTCTTCAAGCTGTTTTTTATCGATAGGTTGTTCGACAAAATCAAGCAAAGTTTGATGTGCAACCAGAATACTATCCATCAACTGATCTTGCTGAGTCGAATAGTTTAAACTAAAAACACCACTTGTCTGCGTAAAGCTAAATGTACTATATGCGCCATAAGTATAGCCACGTTTTACCCGAAGCTGTTTCATGAGCAATGAGTTAAATCCTGAACCACCGAGCATTTGATTGGCAAGTTCTAGAGCTAGCTGATCTGGATTATTTCGGCTTACACCTAAATGTCCCATTGTGACATAGCTTTGTGTGGACTGATAAGGAATGTGCTGAATGTTAAAGCCACGCTGTAGCTTCGGATGAGCAAGCGGTGGCGCAGCGTGGCCTTGAGGTAATGATTGGATTATTTTAATACTGAGATCGCTGGCTTGTTGTGTGGTGAGTTGTCCTGTCATTGCGATATTCATATTTTGTGCAACCAATAACTCTTGGCGAAACTGTTTGAGCAAGGCAGGAGTAATTTTGCGAATACTGGCATAGGTTCCCGTGGTTGGTTCCGCATAGGGGTGTGTTCCATACAAAGTGCGGTAAAGTTTAATATCAATCAAACGATTCGGATTTTCTTGTAACTGGCGTTGACCGACTTGTGTATTGCTATATACAAGATTCAGGCTGGATGGGGTAAACGTTGCGTGATTAATCACCTCCAGCATGAGGTTGATAGCGGACTGCATTTTTTGTGGATCTGACATCACTCGTAAACGTACGACAAACATATCCCGATATGCTTTGACACTAAATTGTGCACCAAGTTGTTCAAAGGTATTGGCGATTTGGGCGGCACTGTAGTTTTCAGTTCCTTCAGTCATCAGGTTGGCAGCCATGTTGGCAATACCAAATAAACCTTTGCCTATACGTTCATCTTGTGCCGAGCCTGCATTGAATGTGAGTTGTATATCCACAATCGGTAGCGCTTGTGATTCAACAAATAGTGTTCTTACTTGATCTGTATTTTTTAGATCATGCACATAAGGTGCGTGTTCAGCATTACTTTTAGAGATGTTTTTAAGACTACTCAGTTGTGAAATAGATTTTAGTCGAGACGGGTCATCTTGTTCAGCAAGGTTTTGATCCACAATATCTGCAAAGAGTGGACTAGAGAATAGAGTTGTCAACATGAGCATGATTAGGGTGTTGTTCATTATCAATCCTTTATTTTTCTTGTTGTGGTTCTAGGTATAAAGTAGTGAGATTGCTTTTAACAAAGTAGGCATTAGCCACTCGTTGAATATCTTGTGGTGTTACTGTCTGATAATGTTCAGGCAAATCATCCACCAGTCGATAACTCAAACCATTGACTTCAAGTAATCCGATCATATGTGCCTGACCAATAATATCGTCTTGGCTATAGACCAGATTGGAAACAAAATTGTTGGTGACACGTTCAAGCTCAACGGGTTCAATCAGTTCTGTTTTAAGTGAATCTATTTCTTTTTGAATGGCATCTTGAGCTGATACGAGACTAATCCCATCCGCAGGTAAGGCGGTAATCGTAAATAAGCTGTCACCACGATTATAAGGATCATAATTGATACTGATCGAGCTAAGCATTTTTTTGTCACGTACCAGTTTTTGTTGCAAACGTGAAGAAATATTGCCATCTAAAAGCGCTTGAATAATGGTCAGTGCATAGGCATCTTGCGGATTTTTGGCGGTTTTGATAGTACGAACATTCCAAGCCATATATAAATTTGCTACATGTACAGGTAATTGAACTTCCATATGTCGATAGCCGACTCGATCAAATTCCAACACGTCATTACGCTCAGCTGAACTTTGTTTGGGAATCTGTCCAAAATACTTTTGAACCTGTTTGAGCGTTGCCTCTGCATCTACATCGCCAATAATCACTAAAGTGGCATGATTAGGGCTATACCAGGTTTTGTACCATTGTTTTAGATCTTCTAACTGAATATTTTGCAGGTTTTTCATATAACCAATGACAGGTTGCCGTGCATGACTGGTGGGAAAAGCCAGCCATTTAAATCGCTCGAAAGCAAGCGCGCGAGGATTATCGTCGGTACGTTGGCGACGTTCTTCCATGACCACATTCATTTCAGTTGCAAAATCACTTTGACGTAATACCAGATGGGTCATACGATCTGCTTCAAGCTCCAATGCCATAGGTAAATAAGCTTTGGGGTAAAGTTGATAATAATTGGTATAATTACTCGAAGTTGCTGCATTGACTCGCCCACCATAAATCCGACTTAAACGGGTAAACTCATTATCAGGAACTTTGGTTGTTCCTTTAAACATCATGTGTTCAAGCGCATGAGATACCCCTAAAATATTGCCTGATTCGTCACTACTACCGACGGCATACCAAATTTGACTAATGGCGATCGGAGCACGATGATCTTCCCGAATAATTACTTTTAACCCATTGGTAAGTGTCGTTTCAAAAGTGGTACGTCCAAGTTGGCTTTGTGTTTCTGCATGGCTCGCAGTCAATGATAAGAACATTAAAGAAAAATGAAGTACAGTGAATTTAAAACATTGTCGTAACGATTTGAACACAAGCCGTCCATAGGTATTTCTCATATTTCAATCTATTTTTAAAAAAATAACGTTTAAACTCAATAATATCCTGTTGTTTTTTAGTGAAGTTTCTTTATCTGGATCATCGCAAAACACCTCAAAATACCCATCATTTGCACGGCTATTTGCACTTTAAACGCAGTTTGAATAAGCTCGGGCAAGAAAGAGAATCTGTGCTAAACTCTTTGTTTTTTAACCCGCTGCTTTTCAAGGGAATCGGTATGCAACAGCAATCGAATATGCAAAATAAATTCTTGATTGATGCTGACATTGGGGATGACGATGTCACATTACCAAACTTACCTGTTGTCAATGTTCCAATTATTGATGATGCGGTAAAAATACAAGAATCCGCTTTACCTGCTGCTGTTAAATCTGAAACCTCTAATATTGAAGATGTTGAGCAAAGTTCGGCTGAGACCCAGTCTAAAGGTGGCTTCTTTAGTCGTATGAAAGATGGGTTAACCAAAACTCGCCGTAATCTGGCCGATGGTATGGTTAGCATCCTGATTGGTGGTAAAGAGATTGATGATGAGCTTTTAGAAGAGGTTGAAGAGCAATTATTGGTTTCTGATATTGGTGTAGATGCCACTAAAACGATTATTACCAATTTGACTGAGCGTACTGCGCGTGGTGATTTGATCTATTCACATTCACTTTATAAAGCGCTACAGGAAGAACTGGTTGCATTGCTTGCACCAAGAGTTAAACCTTTACATATCGATCCAAATAAAACGCCTTATGTGATTTTAATGGTGGGCGTAAATGGCGTAGGTAAAACCACGACCATTGGTAAATTAGCCAAGCGTTTACAAGGCGAAGGTAAAAAAGTCATGCTAGCAGCAGGAGATACCTTCCGTGCAGCGGCGACTGAACAGTTACAAATCTGGGGTGAGCGCAATAATATTCCAGTGGTGGCACAAGGGCATGGTGCAGATAGTGCGTCGGTGATTTTTGATGCTTTTGAAAGTGCACGGGCAAAAGGGATTGATGTATTGATTGCTGATACAGCAGGTCGTTTGCATAACAAAAGTAACCTGATGGAAGAACTTAAAAAAGTTAAACGTGTGATGCAGAAAATTGATGCGACTGCACCGCATGAAATTATGCTCGTAGTCGACGCAGGTACAGGACAAAATGCCATCAATCAGGTTCAGGAGTTTGATCAAGCGGTTGGTTTAACCGGAATTACCATTACCAAACTCGATGGTACCGCGAAAGGTGGAGTACTGTTTAATATCGCCAGTCGTACCCATGTACCCATTCGTTTTATTGGTGTCGGTGAAAAAATTGATGATTTGCGTCCATTTTCAGCCAAATCTTTTGTAGCGGCATTGTTTGAAACCGATAAATAATCGGATTTAAACTTTTAAACTCCACTTCGTGTGGAGTTTTTGTTTTGATGATGCGCCAACTATGAAACTGTTCTAAAAATAAAACAGTATGTAATAAATTTAGTAATGAAGACGCCATGAGAGTTGCATAAACTAATCAACATTCCAGATCACGACCTATTAGGTCAAATGTATACAGGACATTACAAATGACATCATTCTTAGATAAAATTAAAAATCGTCGCAGTATCTATGCAATTGGAAAAAATGTTGCATTAGAGCAAGGTGAGATTGAGCAAATCATCAAAGATGCTGTAAAACACAGTCCATCTTCATTCAACTCACAGTCTTCACGTGTAGTGATCCTATTTGGTGATTCGCATCATAAATTTTGGGAAATCGTACGTGAAACTTTAAGAAAAATTGTTCCAGAAGCTGCTTTTGCCGCGACAAGTGGCAAGCTTGATAGTTTCTCTGCTGGTTTTGGCACAGCATTATTCTATGAAGACGAAGCGGTGATTAAAGGTTTACAAGAACAATTTGCATTGTATGCTGATAATTTCCCTGTTTGGTCTGAACACTCAACTGCGATTGCTCAATTTGCAGCGTGGACTGCATTGGCAGAACATAATGTCGGGGCGTCACTTCAACACTACAATCCAATTATTGATGATGAAGTTGCAACAACTTTTGATATTCCGCATAACTGGAAACTTCGCGCACAATTGGTATTTGGTTCAATTGAAGCAGAAGCGGGCGATAAAGATTTTATGAGCGATGATGAGCGCTTTAAAACGTTTAACTAAGCTTCATATTCTTTTCAACATCAAGAGCGCGTTTAAGCGCTCTTTTTTATGAGAATGTATTGGAAGTAAAATTTAGCAGTAATGCATACAACTTTTTAATAATTATTTAAATAATATTATAAAATTTAATAATTTATAAATAATTCGGAAATATTTGTCATAAAATTGTCACAACTGCGTTGCATAGTGCTCATGATTTAAAAAATGTAGAGAAATCCAACAATGACTTTAAAATTCACACTTGCCGCATTAAGTTTATGTTTGAGCGGCTCTGTTTTTGCAGCAGCAACAATTACTGCGCCAGAGGAGATCGTAATACTGGCGGTCAATGACCAAGAGGTGAATTCAGGGTTATTGCGTCATAAGGAAAATAATTACAAAGTTGATGCTGGCGAAATAAGTATTAGCGTTCGTTATCAGGAATTTTTTCAGCATTTAGATGGTGAACACGATATTGTTAAATCTGGAATAGTCACGTTAAAAACGCCACCTTTAAAAGATGGAGCAACTTATAAACTCAATTTAGTTAATGCGCCGTCAAATTTTGAAGATGCAAAAAAATATGCTGAACAACCAACCATTGGTCTTTATAATGTGAATCACCAATTACTGGTTCAGCAAACAGGTGCAAATACTGAGTCTAAGCCTTGGTTTAATAGAGGGCTTTTTGGTAAAGCTTATGATTTAACTCAAAATAAATCTGTACCATCTAATCAACCTGCACCAGTATATGCAAATCAAACAGTGGTCGCTAAAGAAAGCATTGCTGTTCCAACCACAGTGATCACTCCTCAAGCTTCGAATGTAGTGATAAGCAATGATCAACAATTGGTTGAGTTGTGGCAAAAATCCTCAAAGGTTGAACGCCAAAAATTTATGGCGTGGTTAGCAGGACAGTCGAACTAAGTTAAATCTTAAGCATAAAAAAACCTCCGAAAATTCGGAGGTTTTTTTATTGAGTCATTATTATTTAACAAACCATAGATAATAACCAATCAACATCAGTGGCCATGAGATATAAGGACTAAATAACCATTTCCACAACCAAAACTGGGGAATGTAGCCTACACCATGAATAAAGCCGCCTGAAATGCCTAACATAACCAGCATAAGGACACTATGGTTGTAGTGGCCGTTTGCATCTAGCATCATGCCAGGATGTACCAACAATACAGCTGCAAGTGGCAATGCCAACAAAAATGAAATTACCATCGCAATGGTCTGCGCTTTACTTCTTTTTACTGTTGTCACTGCTTCAGCCATAATGTTATTCCTCATCTAAATTTTGATGATGCTCAATATAAAGAGCGCTTAGAACACCTGCAAAACAAGCCATCAATATTCCAAGAATCCATGCGAAATACCACATATATTTCTCCTCGTGATCTTAGTACAAACTATGTGAATTAGCTTGAATGTCTTTATTGGTAATGACACCCCACATTTTATAGTAGCACCAGCATGTATAACATAATATGATTGGCACAAAAATACATGCAGCAACGGTCATGACACCTAATGTTTTATGACTTGAAACAGCATCCCACATAGTAAGACTTGAAACAGGGCTGATACTAGATGGCATAAGGAACGGAAATAATGCAAAACCAGCAGTCAAGATGGTTCCAATAATCGCTAAAGCAGATCCTAAAAAGGTTAATCCTGCTTTATTTTTACTCGAAGCAAATAATGCAATGAGACCGCCAAGAATACCCACAATAGGCGCAACCATGGTGATTGGATATTGGCTATAGTTATTTAGCCAACCGTGATTTGCATTGGTTACTACTTCTTTTGCTAAAGGATTTGCAACACCATTCGTATCAAAAGGCTGTACCAAAGTAAAACCTTCAATATTACCGAAATAAAGCCAAGCACCAGCAGCAATAAAGCAAACAAGATATACAACAGACATAATTTGAGTTGCTTTAGCCGCACGCCGATGTAGTGCAGCATCTGTACGCAGCATGAGCCAAGCTCCACCGTGAGCACACAACATGGCAACACTAACTAAGCCACATATCACGGAAAATGGGTTAAGTAAGCCAAAGAAATTACCATCATAGTGAGAACGGACAGTTTCATCCAGACTAAAAGGTACGCCAACCAGCATATTGCCGAATGCTACACCAAATACAAGTGCTGGAACAAAACTACCAATACATAGTCCCCAGTCCCAAGAGTTACGCCATTTGGTATTTTCAAGTTTGGATCGATAATCAAAACCCACAGGTCTTAGAAAAAGTCCAAACAGAACTAGTAATAAGGCCCAATACATCCCAGAGAAAGCAACCGCATAAACCATTGGCCATGCCGCAAAAATTGCACCGCCCGCAGTAATTAACCAAACCTGATTACCATCCCAGTGAGGAGCAATCGTATTAATTGCCACACGACGTTCACTGTCAGTTTTACCGACGAAAGGCATCAAAATCATTGCACCCATGTCGAAACCGTCAGTTAGGGCAAGCCCGATCAGGAGAACCCCAACCAAGACCCACCAAATTATTTTTAGGAGTTCATATTCGATCATGATTGAGCCTCCTCAGCGACCAAATTCGAGTTCTCATGTTTTTCAAAATGGTATTTACCCGTATGAAGTGAGCTTGGACCTAAGCGTGCAAACTTGATCATCAGATACATCTCTATAATGAGGAGTACGGTGTAGAACGCTGCAAGTGCAATGATTGAACCCCATACATCGCCAGTACTTAAACTAGATGCTGAGAGGTGAGTAGGTAATACTTCACCGATTGTCCAAGGTTGACGACCACCTTCTGCTACATACCAACCAGTTTGAGCCGCAATCCACGGTAATGGCAAAGCAAACAAAGCAAACTTAAGTAACCATGGTTTATCTTCAGCATTGCGTTTAGCCACAGACCATGCCGCCAAGATGAAAAGCAAGAGCATAAGAAAACCACAAGCAACCATGATACGGAACGTAAAGAATAAAGCGGTAACGTTTGGAATACTGTCTTTAACGGCAGATTGAATATTGGCTTCTGTCGCATCAGTGACTTTTTCGGTATATTTTTTCAACAATAAACCGTAGCCTAAATCTTTCTGGTTTTCTTTAAATGAATTGAGCAAATCAGGAGATTTATCACCTGCACGGAGTTTCTCAAGCTCGCTATAAGCCACCATACCATTACGAATGCGAAGTTCATGTTCTTTCATCAAGTCAGTAATGCCTGTGACTTGCTTATCGGTTGAACGTGTTGCAATTAGACCTAATGCATAAGGAATTCTAATGGCATAATCAGTGCGCATTTCTTGTTGATTTGGGATACCAAATAAAGTGAAACTGGCTGGTGCTGGTTGAGTTTCCCATTCGGATTCAATAGCGGCAAGTTTTGCTTTTTGGACATCACCCAATTCATAGCCAGATTCATCACCTAGTAAAATAACCGATAATGTTGAAGCTAAACCAAAAATGGCAGCAATGGCGAAAGAGCGACGGGCAAATGGCAAGTCACGTTTTTTCAATAGGTAATAACTAGAAATCGCTAATACAAAGATCGCACCAGTCACATAGCCTGCTGAAACTGTATGTACAAATTTGACCTGAGCGACAGGGTTAAAAATAAGCGCTGCAAAATCGGTCAGTTCCATACGCATGGTTTCATAGTTAAATGCAGCACCAACAGGGTTTTGCATCCAACCATTTGCGACTAAAATCCACAAGGCTGACATGTTCGAGCCAATGGCTACTAACCATGTTACCCCTAAATGCTGTACTTTTGATAAACGATTCCAGCCGAAGAAGAATAAACCAATAAAAGTTGATTCTAAAAAGAAAGCCATTAGGCCTTCAATTGCCAGTGGCGCACCAAAAATGTCACCTACATAGTGTGAATAGTAAGCCCAGTTAGTACCAAACTGGAATTCCATAGTCAGACCAGTAGTTACACCTAAAGCAAAGTTGATACCGAAAAGTTTTCCCCAGAATTTAGTCATATCTTTATAAATTTCTTTGCCAGAAATAACATATGTTGTTTCCATAATGGCAAGAAGAAAAGCAAGGCCTAAAGTCAGAGGGACAAAAATGAAGTGATACATTGCGGTCATAGCGAACTGGAACCGCGAAAGATCGACCACGCTTTCAGAAATCATCAACGTGTCTCCTTGATTTGGGAATTTGTGCCAGCGATACGCTCGGCAACTTGATTGTCAAAATTTTTAGGGATAGTAGGGGCATCAAACCAGATATGTTTAATTGTTAGTAAAAGAACAATCTTAATTATTAATATGATTGTAATTTCTTTGACTAAACGTTGATTAAAATCTTTTTTCATTAAGCTCATATATATAAGCCTATATGGATGGATTAACTATATTATTAATGACATAAACAAAAAAATAAACAACAAAAACAATTAAAATAAAAATATATTATTATTTCATTCCAAATCAAACACTTACAAATAAATTATTTAATTTGTAAAATAATAAAAAGCATATTAAAACAGTCGTATATTAGCTGAAATTAATCCGACTAAAATAGTTATATTTTAATTTTTAAATCCGACTAAAATAGTAATAATTAAATTTTAGACAAATTAAATAACCAACTGAAATGGTCGGATTGTGGATATGTGAGTTCTGCGACTAAATATTGAGATTAAATTTTTAATTTACTCATTATCTTTGAATGATCCTATGTCAGTTTTTCTTATTGATTAAAAGATATACATGATTATTGTTGTGGTGTAAATAAGTGATTTGATACTGCAATTTTTTTTGCGATGTAATGTGTCTGTTTAAAACGAATTAAAATAACCTGTGAACGGAATTCTAGTTCCCCAAATTCTGGTTCAACTTGTACGTAGTGAATCTGACCAAATTCGTCACGAATGCGGGCTTGCGCTGAAAATCCTGGACGAGCATTGCCGCTTGAGATGGTTGCGAGTCGCCCAAGTAGACTGGTGTTGTGATGTTCGATCTGTGGTTTAATGACTTGATCAAGACAGTGAATCATAAATACTGTAAAGAATATAGCAATAACAAGTGCAGGCAAAATCAGATAGAAGGGCGAAACAAAGCTGTGCTGTTTGGCAAAAAAAGCAAGTTGTAAAAAATAACCAGCAAAACTGAAATTGATTAAAAAAAAGACAAGAATGAGAACTTTTGAAAACTTAACATTAAGGAGTGGCGAGTACACTAGCCAATTTGGAGAAATTTTCTGAATAACAGTACTGGGGCGTACTCCAATATAAATACCAATAGTTTCTGCCATGCTAAGAACAATTAGGGCAACCACACTTAAATGAAAAGGAAGCAAGTCGTAGTTGAAGAAAAATTCTGACATGGCAAAAACCTGAGAAATTATTCTGTTAAGTAAATTCCACCATCTGAATGTATCTGAATTTCAACTTTCGTTAAAAACTCACCCAAACAAGGGCCCGAAATACATTCACCTGTTTCTACATTAAACAGTGCACCATGCGTTGAACACTCAATAAACTCCTGATCTTGATCTAGGAATTGATTTTCCAGAAATTCGAGTTCAACTTGTAGATGCGGGCAGATATTTTGATAAGCAAAAAAAACACCATCACGCTGCGTAATAAAAATAGTCTCTCCCTGAGGAATTTCATAAGAACGTGCTTCGCGCTCAGGGATATCCTCGGTCATGCAAATTTTTTCCATATTTATGCACATTCAGTCTGGAAATTTTTAAGTAGTTTAGCATAGTTTTCAATATCTAAACGCGGACCATATTGCGCAACCACTTCACTTGAAATCAAGATAGCAAGCTGAGTTGCATCTTCAAGAGACATCTGTTGATTGAGCGCATATAAAAAAGCACCCGCAAAGGCATCACCCGCACCATTGGCATCGACAGCAGTAACACGGCGACCACCTAAATGAAAATGTGTGCTTGGAGAATACACTGAAGCGCCTTTAGCACCTTGTGTAATGACAATGGTATGATTTTTTAATTTCAATTTGGCAAATGCTTCATCCAATGTATGTGTTTCGGTATACATCAGAGCCTCTTGCTCATTACAGAACAACACATCGACGCCTTCATCAATCAGTTCATTGAGACCATCACGTGCATATTGAACCATAGCAGGATCCGAAAGCGATAACGCAATTTTGACTCCATGCTCACGTGCAACCTGACGTGCTTGCTTGACGGCTAATCGAGCTGAGGGACTAGTAGATAGATATCCTTCGATGTAAAGCCATTGAGCATTTTTTAATGGTTCATAATCGACTTGGTCAGCAGAAAGTTCGGTGGTGATCCCCAAATAAGTATGCATAGTACGCTCTGTGTCTGGGCTAATCAGTACCATACAAGTGCCCGTCACACCATCCGTTTTTGATTTTGTTGAAGTGTAAATGTCGGCGTCATTTAAACCATCAAGGTAAATTTGACCAAGTTCATCATTTCCTACTCGACAAGCATAAAATGCCGAACTGCCTAAAGCACTAAATGCAACGGTGGTGTTTGCTGCAGACCCACCACTAGCTTGACCTTTATAATCCTGAGAATCTAATAGTTTTTGATATAATGCGGCTTGAGCTGGGCCATCCGTTAACTGCATGGTGCCTTTCTGCAAGCCTTGATTGGCTAAGAAATCATCAGATACTTTAAATTCCTGATCAATAAGTGCATTTCCAATTGCAAAAAGGTCAACAGTTGCCATGATTGTCTTCACAGGTAAAATCAAAGCACACAGTTTACACGATTGTTCAGTTTTACTGTAGTTCGATGAATAAATTTCATCATCAAAGAAAATATACTGTCCCGATTTACTCAACTATGCCATTTAATTTTTATAATGTGGCTTGAAGAACTACCAAATTACAGCAAAACAAAGAAATTGTGTCAGATTAAAACTACCAAAATGGCACCTGACTAAGGCTATAATGGAGACCAATTATCAAAGCGAAATTTTAGGAGATCACATGACAGTAGATGTCACTGGAACTATTAATCAAACTGTACATCCTGCGTTTCAGTTGGTACGTCAACATCATGTTGAAGCTTTGGACATTCTAGTTTCTGAATATGCTCATAAAGTGACGGGCGCTGTTCATTATCATTTAGCCACTTCGCATGATGAAAATGTTTTTTTAGTGGCGTTTCGTACTCAACCAATGGATTCAAAAGGTACGGCACATATTCTTGAGCATACTGCACTGTGTGGTTCAGAGAAATTTCCAGTACGTGATCCATTTTTTCTAATGATTCGTCGTTCATTAAATACATTTATGAACGCGTTCACGGCGGCAGACTGGACAGCTTATCCATTTGCAACGCAAAATAAAAAAGATTTCCAAAACTTATTATCTGTATATTTAGATGCCGCTTTTGCAGCAAATTTGAACCCACTTGATTTTGCCCAAGAAGGGGTTCGTATTGAGTTAGAAAATAGCGAACCTGTTTACAAAGGCGTGGTATTTAATGAAATGAAAGGCGCGATGAGTGCACCTTCAGATCAGCTTTATCACCAACTGGCTTATCACTTATTTCCTGAAACCACTTATCATTATAATTCTGGTGGTGATCCGAAAGACATTCCAGATTTAAGTTATGAGCAATTGGTCAATTTTTATAAGTCGCATTATCATCCAAGTAATGCGGTGTTTATGACTTTTGGAAATCAAAGTGCTTATGATCTGCAAGAGCAATTTGAAAAACTGGCTTTGGCAAAGTTTGAAAAAGGGACGACGCTTTATTCAACACCAGAAAAACGCTTGGCGGCGCCGATTGAAGTCACTGAAACCTATGCAGTAGATAGTGAAGATTTAACGGATAAAACCTATCATGTATTGGCATGGTTATTACCGCAAGCCAGTGATATCAAGTTGCGTTTAGGTATGCGTCTGGTCGAAGGAATTTTACTGGAAAATTCAGCTTCACCTTTGCGTCATTATCTGGAAACTTGTGGTTATGCCCAATCGACGGGTCCACTTATGGGGGTGGATGATTCTAATTTTGAGATGACGTTCTATTGTGCTGTTCAAGGTTCAAATGCTGAACATGCCGAAGAGTTTAAGCAGGGCGTTCTCAGGGTTTTGCAGGATGTAGCATCGAAGCCGATCGATCAGGCGTTGGTTGATGCAATTTTGCATCAGATCGAATTGCATCAGCGCGAAATTAATGGCGATGGTATGCCTTATGGTTTGAGTTTGATCCTAAATGGTTTAAGTAGTGCGATTCACCATAATGATCCGATTCATATTTGGGATGTAGATACTGCCATTGATCAGGTTAAAGAAGAACTAAAAGATCCAATGTGGTTATCAAATCTGATTCAAACCTATCTTTTGGACAATCCGCATCGTGTACAAATGACTTTGATTCCGGATGCTGAAAAATCAGCCAAAGAGCAAGCTGCGGAAAAAGCACGACTGGCGAAGATTGCTGAACATCTAACCGAGGCTGATCGTGCGAAGATAGAAGCAAATGCAGAGGCGTTAAAACAACGTCAGGATACACCTGATGATCTGGATTTATTGCCAAAAGTTGGACTTGAAGATGTTCCAGCAGATTTGCATATTGTACAAGGTCAACTCAGAGAAATTATTTCCAATCGTCATGATTATCCCTTGAACTTATACCATGCGGGAACCAATGGGATTTATTATCAACAGGTGTTGATTGAGATTCCAGATGAAGTGGTACAGTCGCCTTATTTTAGTTTATTGTCAATTTTGATGGGTGAAGTGGGTGCGGGCGAATATGATTATTTGACTCTGCAACAAGTGCAAACGGCCTTAAGTGGTGGTTTGGGCATGGGTGCTTCATTACGTAGTAAAGTGGATGATAAAGGTAAAATTAGTGCATGGTTGACACTGACCACCAAGTCCTTAAATGAGCGATTGGATGCGATTGGTTTATTAAAACTCGCCTTTGAGAAGCTCCGTTTTGATGAGAAAGATCGCATTATTGAGTTATTACAACAACGCAAAACACGTTGGAAATCGCGTTTATCTGGTTCTGGTCATAGCTATGCGATGCAAGCTGCATCACGCAATATGAGTGCATTGGCGCAGCGTGATTATCATAATACTGGCTTGGGTGCTTTAAACTGGTTAAGTGATCTAGTCGATGATATTGAACAAAACGATAAGGCTTATGATCAATTGATTAATGAGTTAAAAGCGATTCATTTGAAGTTATTGCAAGCACCTAAACAGTTTTTATTGGTGTGTGAGGAACAACTTTCAGACCAGTTAATTGAAGAAATTCAAAATGTCTGGGATAAAGTTGAAATTGATGCGCAGCTTCCTGAAATTCAAAATATTTCACACCTCGAAAGTGATCAAGATGAAGCATGGTTAATTCAGACCAATGTTCAGTTTTGTGCCTCTGCTTATCCAGCCATTGAGGTTTCACATCCTGATGCAGCGCCACTGATGGTACTCGCAGCCTATTTGCGTAATGGTTATTTACATAGTGCCATTCGAGAAAAAGGCGGAGCATATGGCGGTGGTGCAAGTTATGATGGTAATGCCTGTTCATTCCGTTTTTATAGCTATCGAGATCCACGTTTGGCTGAGACATTTAAAGATTTTGAGGCCAGTGTAGAATGGCTTTTGCATACACAGCAACAACCTCATCAACTTGAAGAAGCAATTTTAGGATTGGTGTCGAGCATGGATAAACCTGGTTCACCTGCGGGTGAAGCCATAACGGCATGTTATGCGCTGTTGCATGCACGCACACCATCCTTTAGGAAAACTTTAAGAGAACGTTTATTAAATGTCACGCTAGATGATTTACAACGTGTGGCTCAACAATATTTAATTGATCAGAAACCAACAAAAGCAGTGGTTGCACCGTTTGCAAAACGAGAACAACTTGAACAGCTCGGTTTTCAAATTAAACAAGTAGATTAAAAGAAAAACTGGAGAAACTTATGTCGTTCAAATCTTTTGAACGAACACCGCTACAACTGAGCATGCTAAGTATGCTCAGTTGTATGGGGGTGTCTGTTGTACATGCGGAAATATCAGTGACATCAAATCAAACACCGAGTACTGTGGTGAAGACAGTTGAAGCGCCTGCTACACCAGCAAGTGCTAAAGCTTGTGTCGCATTAGATTCAAACGCAGATCGTCTGGCTTGTTATGATGCGATTTTCAAAGCACCTGTAGATACTCGAAATGCAATTGCGGCTCAGCTTGCTGCACCTGTCGAGCCTAAAGAGGATAAAGCGAAGCCTGAGACTTTAAAAGCCAAAGTCGAAGAAAAGGTGGGAAGTTTATTTGCATTGGAAGCCGACCCAATTGATCCAAATGTGTCTTTATTGGATAAACGTTGGGAACTTTCTGAAAAAGCAAAATTGGGTACATGGAACATCCGAGCATTCAAGCCTGTCTATTTAATGCCAGTTTTTTGGACGACCAAGAAAAATGAATTTCCTTCAAGTCCAAACCCAAATAATACCGTGACAGAAAATCAAAATTTAGATTCGCTTGAGTCAAAATTTCAGCTTTCACTGAAAACAAAGGCTTGGGAAAATATCATTGGTAACAATGGCGATTTATGGCTTGGATATACGCAGTCTTCACGCTGGCAAGTTTATAATGGTGATGAGTCACGCCCGTTTCGTGAAACCAATTACGAGCCTGAGGCAAGCTTAATGTTTCGTACCAATTATAAAGTATTTGGTCTGGATGGGCGATTGCTTGGTGTGACTTTAAATCACCAATCGAATGGTCGTTCTGATCCATTATCACGTAGTTGGAACCGTGTAATTTTTAATGTCGGATTTGAAAAAGACAATTTTGCTTTAATGCTACGTCCGTGGATTCGTATTAAGGAAGATGCTAAGAATGATAATAATCCAGATATTGAGGATTATATCGGTCGGGGTGATCTAACCGCATTTTATAAATGGAATGACCATGACTTCTCTTTAATGTTACGTCATTCATTAAAAGATGGTGATGATTCACATGGTGCAGCGCAGTTTGACTGGACATTTCCAATCAGTGGAAAGTTACGTGGACACTTTCAGGTCTTTGATGGTTATGGTGAAAGTCTGATTGACTACAACCATCGTGCTACGTATTTTGGTCTGGGTATTTCGCTCATGGATTGGTATTAATCCATTATAAATAGCATCATGATTTATAAAACGCTCAATACACCTATTGGGCGTTTTTATTCGATCGATGTTCTAAAAAATTAAAGTTGAGTATTAACCAATTTGAATGTCTGCACTCGGATGCTTAAGTCGACTTTTCTTGGGTGTTGCAATTAGATATGCCAGCGTAAGGGGGCCTAAACGACCTGCAAACATCAGTAAACTCAGTACAAATAAGCTACCGTTATGTAATTCTCCCGTGATACCTCGGGATAAACCGACTGTGCAAGCCGCGGATACTACTTCGAAAAATAAATCTAGAAAATTTTTGTGTGGTTCCAAGATTAAGATCGTCATAAAGCCGATAAAAATTAAACTTAAAGTAATCACGACAACAGCAAGTGCTTTAAAAGTACTTTCATAGGAAATAGAACGATTAAATACTCGAATCTCATCGTTTCGACGTAAAAAAGAGATAACACTCAATACTAAAATAAAAAAAGTACCGACTTTGATTCCACCCGCGGTACTGAGTGAACCACCCCCAATAAACATGAGAAACATGGTCAGTAGGGTGGAGCTATTCATCAAAGATGCGGTATCGATGGTGTTGAACCCAGAAGAACGAGGTACAGTCGCCTGAAACCACGCATTTACAGCTTGCTCGCCTAGATTCATTTGCATGAGCGTGAGTGGATTATTTGCTTCAATTAACCAAATGAGTAAAAATCCACTGATATTTAAAACGGCAATGGTTGATAATACGACTTTGCTATTGGTACTAAGCCTTTTCCAACGCTTATTTTGTTTGATATCCATCAATACCATAAAGCCAATGCCGCCAAGTATGTACAAGAAACTAATCGCAAGGCATGCAAGATAATGACTTTGAAAAGTAACTAAGCTATCTGGGAATAACGAAAATCCAGCGTTATTAAAGGCAGAAACACTATAGAAAAAAGCATAATATAAAGCATGAGTGAATCCGAAGTCTGTTGTCCAGATGGACGTTAAAATGATGATTCCTATGACTTCGAAAAATAAAGAATAAAAAAATACTGACTGTGCAATGGTTGTAACTTTAGATAAACTTGTCTGCCCCAAAGAGTCCTGCGCCATCATTTGTTGTTTCAGTCCTAACTGGGGAGCAAGGCTCAACGCTGCCAGTATTGCAAAAGTCATAAAACCGAGACCACCACACTGAATCAAAAATAACAAAATAAGCTGACCCGTGGTAGTCAGAGACTGACCAATATTAACAACTGAAAGCCCCGTAATAGTCACTGCGGAAGTTGCTGTAAACAAAGCATCCATCCAACTTAAATTACCTTTATTGGCAAAAGGAAGTTTAAGTAAAAGCGTCCCAATGATAATAAAACTAAGAAATCCCAACGCCAGAAGTGAAGGTGGACTTAAGTTAAAGGTTTTATTCTCAAGTTTATCTTTCATCATAACCTAGAAATCGTTTAGATAGTTTTTTGAGGGGTTCAAGATGACCTTCTATAATAAGAATATCTTTTGATTGTACCGCATAAGAAGGTTCTGGATCATAAATGATATCTTTACCGCGTTGTAATAAAATCGTTCTAACATGTTGGGTCGCATCAATTAGACCTAGTAAATGTACCCCGTTTAGATGTTTAGGAATTTCTACTTTTACGATGAAATGATTGTCATTGAGTGCCATATACCGACTGACCATCGGATAGTTTAAGGCTTGCGCGACACGTACGCCCATATCTTCTTCAGGGTGAATAATTTTATCGACATGCAGATGTGACAAAATCATATGATGCGCTTTAGTTTTTGCTTTAACCCAAATTTTAGGAACGCCTAAATTTTTTAGGTGTAGTACACATAAAATACTGGCCTCAATATCTTCTCCAATCGCGACCACTACCGCAGCACAGTTTTTAATATTGAGTTCTTCAAGCACATGTTCATCACTTGCGTCAGCGATAACCGCATGGGTCAGTTGATCACCAACGTCTTCTACATTGCGCTTAATCGTATCTATTCCAATTACATCATGATTAAGCTGCGCGAGTTGTAATGCAACTGTTGCACCAAAACTACCTAAGCCAATGACAGCGAATTGAGCCATATAAAACCTGATCTTTGTGTAGTAAGTTAAATTCTAAATTTTGGTAATGCTTGATGATTAAATTAGTTTATTATTTTTGAATAAGTTTTAGTGCAAAGAAGTGTTAAAAAACCGATCAGGCAGGTTGATCCAAATCCTAATCGGTTTATATTAGAAAACGCTGAAAATTACTTCAAGAAACGCTGATAACCAATATTGGCTGTAATTTCTTCATACGGGTAAGTAATATTTTCCAGTGTCTCAATTAATACATCAGGATTTTCCTGCGTATCTGTCGCCTGTAATCCAACCAGCACGCGACCTTCGGCTGCGCCGTGATTACGATAGTGGAATAGGCTAATATTATGTGTTGGCCCTAAACGTTCAAGGAAAGTAAGCAATGCGCCAGGACGTTCAGGAAATTCAACTCTGAATAAACGTTCATTTTCAATATTGGCATGACCCCCAATCAAATATCGAATATGCAGTTTAGCCACTTCATCATCAGATAAATCATCGACTTCATATAACGCTTTAAGTGAATTAAAGATCTCGATACGTTCAGCTTGACCTGATTTTAAGCTGATGCCGACAAACACTTGAGCTTGGTTACTATCACTTGCACGATAATTAAATTCGGTAATGTTACGACCATGTAAAGCACGACAGAAATTTAAAAAAGCGCCTTTTTGTTCAGGAATGGTGACTGCAAAAATAGCTTCTTTATGTTCACCAAGCTCGGTACGTTCAGCAATATAACGTAAACGGTCAAAATTCATGTTTGCACCGCAAACGATGGAAACAATATTCTTGTCTTCAATTTTATGCTGTTCAACGTATTTTTTTATACCAGCCAAAGCCATTGCACCTGAAGGCTCAACGATACTGCGACACTCATCAAAAGTATCTTTAATTGCAGCGCAAATCTCGTCCGTATTTACCAATACAACTTCGCGTTCAACAATCGGGCCTGAGTTGTCTGATTTTTGCAGTTGAATGACTTCAAATGGCTTTTCACCAATTTGAGCCACCGCCGTACCATCGGCGAATAAACCTACATGCGGTAAGATCACGCGTTGATTGTGTTCAAAGGCAGCTTTTAGACAGGCTGATTCATCATATTCAACTGGAATCACTTTGACATGAGGTGCAACATCACCTAAATAAGCAGCGACCCCTGCAATCAAGCCACCACCACCCACAGCAACAAATACATATTCCACATCGCGCCATTGACGTAAAATTTCATTGGCAATCGTTCCTTGACCCGCCATGACTAGTTCATCGTCATAAGGTGGAATAAAGGTCATTTCTTCATCTTGTGCACGTTGAATCGCATATTTATTTGCGATATCAAAAGAATCGCCATGTAATACGACTTCGCCACCCAAACGCTTTACGGCTTGTACTTTAATATCGGGTGTGGTTTTGGGCATTACGATAATGGCACGTATCCCTAATTTTTGGCCAGATAGGGCGACCCCTTGCGCATGATTACCTGCTGAAGCGGTGATTACGCCACGTTCCAACTGGGATTTTGGGAGTTGGCTAATACGGTTATAGGCACCGCGTAGTTTAAAAGAAAAAACAGGCTGTAAATCTTCGCGTTTAAAACGAATGTTATTATTCAGTTTTTCACTAATTCGTGGCGCTGCTTCGAGTGGGGTTTCGATTGCAACGTCATATACCGTTGCCTGTAAAATTTGTCGAACCAAACGAGACAGCATGTTAATCTTCCATCTAACAGTTTAAAATAAACAATTATTGTAACAAACCCCTAGGCATTTGCGCCGATTAATTCGTCCAAATGTCAAAAATAATAGTTGAGTGATGTCATGAACCTGTATGCAACCCAAGATGAGAAAAAACAAGCTGCTGCGCAAGCCGCTTTAAAACACTTGCCAAGAGGTGGCATTTTAGGAGTGGGAACAGGCAGCACAGTAAATTTTCTGATTGATCTACTACCTGAATTACAGCTTGAAGCTGCTGTTGCAAGTTCACAGGCCACTGCCGAACGGTTACAAAAACTCGGTATCGAAGTAGTGGATATGAATCATGTCGGTGGATTGGATGCTTATGTCGATGGCGCTGATGAAATTGATCGCCATATGCACATGATCAAGGGAGGCGGTGCTGCGCTTACCCGTGAAAAAATCGTGGCATCTATCGCTAAAAAATTCATATGTATTGTCGATGATTCAAAATGGGTAGAACAATTAGGTCGCGAATTTCCATTACCTGTTGAAGTGATTCCAATGGCACGTTCTGCTGTAGCACGTAAAATTGTCACTTTAGGCGGTGATCCTGTATATCGTGAAGGTGTAGTGACAGACAACGGCAATGTGATTTTAGATGTTTATAATTTAAATATTTTAAATGCCATTGAACTTGAAAAGACCTTAAATGATATTCCAGGCGTGGTCACTAATGGTATTTTCGCACTGAATTCTGCATCTGTTGCGATTGTGGCAACGAATAACGGAATTGAAGAACGTACAGCGATTTAATGCTTTTGGAATCATTACCCGAAATTAAGATGGTCAGACATGTAAGGGCAAGACGTTTGCGCTTACGTGTCGAACCACATCAAATTCGTTTAACTGTGCCGTTATTTTGTACAAAAAAGCAAATTCAGCAATTCTTGGATCATTCGCAAGAGTGGTTATTACAAACTTGGCAGAAACAAACTCAGCAACAGCAACTTGAAAGTTCAAATTTTCAGCAGATTCATTTTTTTAATCAAGATCAGCCTTATCAGATTATTTTGCGTAAACAGCATAAAAACTATCTGATTGATCATGAAGAAGCGTGTGTCTTTATTCGAGAAGATAAAGGCAATACGGTCTTGAAAGGTATGATCTATGACTATGCAAAACAATATTTACCTGTATATCTAAAGGAAATCAGTCAGCAGGTTGGGCTTTCGTTTCGTGATTGTAGTATTCGACGACCTAAAACCCGCTGGGGCAGTTGCAGTGCACAGCACAATATTATGTTACACGCAGGCTTGGTCCTGATGCCACCTGAAATCGTGCGCTATGTTTGTGTACATGAATTGGCACACACTCGTTATTTTAATCATAGCGCACAGTTCTGGGCTGAAGTTGAAAAATTTGATCCAAAATATTCCATGCATCGTAAGCAACTGAAAAGTTATCAATTACCTGTGTGGTGGTATTAGGAGCTCTAATATATTGCAGCTCCTATATACATTTAATTGAAATTACAGCTTAATTGCTCGTTTTCGAGTTGTGCAGGTGATGTATGTCTATCTAAACCCGCCGTTGCAGACAGAATTTTATTGTCTTTAATTTTAAGTTGAATAAACGGATATTGTTGAGAACTGTTACTTGGCTCGGCAGAGCCGCTATTTAGAATATAGTCGTTTGTGGATGCACTGACTTGCAACAAATTATCTGTAATTCCACCATTCAAGTTAGATTTATAAGTCTGTTCACCTTGACTAAGTTCAATTTCACCTGTTGCTCGGACTTTTAAAATACAGTTATTGGCTTCATAACGACCGACTAAATATTCAATTGTAGGAAAGTTAATATCTGTATTTTCACTATTTATTCCCGTAATACCTTGTTTACATGGATAAGTAGAGTCTCCACATACACTTGAATGAGTAAATCCAACAGCACGTCGATAGTCACCAGCACCGCTTGTTCGAACATTAACAGTGTTATAAGCTGTATTCGGTGTTCCACTATAAGCGCGCTCATTCAATGCTTTATAACCTATTCCATTTAAACTGGGTTGCAGTTGACGAACAGCTAAGTCCAGTACAGAATTTTTTAGATGACTTGCAAACAGTTCTCTGACTGTTTTTTGATTTGAGCCAATATCTGGAGCCGTATTTAATCTTGGATCAGTATTTTCAACACTACTGACCATCGGTGAAAAATCAGTCGTATTTCCATTCACTGTTTTTCCATCTAGATAGCCATCTGCCAAATCAAGTGCAATGTTTTGAGTAAATTCTGAATAATAATTGCTACTTTGATTATGTGAGTTATACCAATACAAAAGGTATCCAAAGCTTAAATAACTATCTAAATAAAGATTTTGAGTAGATGCTGTATAACTAAGGTTGGTTAATGCATTGGCATTACTTAAAGTCGGGGTATTTTCATTTTTAAAAGCATTGAGTAGTGCGGCATTTACATCTTGCGTCGCCATCATGAAATGGGTGTCATTAATTTTTGAGTTTTCGATGGTTTCATTTGGAAGTTGGCCAGCGCGGACTAAAGCTCTTTGATAAACAGCCTCAGACACAGGACTCACAAAAAATATACGTGACTCAGTAGATGTTGGCCACAACAATGCATGATAAGTACCCACAAAATTTATAAATTTATCATTGATAAAATCATAAATTTGGGAGTTTTGATTGGTGGTAATTTCAAGACGATAGATTCGATTCGCTTTTTCAATTGGAAACTTCAGAACTGAAGATGTTCCGCTAAAAGCAATGACTTCAGTAACGACTTGATCATTGGTATTGTCATAAAGTTTAAGATTTACATTATGTACTTCCAAAGGGAGTTTAATCAGAACTTCATTTGGTTGTAAAACTTGCTGATTTGAATTTTCATTATTTTGTTGTGGTGTTAGAGGGGTGTTAGAGCTTCCTCCACAACTGGCAAGATAAGTACTCAATATTACGATGCCAATTGATTTAAATAAATTACTATATTGATATTGTGTGCTTTTTAAAAAAGGCATTCCTTCACCCCTGAAGTTTAGTCATCCGTGCCAACCCAGCAATCAGTTTTATTATCCCTGATAATCTATTATTTAAAGTAGAGATTTAACTCTTTGTCATTGAACGACATAAAATATTATTTTATACCTTAAAATGGCTTTTAAAAGTTTTATCTAATTTAAATTATTGGCTTTGATCCATTTTATGCCATCTCAATATAATGGCTAAAGTAATTTTTGACCAGTGGTAGGATATGTGACAAATACTTTATTACAAAGCTAGTTTGAACCTGCTTTAAAAAGATTTTTTGGTCTTTGAGTTGATTGTAGAAATCCGAGTAAACTGCCATACTATCCGCCATTCGGTTGAAATTTAGAGGTAATAATCGTGGTCTCTGTCGGAATTGTTGGGGGAACTGGATATACTGGCGTTGAATTATTGCGTCTTTTATTACGACATCCGCAGGTCACTGTTCGAGTCCTTACCTCACGCACTGAAGCTGGTAAACGCGTTGCTGATATGTTTCCAAGCCTTCGTGGTCATACTGATCTTGAATTTTCAGATTTGAATTTGGATCTATTAAAACAATGTGATGTGGTCTTTTTTGCTACACCGCATGGGGTGGCGATGCAACATGCAAAAGAACTGGTTTTAGCCAATACCAAAGTGATTGATCTTGCAGCTGATTTTCGTTTGCAAAATCTTGAGCAGTTTGAAAAATGGTATGGTTTACAGCATAGTTGCCCAGATATTTTACAAAATTCAGCTTATGGTTTGACTGAACTCAATCGAGAGAAAATCAAACAGGCTCATGTGATTGGTAATCCAGGGTGTTATCCAACCACAGTTCAGTTAGGTTTGGCGCCACTTTTGAAATCTGAACAACATTTAATCAATCCTTCTAGTATTATTATTGATGCCAAGTCTGGCGTGTCAGGTGCTGGTCGTAAAGCGAGTATGGGAATGATCTACTCGGAAAATGCCGATAATTTTAAAGCGTATGGTGTGAGTGGACATCGCCATCATCCTGAAATTGTGGAAGCACTCGAGAATATCTCAGGACAAAAAGGTATCTTTGATCATATTGTGTTTGTTCCGCATCTGGTTCCAATGATACGCGGGATGTTAAGCACCATTTATGTCGATTTAACTGAAGAGGGTGCAAACACAGATATTCAGGCACTTTATGAACAATTTTATGCCAATGAAAAATTTGTAGATGTGATGCCGCCAAACAGCTCACCTGAAACACGCAGTGTACGTGGAGCAAATGAATTACGTATTGCATTGTACAAACCGCAACCCAATAAATTGATTGTAATATCAGTACAGGATAATTTAGTAAAAGGTGCTGCGGGGCAGGCTGTACAAAATATGAACCTGATTTTTGATTTCGCAGAAGATGCAGGCCTAACAGGTATTGGTTTATTACCATAAAAAACGCTTTTAAGCTTCACACACATTTAAATATCGATTTAAATGTGTGCTTTGGTTCTATCTTCAAATAGAGATGGCGATGCAGAATACTGAACAAATAAATAATGATGATTTACATACACCCAAACCATCATTTTGGCATACGAACAGGCCATTAGTGATTGGAGCGATCGTTCTGATTTTAGGCGGTGTTTTGTTGGGTTATACAGTTGGACATCGTCAAGGGTTGACAGTTGTTGGTTACGATGCAGATGCGGAACAATTGGTTGAAGTCGTTCAAAAGCAGAAAACTGCTTTAGATGCTGTCAATAAAAGTTTGAATGCAACTGTACAAGAACGAGATGTTGCAGTGAGTAATGCCAATGATTTATATCAAAGTATTACTCAAGCAAAAAATGATAAGGCGCAAATGGAGGGTATGAGTTCGCTTTATCGCGAGATCTTACGTCAACGAGGCGGTTTAAGTTTAACGATTCAAGATTTGGCAATCAAACCATTGCCTGAAAATGCATTTGAATATCAGCTTGATTTGGTACAGGTCAGCCCAAATAAACGTCGTGCAACAGGATCTGTCGAGATTCGTCTGATACAGGGTGATGAAATTTTAGTCGTGCCACTTGAAGACAATAATTTCAATTTTGATGATTTTGAACGCTTAACAGGACGCTGGACGATGCCAAAAGGTTTTACTCCACAGTTTATTGAAGTTCGATTGACAGGGGCTACACCTGTTACCAAACGTTTTAGCTGGCAACGTGGAAAACCAGTTGAGGCAGAGTCAGCTTTTGTTGCAGAAATCCCGCAAGCCGAAGCAAATGCAAATTAAGAGTGAATCAAAGAGTATATGCGAACCAATAAGCGACAAATTAGTTTAAAAGACGTGAAAGCTTCCTTTTACCAATCTGGATATGTCGATTGGCATATCAATCCGCGCTTAAGTGATTCGCAAAGTAATGAGCCAGAAGGTGATATAGCGGTACAAACTGCTGAACCTCAGCTAAAACGTCCACCTTTATATGCGGTAGTATTGTTGAATGATGATTACACGCCTATGGACTTTGTAATTGAAATTTTACAACAATACTTTGCATTGAATCTTGACCAAGCCACTCAAGTAATGCTAACTGTACATTATGAAGGTAAAGGTGTTGCTGGTGTTTATCCGAGAGACATTGCGGAGACGAAAGCAAACCAGGTAAATAATTACGCTCGATCCCAAGGTCATCCATTACTTTGTCAGATCGAACCCAAAGATTAAAGGGGGTCGTATGCTCAGTCGTCAATTAGAAGTATCCTTACGTTTGGCTGTAAGCATGGCTCGTCAAAAAAGGCATGAGTTTCTCACTGTAGAACACTTATTGCTGGCTTTGCTCGATAATGATTCAGCTGTTAATGCACTTAAGGCGTGTGGCGCTGATATAGTTTCATTGCGTAAAGAACTAGAAGAATATGTAGAACAACATACACCAAAGCTTGGTGAAAATAATGATCAAGCTCCACATCCGACTGAAAGCTTTGACCGTATTTTACAACGCGCTATTTTCCATGTGCAATCTAGTGGCGGTGATCGTACCGTCGAAGGTGCAGATGTTTTGGTGGCGATGTATTCTGAACGTGATTCGTTTGCGGTTTATCTTCTAAAGCGTCATCAAATCAATCGATTGACCTTAACGCAATATCTATCTCATGGCACCCGTAAAGAAGATATTCAGGCGGTAGAGGAAGTTGAAGATATTGAAGGAGATGCTGCTTCATCATCCAATGCAGGGCCGTTAGAACAATTTACGCTAAATTTAAATAACGAAGCATTAAAGGGTAAAACTGATCCTTTAATTGGTCGTGAAAAAGAAATTGAACGTACTGCACAAATACTTTGTCGTCGTCGTAAAAATAATCCACTTTTAGTGGGCGATCCTGGAGTGGGTAAAACGTCGATTGCAGAAGGTTTAGCATGGTTAATTGTGAATGGTAAAGCGCCAAAACCGCTTGCGAATGCTGAAGTCTATAGTCTTGATATTGGTGCATTGGTTGCAGGAACCAAGTATCGTGGTGATTTCGAAAAACGCTTAAAACAGCTTTTAAATGCATTGAAGAAAAATCCAAATGCGATTTTGTTTATTGATGAAATCCATATGATTATTGGTGCAGGCTCCAGTATGGGCAGTACTATGGATGCATCGAATTTAATTAAACCTGCTCTTGCTAATGGCACTTTACGTTGCATTGGATCAACGACTTTTCAGGAATATCGTCAGGTTTTTGAAAAAGATCATGCATTATCACGCCGATTCCAAAAAGTCGATGTGAATGAGCCAAGTATTTCTGAAACCATCGATATTTTACGTGGTCTTAAAACCAAGTTTGAAGATTTTCATCATGTTGAATATGAAGATAAGGCTTTAGTTGCAGCAGTAGAGCTATCTTCCAAGTTTATCAATGATCGTTTCTTGCCAGATAAAGCCATTGATGTGATTGATGAAGCCGGTGCGCAGCGTCGTTTAAAAGCAGAATCAGACGATAGTTTGATTACCATTGAAAATATCGAAGATATTGTTTCTAAAATTGCCCGTATTCCACCGAAAACAGTCTCTAAAGACGATAAAGCAGTGCTTGAATATCTTGAACGAGACTTGAAACGAGTGGTTTTTGGTCAAGATGAAGCGATTAGCGCTCTTGCCTCTGCGATTAAATTATCTCGCGCAGGATTAAAAGCACCTGATAAGCCTGTTGGTAGTTTTGTATTTGCCGGCCCAACGGGTGTGGGTAAAACAGAAGTCACCAAACAATTGGCAAAATTGTTAGGCGTGGAGCTTGTACGTTTTGATATGTCTGAATATATGGAGCGTCACGCAGTTTCACGTTTGATTGGTGCACCTCCAGGCTATGTGGGATATGATCAGGGTGGTTTGCTGACTGATGCGATTCATAAAAATCCGCATTGCGTACTATTGTTAGATGAAATTGAAAAAGCGCATCCTGATGTATTTAATTTATTGCTGCAAGTAATGGATCATGGCGCCTTGACTGATAATAACGGTCGTAAGTCTGATTTTAGAAATGTGATTATTGTTTTGACCACGAATATTGGAGCTGAAAGTATTTCCAGAACCAGTATCGGTTTCACCGAGCAAGACAACAGTAATGACAATCAGGAAGCGATGAAACGTGCTTTTGCCCCTGAATTCCGTAATCGCTTGGATGGCGTAATTCAATTTAAAGCTTTACCAACTTCGGTGATCGAATCGGTTGTCGATAAGTTCTTGACCGAGCTACAGGCACAACTGGACGATAAAAAAGTCGTGCTTGAAGTTGATCAATCTGCTCGTGATTGGTTAGCCTCCAATGGTTATGATCGTCAAATGGGGGCACGTCCGATGCAGCGTCTCATTCAGGAACATCTGAAAAAGCCGCTTGCTGAAATGATTCTATTTGGTGAGCTGGCTGACCATGGTGGTAATGTCGCGGTGTCGGTGAAAAAAGAAGATGGTAAAGAGGTTGGATTACAGCTTTCTGTCTTTGAAGATCAAACGGCTGAACCTGCTTAATCGATGTTAGATGATTTCTCAATCACCCGAATACTCAGTGTATTCGGGTTATTTTTAATAACTGCAATTGCTGAAATATTTGGCTGCTACTTTCCTTACTTAATTTTAAAAGAGGGAAAAACTGCATGGCTATGGATTCCCACGGTAATTAGTTTAGCGATATTTGTTTGGCTTTTAACTTTGCATCCCGCTGCATCAGGTCGTATTTATGCGGCTTATGGTGGCATTTATATTTTTACGGCATTAATGTGGTTAAAGTTTGTCGATCAAATTGTTTTAACACGTTGGGATATTGCTGGAGGGCTGATTGTGTTGATTGGATCTAGTCTTATTATTCTACAACCACAAGGTCTTTTAAAATAAATTTTAAAGGATACGTATTTGCTCTAGCCATGTCAGAAATAAATCTGGCCATTGTGTTGTATCTGTCCCTGTTTTTCCAAGTCCCCAACCATGCCCACCATTTGAGAATAAAATCATGTCACTGGAAACATGATATTTCTCTAAAGCCTGTTGCATTAAAATACTATTTTCCACCGATGAAATTGGATCATCTTTAGCTTGTGCAAGGAAAGTTGGCGGAGTATGTTCAGTAACATGCATTTGTACAGAAAGAGCCTGCTGGCTAGCTAAAGTTGCATCTGGGTTAAATAAACTTTGGGGCTGTAGTAGATAAGGTCAAATACCCGTCCAATCCAACAGTATTTCGAGCTGTTGTTTTGGACTCCCATAGTTA
>NZ_JAHPRO010000023.1 GCF_025562455.1 Acinetobacter sp. WU_MDCI_Axc73
CCTCATACCCAAGTTGTCACTTGAATTCTGTTCAAATGAGCAGAGTGTTATCTTTTAAATCTTTGTGCAACAAAGCCTTGAACAACGTATTTATTTTACAAAAACACTTGATCTCTATTCTCAGTACAAAGAACACCTAGTTGTTCTTTTTTATTACTTAATTATTCTAAATTTTCTCCTAAAAAATAATTCATTCAATATCAATACTATAAAAATTTAAGCCATAGCTTAACTTGATAAAAGATATATTAAGATATATCTTAATATATATAAATTAAGCAATTCGAGGAAATAAAGATGAGACATCGATCCGATCATCATCAATCTGAACAGGATTTATATCATCGAGAGCAGCATCGTTCAGGCCGTCGTGGGCGTCTATTTGAAGCGGGTCGGATGAAGCTCCTAGTGTTACATCTCATTCAGCAAAGTCCGAAACATGGCTATGAAATTATTAAAGAAATTAGCGACCTCGTAGGTGATGGATATACACCAAGCGCAGGAACAATTTATCCAACGTTAACCAACTTGGAAGAAATGAATTTGATTTCTGTGCAAGATGCAGAACGTAAGCAATATCAAATGACTCAGTTGGGTGATGCTTACATACAGGAGCAACAAAGCAAACTGGATGAATTGCTAGAGAAATTGAGACTAAGACGTGAAATTCATAATAATGATCAGTTGATTGAGATTCATCGTGCAATGGAAAACCTTAAAACGGCTCTGCGTCTAAAACTCAATACTGCTGATTTACAGCAAGAGCAGATTTACCAGATTGCGGAAAAAATTGATCAAGCAGCAATTACGATTGGTCGTTTGTAAACACTTCATCCCTTATCAAATTAGAGAAAACTTATGAAACAACATCAATACTTTGTCAGCGTTCAGCATTTAAAAGATGCCAAAGGTAACGTATCTACGTATGCACAAAAGCTTGAGTTCTATACAGGCAATCATGATGATATTTTCCAGATCGTTGAAAAATTAGAATCAGCCAAATTTTTTGATGAACACACGACAAAATCTTTTGCGTTAGGCTTAAAACTGTTTAGTGAGGTAATGTTGGAGCAGCGTAATCATCCTTTATTTACAGAGTTCGCACGGCATTTCCATGATTTTATGAAACACATGAAAAGCCAGATTTCTTAGCCCGAATAATATTTGAGTGCTGTTTTAATAAGGATTGTCTTAAAAATGGCACTACACTGTCTTAAAGTTTGTCCTGAAATGCTAAGTTGAGTTTGTTAAGATAAAAACAATCAATGAGATCAGTTGCATACAAGTAGCAATATCGAATTTATTCAGAACATATTGTTTACGCAATCATAAAAGAACGATAGTCAAAGACACGTTATTCTGATTTTTTACGCGCATCTATGTTGTGAATAATATTTTAATCAGCAAGCGCAGCGCTAAATTTTGCTAGCCATTTCAGATTTAAGCACGCATTAGGAAAAAGATAATGACCAATACCAACTATACGGAAATCTCTGACTCGCAGGACTGTGAAAGCTATATCAGTAAATTTATTCAAGATTTTCAAATCCGAAGTGCTGAAATTGGCAAAGGCACAGTGATTAAACGTGCTTTACCGAGTCGACAAAAACGCATGATTGGCGCGTGGTGTTTTCTGGATCACGCAGGACCTGTGACTTTTCCTCAAGGTGATGGATTGGATGTTGGGCCACATCCGCATACAGGCTTACAGACTTTTACTTGGATGATTGAAGGCACCATGATGCATACCGACAGTCTGGGAACCAAGCAGTTGATTCGCCCTTATCAGGTGAACCTGATGACTGCAGGACATGGTATTTCGCATACTGAAGTGGCACCAGATACTGAAACTAAAATGCATGCTGCACAGCTCTGGATTGCCTTACCTGATGAAAAGCTGAATATGCCACCACAATTTGATCACTATCCAGTATTACCAAAAACACAGCAGGATCAGGTTGAATTTACCGTTTTGGTCGGTGAGTTTATGGGGCAAACCTCTCCTGTTGCGGTGCATACGCCATTGGTTGGTATCGATATGACCGCTCAGGCAGATGCGAAGACTCGTATTCCACTCAATCCAAAATTTGAATACGGCTTTTTGGCGTTAGAAGGTCATGCTTGGGTGAATGGGCATGAATTGACACAGGATAACATGTTGGTGTTGGAGCCAGGATTGGAGCACATCGAGATTAGAATTCCTAAAGGTTGCCGTGTGTTATTAATCGGTGGCGAGCCATTTGAAACACCAATTTTACTATGGTGGAATCTCGTCGGTCGTACCACAGAAGGGTTACACGAAGCACGTGAACAATGGATCAATCATGACCCTCGCTTTGGCGAAATTCCAGATTATGATGGTCCACGCCTTGAAGCTCCGACTTTCCCTGATCAAATGAGAGCATCCAAATGAGTATGATTGCGCGTAGCGTTGTTAAAACAGATCCAGCCCCGTGGAAAGGTGAAGTCATCAGCGGTAAACACCAGTTTATTACCGATAAACCTGAATCTTTTGGTGGTCATGATATGGGGCCTGCACCTTATGACTTTCTAACAGCAAGTCTGGCTTCATGTACCATGATTACCTTGCGTATGTATGCACAGCATAAAGAAATGGATTTTGGTGAGTTTAGCGTCGAAGTTGATTTTTTTATGAATAAGGAACAACAGGAATGGATCGAGCGTCGTGTGACGTTTAAAAATCCATTATCTGAAGAAATACAGGAAAAAGTGCTCAATGTGTGTAGAAAAACGCCTGTGACCAAAACTTTGTTGCGTAGCCTTGAAATTAAAACTACGCTAGGTGAGTAATGTCGTAGTTAAATGACTTTACAGTTAAGCCCATGTGATGCCATGGGCTTAATGTTATAAATAGATTTAGAAATCACGGCAACTAAAAACAAAAGAGAACTTTATGCTCACCTTACATCATCTGCAACAATCACGTTCCTTTCGGATTTTATGGGCTCTGGAAGAGCTAGAACAAGACTATCAAGTTAAATATTATAAACGTTTACCGACCTTTGCCGCGCCACCTGAACTCAAACAGATACATCCTTTGGGCAAGGCACCCATTTTACAGGATGATGATCGCGCGATTGCAGAGTCTGCGGTGATTTTGGAATACCTGCAAAGCAAATATGATTTGCAAAATCAGTTTAAACCAAAAAATGATGAAGACGCTTTTCAATATTTATATTGGATGCATTATGCCGAAGGTTCACTCATGCCATTATTGGTGTTTCAGTTGGTCATGAACAATGTGGGGAAAAATGTACCTTTTATCATTCGTCCCATTGCCAACAAAATTACCGATGGGATTAAAGCTGGCTTTATTCGTCCACGTTTAAAAGATCATATTGCTTTTTTAGAAGAGTATTTGTCCCAACATGATTATTTTGCTGGTCAGTTTAGCTTTGCTGATATTCAGATGAGTTTTCCACTAGAGGCAATTCTTACCCGAATCACAGGTAAGTATCCGAATATTCAAGCCTTTCTGGCTCGGATTCAATCTCGTCCTGCTTATCAACGTGCCAAGCAAAAAGGAATTGAATAAAAGTAGTTGGTTGTGTAGCCATCCATATGGCTTGCTGACAAACTGATGCACATAATCAATGCTAGTTATATTTAAAAACATCAATCAAAATGAAATTTGTCATTTATTTTGAATATCTCCTCGTCAATATATGTCTTTTCAGACAAGCTTTAGATGATTGATGTTTTATGAAACTGATGACGACTAAAAATATGTCCATATTATCTCTGGGGATTTGTGCGGTTTTAGCATTCACAGCATGTCATGATTCAGATTATGATCAGAGCCAGAACACGCCATCGACTCAGCCACAAGATCAGCGCTTTTTAAATGCCAAAGCCGGTGACGTTATTCAGGTTCAGATTGCTGATCTGATTCCGACCCAAGGTGCAGTGGGCTATGATCAGATTTATTATAAATTAGGTCGTTGGCAAGGCGATTGGAATCGTCAGACTTGGCAAGCAGATTCGACCAATCAGCTTTCTTATCTGAATAAAACCATAGGCAAAAAATTCAGTGATTACTGTGAAGCAATTGGTGCCAAAAGTCGTGATGACTTTAGCAGCATTGAGCAACTTAAAGCAGCAAATTTAAAACAACTCGATAGCTTTGGTTGTGCTGAACAACCAGGTACAGAAACTGCTGATTTGAAAACGGTCGTGGTTGGCTACGATGGTCGTTTGTACCTGACGGACGGACATCATACGATGACCCAGTTACGTGAATTACCTGATGGAGGTGAAACGCTGAAAGTTTGGGTACGTGTAGTTGATAATTATAGCACTCTCAAAACGGCAGATGAGTTTTGGGCAAAAATGGTAGCCAATGGTCGTGCATGGCTGCGTAATGGACAAAATCAAAGTATTACACATCAACAATTACCAAAAAATTTGGGACTTAAATCAGCCATCAATCCAACTGGCATGGAAGAAAATCAGTATCGTTCATTGATGTATTTTGTCCGAGATATTGGGTATAGCAAACCTGATAATGCCACCGACTTTCTGGAATTTTTATGGCAAGACTGGTTAGAGGCTCAGGTTAAAATGGGTATGGTGCAGCCTTTAAGTTTTTATCATCTTGATGCGAATATATATGGCGGGGCAGATGTACTGGCAAGCACTAGCATCAAAAAGGATTTAACTCTCTCTGGTAGCGCCACTGGTTATAGCGCAGCGATTGCCAATTACGCTTTATTGATCGGCACAACAGCACCAGACACGGTCATTTATCAAAGCCAGACAGCAAAAAGTCTGGGGAGTCTAAACTTGCAAAAAAATGAAAATAAAGGTTCTGTGACCGCCAATGCGATCAGTACTTTTGATGAGCTGAATCGAGATGAACTCAAAAAAGATGGTACGCCACGATCAGGGGGAAGCGTTTGGTATGCGGTACATTATCGTGAATGCGGTAAACCCACTACGGGAACATGCTGGGGCTGGTAATTATTTGGAAAATCGGTAAAAAAGAACGGACTAGGCGTTCTTTTTTACCATGACAATGCTTTAACGTTTTACCACAATGGAGTCGATACCGCTGTGTTGCAAGGTCTGCTGTGCTGCAACCGCTGCCTCTTGAGAATCATAAGGTCCAGAAACAACGCGATACCATGTTTTTCCATTTTCTACACTTTTGACGACATCGGCAGATAAACCATTGAGAATAATTTCTGCACGTCGTGCATCGGCACTGTCTGGATCAGGATAGCTACGGACTTGCAAGATGTAAGATGTTTGGTGAGGTTGTTGTACGCTTTCTTCGGCGGCAACGGCCGCAGTAGGATCATTACTCACAGGTGTGCTGGTTTCACGTGGGGCCTCTACAATCACCACAGGTTGTTGTGACTTGGTTTCTGGCACTGCTTGTTCTGGAATCGGAGTGACTTGTTGCTGCGGGAGTAAATCGTAGAAACGGTAGTCATGATTGGTTTCTTCTTCCTGATAATGCGTCGAAGTCACTTCATTTTTAGTCGAAACAGGTTTCCACGGTTTCCATAGCATCAGCAATACTGCAATGCACATCAGAACCAAAATAGCCACTAATGTCCCTAACCACTTTGGTATCAGTGATTTTTTTGGTCTTTTTGGTCGCTCAGATACACCGCGCTGCGTTTTTCCAAACACGTGAAATCCTCTTCAAATTAGGTCGTCAGACCAAAAACAGGAATTGGTCTGAGCTGCAAGTCAAACAATAGATGATTTACATTGATTCTGGCGCAGATACGCCAAGCAATTCCAAACCATTACGCAACACTTGTTGTACGTTGATGGACAACAAAAGGCGCGCTTGAGTGAGTTCTGCATCATCGTTTAACACTTTATGTTCATTGTACCAGCCGTGAAATAATGCTGCTAACTCTTTCAAATAGTTGCCAATTTGATGAGGTTCGTAGGCATTTGCTGCACGTACAATAATATCTGGATAGGCTGCTAGTTTCGATAGAATTTCTGTTTCAGCATCCAGTTCCAGACGTGAAGCATATGCACGTGCCTGAACAGCATCAAAATTCACTGCACTTGTCGCTGCTTTTTCTAGCATACGACAGATGCGCGCATGCGCATATTGAATGTAATACACCGCATTATCCTTGCTTTGTGATACAGCAAGATCCAAATCGAAGTCAATATGTTGCTCAGATTTACGCATCACATAGTAAAAACGGGCTGCATCATTACCGACTTCTTCACGGAGTTCACGTAAAGTCACAAATTGCCCTGAACGTGAGGACATTTGTACCATTTCACCACCACGCCATAGGCTAACAAATTGAACTAAAAGTACCGTGAGTTTGGCAGAGTCATAACCCATCGCATCAATGGCGGCTTTTACCCGTGCAATATAACCGTGGTGATCTGAACCCCAGATATCTACAATATGAGTATAGCCGCGTTGTAATTTATCTAAATGATAGGCGATGTCAGACGCAAAATATGTGGTTTGACCATTACGGCGTTTCACGACACGGTCTTTTTCATCCCCAAATTCGGTAGATTTGAACCAGATATTGCCGTCTTTTTCGTAGAGAAAGCCACGTTGGTCTAGGGTTTGTAGAGCTTCTTCAATTTTATCCGCTAGAGATGCTTCACTAAACCAGCGATCAAAAGTCACACCAAAATCAGCAAGATCATCTTTAATGTCATCTAAAATTGCTTTTAACGCCGCCTGATGGAAAACACGATATCCATCCCCTAATAAATGCTGTGAATTGGCAATCAATCCATCAATATGTTTTTCTTTGTCACCCGAAAGAATAACTTTATTACCTTCTGCATCCAGTTCAGCAGCATATTGCACATCTTCTGGTACATCTTGATAAACATCGGTTACCGCACGAACGTATGCATCGCCGTCTTTATCAATAATAGTTTGTGCAATTTCTTTGACGTAATTGCCTTGATATGCATTTTTAGGAAAAACTAAACCTTGACCCAATAATTCCAAATAGCGTAAATATGTTGAAGTCGCCAAAATATCCATTTGACGGCCTGCATCATTGACATAATATTCACGATCGACTTTGGCACCTGTTGCTTCTAGCAAGTTCGCCACGGTCATGCCATAAGCGGCACCGCGACCATGTCCGACATGAAGACTTGAGGTTGGGTTGGCAGAGACAAACTCTACCTGAATTTTTTGTGCACCATTGGCCTGACTACGACCAAATTGATTTTTTTGTAGCTGAATTTGGTCGAGTACAGCGTAACGCTGATCCGCATTTAAGAAAAAGTTGATAAAGCCAGGCCCAGCGATTTCAGCCTTGGTAATGTCTGCCACTTCAGGTAAGTGTGCCAATACTTTTTCAGCCAAATCCCGAGGTTTCATACCTGCAGCTTTTGCTCCGACCATCGCAATGTTGGAAGCAAAGTCACCATGACTTCGGTCTTTGGTACGGGTTAACACACTGTTGTTAGTCCAATCCGAAGGAAGAATCCCTGCTTGTTGAAGAGATTGCACGGCATGATCAAGAGCTGCTTGTATGGCGGTATTCATATCTATCTAAAACGAATGTTCGCGGAAAAACGCTAAATATAGCAAATTTTGTCCGCTTTAGGTGAGGCTGTTTTGCTTCACTACCGATTTAATTTCAATGAATGCTAAGAGGTATGTGATCCAATCTTTTATTTAAGATTATTCTTGACAAGAAACAGGCCTGTTGAGTAACTCAGCGTGTCGATTTTCAAAGCGATATAAATGTTCTGCATGATAGATTTTGATAGTTTTGGCTGTCGCTAGCTCTTTTTTAAAGCTATCAAGTTTTTGACTGGAATACAGATTAAAAGGATTTAAATCGTTTTTATAATCGAGAAGAAATTGAATTTGTCCGAGTTTATCATCGTATGCGCTCAAAATTTGCTCGCCTTTGGCATTATATAAATAAAAGGCTGGTTCCTGAGTATTCATTTGACAGTTGAAACGAAATGATAAAATAGATTGATCATCGGATTTATTTTGTAGGATATAGACATCCTGCTTTTTATTTTTCATATAAACCCATTGGTTTTTGGGCATGTTTTCACTGAATTTTTCCATCTGATTCAGGGTGGTTTGGCTAATATCAACAATGCCTTTACTATCGACTTTGGGAACAGCGGACTTGACGCCTAACCATGAACCGACTTTATCGGTAGTTTTTGAAACACTTTGACAGCCCGTTAATAAAAGGAATAATGCCAATCCACAAATTGATGAAAAGGATGGTTTTTACAATAAACATATTTATTATCAATAGAATCAAAAGCTCAGAATATGTTCAGTATATCCAAAAGCATTTAGCTCATCCGCTCTGATATGTAAAAGAGCCATAAAATCCCGATAGATTCTATTTGAACATAAAATGTGATCAATTCGACTATCAATTTTGGAAATACCTATTTTGCTCAAAAAGCGCGTAAGCTATATCGAATCGATGATTTGAATGAATAACCGTTTGGCACTTGAGCTGAACAATGAGATAGGCAATGACCGCTGAAAATACCGCTAAAAAACATCCACTTTATATTCCTTATGCTGGCTTTACCCTTCTGGAACTCCCACTACTCAATAAAGGCTCGGCTTTTTCCCAACAAGAACGTGGCCAATTCAATTTACATGGTTTACTACCGCATGTGATTGAGACTATCGAAGAACAAAGCCAGCGTTCTTATCAACAGTTCACAGCTTTTAACGATGCGATCAATAAGCACATTTATCTACGAAATATTCAAGACACGAATGAAACCCTGTTTTATCGTTTAATCGAAGATCATTTAGAGGAAATGATGCCGATTATTTATACACCAACAGTAGGTGAGGCATGTCAGCGTTTTTCTGATATTTATCGTCGCCATCGTGGGGTATTTGTATCTTATCCAGACCGTGAACACATTGATGACATTTTGCAAAATATTAATCGACGTAATGTTAAAGTGATTGTGATTACCGACGGCGAACGTATTTTGGGATTGGGTGATCAGGGCATTGGCGGGATGGGGATTCCGATCGGAAAGCTATCACTTTACACCGCATGTGGGGGCATTAGTCCAGCTTATACATTACCGATCACCCTTGATGTCGGAACCAATAATCAGCAATTGCTCAATGACCCTTTATACATGGGTTGGCGTGAACCACGAATTAGTGGTGAAGAATATTATGATTTTATCGATCAGGTTTTAACTGGAATTCGTCGTCGCTGGCCACATGCCTTGATTCAGTTTGAAGACTTTGCACAAAAAAATGCGATGCCATTATTGACCAAATACCGTGATAAATTCTGTTGTTTTAATGATGATATTCAAGGTACAGCAGCAGTATCGGTAGGCAGTTTAATTGCAGCAAGTCGTGCTGCGGGTAAGCAACTCAAAGATCAAATTGTAACATTTTTGGGGGCTGGTTCCGCGGGATGTGGGATTGCAGAGCAAATCATTGCACAAATGGTGGCAGAAGGTCTGAGCGATCGTGAAGCACGTGACCGAGTTTTTATGGTGGATCGTTTTGGTTTGATCACAGAGAATCAACCCAATTTACTAGATTTCCAGCGTAAGCTTGCACAAAAAGCCGACGTGATTTCAGGCTGGGGTAATGTAGAGGAGGTTATTTCTTTACTAGATGTGGTAAAAAATGCCAAACCTACAGTTTTGATTGGAGTTTCAGGTCAACCGGGTTTATTTACTCAGGAGGTGATTGAAGCTCTCAATGCAAATTGTGAACGTCCGATTGTAATGCCATTATCCAATCCAACTTCACGGGTTGAGGCTGTTCCATCCGATATCATTCAATGGACCAATGGTCAGGCATTAATTGCAACTGGAAGTCCATTTACTCCAGTCAATTATCAAGGGCGGTTATATCATATCGCGCAGTGCAATAATTCCTATATTTTTCCAGGAATTGGTTTGGGCGTAATTGCTTCGGGTGCTAAGCGAGTGACAGAAAATATGCTAATGGCTTCTAGTAATGCATTGGCAGATTGTTCTCCTTTATTGAAAAATGCCGAAGCCGATTTACTCCCACCGATTTCAGACATTCAAAAAGTCTCACGTGTGATTGCGCTCAAAGTAGCGCAGGCTGCGATTGCGGATGGTGTTGCAGTGCCATTAACCGATGAGCAAATTCAAAGTAATATCGAAAAAGAGTTTTGGCAGCCCGAATATCGAACTTATAAACGTGTACCTTTTTAATAAAGGTTAGATATTTAAGTCGACACATTCACAAAAAAGAGCTTCGGCTCTTTTTTTATTCAGATAAAAATAAAAAATAACTAGACGATACGGTCTGTATTTTTTAAACTTACGCGCGATTAATATCAATAAAATTAAAAATGAAGAAAGATGATGTTAAATAATATTTATAGTGTTATGGAACATGCGGGTTTTGGGACTTTAAAACGTGCCATTCATGTGCAATTTAGTCACGCCTCACTCAATACTCAGGTTTTTTTACAGCGTATTGATGGACATCATGCGCTCAATGATGGCTTAAATCTTCAGCTCACATGTTTGTCAAATCATGCACACATTGCACTAAAACAGTTTATTGGCTGTCAGGTCGCAGTCGACCAGATCAATGATTTGGGGCAATTTTCACGAACTTCGGGGATCATTACACAAGCCAGTCAAGGTCAGAGTGATGGTGCGTTGACACTTTATACACTGACTGTACAAGATCCGACTGCACTTTGGCATAAACGACGTAATAGCCGCGTGTTTATGAATAAAAGTGTGCCTGAAATTACGGAAATTTTATTTAAAGAGTGGCAAGCTAAAAGCAGCTTATTTGCTGCAAGTTTGATGCTTGACCTAAGTGGGCTTAGTCAAAACTATGATATTCGCCCTTTCACTATGCAGAATAATGAGACAGATCATAGCTTTCTGACCCGTTTATGGCGTAGTGAGGGGATTAATTGGCTAATTGATGAACAAAACAACATTGTTGTACATACGCTACACGATATTGAGCCACAGAAACTACGTTTGATCGATGATCAACAACATTTTGCCGCTATGAGTCGTAGTGTCATTCGTTTCCACCGTAGTCATGCCACAGAATATTTTGACAGTATGACCAGTTTGATTGCACATCGTCAGTTACAATCAACAGCGGCTTATGTACAACGTTGGCAAGCGGATGGTCTGACTCAGGATGAAGGTAGTGGTTCCGTATTAAGCGCGCATCTGCACAGCGATCAGTATAATAATGAAAGCCTAAGCCTTGAACAGGCTTGGTCTGTGAGTGCAGCATGGACTTCAGATCTGACTGGAGCCGATCAGGCAACGACTTCTGGTTCGGAGCAAATTGAGCGGCTAAATCAAAATTTAAGCGCCTATCAGGAAATACATGCTAAATATTTTAAAGCCCAAACGACGGTAAGAGATGCCCAAGTCGGTTACTGGTTTGAACTTACAGGACACCCAGAAATTGACCAACACACGGCGAGTGATCGGCAATTTCTGATTTATGAAAAACGCTTTTACAACCAGAATAATTTACCAAAAGATATTCAACAACAATTTGAACGCTTAATCTCCAGAACAGCATTGTCCTCATTGCAAAAGGATGAACGCCAAGGCAATGAACTAACCCTAATACGCCGTCAGATTAAGGTTGTCCCAGAATATCAACCTTTGCAGCATCGACCATCGGTTTATCCACAACGTGTGCGTGTGGTTGGACCAGAAAATGAAGAAATTTATGTCGATGAATGGGGGCGAATCAAAGTTCGTTTTCTGTTTACCCGGGATCAGGATCACGCGCATGATGGTGGCGCAGGTGCCAATGAGAGTGATGCAGACTCGGCTTGGGTCGATGTACTAACACCGTGGGCTGGCGAAGGATATGGGGCAAGATTTCTACCACGTGTAGGAGAATTAGTCGTCATTGATTTTTTTGATGGCGATGTCGATCGACCATTTGTAACGGGTCGAATCCATGAAGCGCAACGTTCACCTACAAAATTTGATGTAAAAGGACAATTACCTGCGACCCGAAATTTGAGTGGCATTCGTTCACAAGAGGTCGCAGGTTCAGGCTTTAACCAGCTTCGTTTTGATGATACCACTGGACAGATTAGTACCCAGTTACATAGTAGTCATGGTGCCAGTCAATTAAATCTGGGTAATTTAAGTCATCCTAAACAGCAAGAAATCAGTCAAGGGCGTGGTGAAGGTTTTGAACTGAGGACTGATCAATATGGCGCTGTGCGTGCAGGTAAGGGGATGCTGATTAGTACTTATGCACAGGAACAGGCGATTGCGGATCATCTGGACGCTGCTCAAGCACAATCATTATTGTCACAGGGCTATGACAATATGAAAATGCTCAGTGAAATTGCTGCAAAGCAGCAGACGGATGCACTGAATGTGATTAATCGCTTACCAAAGTTTATTCAATCATTAGAACTTAAAACTACAGGTCAAGCACTGGACAACACTTTAAGTCTATTTAAAGAAGGGATGAGTAATGATCCTATACATGCCCTTAAGGATTGCGGTGGTTTCATTGAGGATATTGGTGCGCTCGGCGGCAATGCCAAAGGCGCGGTAGAAGAATTTAATGCGTTCTTTAGCGATGCCAAAGATGCGCTAGAAAATTTAAAAGAATTCATTGAAAACGTAGAAGAACATGGCGCTGATATTATTAAAGGTAAGCTTGCCAGTATTAAAGATCGGATTCAGCAGAACCCGTTTGAGAGTATTAAAGAAGTTGGAAAAGTTTTAGCCAATGTCGATATTAAAGACTTTGAATTGATGAGTAGTTGTGGGACTTTTAGCAAAGGTAGCAAGTTAGACATCACCCCGTCCAAAGCATTGGGCTCATTACAGGGCTTTATGGAGGGTTATACCCAAGGTTTGGAAAGTAGTTCCGATGCCAAGCAACAAGAGCAAGGCAAGATTTTCAGACAGGCCTTGATGTTGTTGGCATCACCGAATGGAATTGCGTTAACCACGCCTGAAAATATTATTTTGCAGGCCTCTCAGGATATTGCCGAGAGTGCCAGTGGTTCAATTAATTTGAGTGCACAGAAGAATATTATTGGTCATGCACAGGACAAAATCAGTTTGTTTGCCGCGCAAAAGGGCTTTAGGGCGTATGCAGCAAAAGGGAAATTAGAGTTGCAGGCGCAGGATGATGCGATTGAAGCGATTGCCAAAAAGGTGATTAAACTGATTTCTACTGAAGATAGGATTGAAATCACCAGTCCTAAAGAAATTGTGCTGACAGCGGGTGGGTCACAACTCAAAATTAATGCCGATGGTGTGTTTTCAACCACAGGCGGTAAGTTTGAGAGTAAGGCTGGTCAGCATTTGTTTGTGAGTGGCGCTAAAGTTTCATATGAGGTTCCTGAATTACCAAAAATAGGACCGTATGCTGTTGATTTCTTATTCTCAAGTTTAGCCGGTACGGGGATAGAAAATGCAAAAATACAGATGTATGAGCCAGATAAGAAAGAAATTATTTGGGAAGGGGTAACGAATTCAACAGGGAAAAGCAATTTATCAATACAAGAAGAATCAAAACGATATGAAGCATTGATTGGTTTTGATGAATGGTCAAGTATCTTTGATGATGAGGATAAATACGAAGAAGAAAATGACGATGAATTTGAAATTGGTGAGCATGGTTTGCAAGCTGAAAAAAAAGATTTGGAACAATAGGTAAGTCTATATGTCAAATGTTTATATAGTTAAATCTGGTGATACTCTTTGGGGAATCTCAAGAAAACATCGTATTACAGTAAAAGAGCTTGCGAGAATTAATTCATTATCAAGCAGAATGATTCATAACTTGAAAATAGGGCAAAAAATTCATTTAAAAGATGGATCTAGTAGCGGTCATAAATATGAAACCCAATTAAAAATAGTTTTAATGGATCTTTCTTTTAAACCAATCTTAAAAGCTACAATTCAACTGGATTTTGATGGCAAGAAAATTATAAAGAATACAACTAATGGCATATTTGATGATATAGGAATAGAAGACCATTCTAAAGGGCTAAAAGTATTCTTCAAAAATATAAATGGCAGCTTTGATTTAATTGCTGACCATAAAACGCTTCCCTTAGGCCGGAAAGTATTAAAATTAACTTCAAGAAAAATTAAAGTCGAAGGATCACATTATGTAAAAGAAGGATTACTTAACGAGACTGTATCTGAAATTAAAAATAATTTGAAAAGGGTGGGTAAACCGATAGTCGATGGAGTCTCCTCAGTGCTTGAAAGTCTATCGAGTACAAAAACTCCTCATCAACCCCACAGAGTACCATCTAAAGAAAAAAATCAATTACCTGAAGAAAGACAAGAGCAGAAACGAACTGATGCTGGTAATAGTACACATATAATTGCTGCACAATTTACAGAAGATAATTTTTTATTAAAGCCACTTAATAATAAATATAGAGCTTATATTGTAAGTGCTGCTAAGCGACATGGTTTCACCGCACATTCATTAGCAGCTGTTATCGATGCCGAAGCAGCAAAAATAAAAAAAACAGGAGAGTGGAATGTTAATAGTAAAGCAGATTCTAGTTCTGCTGCTGGATTAACTCAATTCTTAGACGGAACATGGCTCGCTATGTGTAATGATCAAAGTTCTCTAGTTGGTCAATATGTGAAAAATAATCCAAAATTAACTAAAGCGCAAAAATTAAATTTGCGATTTAATGCAGAAATGGCAATTGATGCTGCTGCTGCGTATGCTATTAATAATTTTAAAACTTCTGGTCTTCCTTATCAGAATTTAAGTGAGCCAAGCTCAATGGCAAAATTTGCTTATTTATTACACCATGAAGGAGCTACAGGAGGGAGAAATTTTGTATTGAATACCTTGGATTCTGAAAGAGCAAGGAAATTACTATTTATTCAATTCGGAAAAAATGGTGCTAAACAGGCTGAAGAATTCTTGAAAAGGTATAAAGGTGATGCAAAAGCAGCTTATGGAGCATGGTTAAGAAATTATATTGATGGGCATATTGATATTTATAACTATGTTGTTGATATGAATAAAACTTCTAAAATAAACTTAAGCATGGAAGAAACTATTAAGCTATTAAAAGGACAGCCAATACCAGCACCTATTCCTAAAGAGCAAAAAGTAACGTCACAAACTACTAATACTCAACAAGCAGCACCCAAGAGTGAAAGTAATAAACCTCAAGTTCAAAATGATGGAAAGACTGTTGGTGGTGATGAGGGGTGGCATGATCCTTTACTACAATGTAAATTAAGAATCGCGGGATTAGCAAATGCGAAAGGTGCTACCTTTGGTAAAGTGAGAAATAATGGAACTAAAAATCATCAGGGTGTTGATTTACAGGCTAATCCTGGTACAAAAATATATGCTGTATGTGGAGGAGTAATTGTTGTTGCTCAAGATTCTGGTGGCGCATATGGTAAAGTGATTGTCTTAAAAGTTGATATCAATGATTTAGCGGAAAAGCAAAAAAAATATGCTCAAAGCAAGCTTACAAAAAAACAATATATCTACTTCTTTTACGCTCATTTGTCAGATATTAATGTGAATTTGGAAGATCCTATAGTAGAAACTGGAGATATAATAGGAAAGACTGGTGCAACAGGCAATGCAAAGGGAATGACAACAATTTCTAATGGCGCTCACCTTCATTTTGAAGCTAGAAGTGCTCCTACATTAGGAGTTGGATTGGATGGAAGGATTGATCCTATACCATTTATAAATGCAAATTTACCATATTGATTTTGAGGTTATAATGAAATCTATAAAATTACTAGCAATGATAATTGCTTATAGTGTTTTTTTTAATATTTGCAATGCCAAAGAAAATTTCCTTTGGGATGATTATTTACAAGATGCTACTCAAGTTAACTCACCTATAGAGTATATAGGAGCATATAATAAATATTCTGCTATTAATCCTAATTTGAAGATTATGTTGAGAGATTTTGGTGATATTAATAAAACAAAAAAAGACATTAACTATACGTTAAAAAAATATGGTATCCAAGTCTTAAATGGTAAAGATGTATATAATGTTTTAAGAACAGCAGTGCCTTTGCAATCTAATGTTGACTTAGCTTTACTATATCATGATGAAGATATTTTGGCTTTTAGAATTAGAGAGTTAAGTACTGTTAACTATATTAAAATCCCTTTCAAAAGAAATAGGGTCTCTGCTTTTTTATATAATATAAAAAATAATAATTTTACTGAAATACCCGTAATATTATCTGACAGTGAAGATGGTGATGAGAAAACAGATCTACTCATGGGTGATCAGGTAACATATGATGCTAAGAAAGGACAGTATACGTATCTTGCAAATGTTAAAACTTATACAAATGGAAAAGTTTCTCCATTTAAAGCGGTTTTTAATATTAATCTAAAATGTATTTCCTTAACATTGGGGTGTGAGACAATAGGTGTTTTAAAAGCAACAAAATCAAATTAAAATTCTTAACTGTAAAATCTCAGAGAGTAATTACATCTTTGAGATTTTTTATAAAAAAATTAAAAACTTTTGGACTTATTCAACTAGTTTTGCTGCCTTCAGGATATCCCCAGATCAACTAGAGTTCTAACCCGAAAAACTATACTATTCACATTATTTTTAGCAGCTTTAGTTTATGTCCTTTCAAATCTGGCTCGGATTCATGCTCGCATGCTGGGCGATTAGCATATCACCGGGTGCAGGTGCAATTGCCTCTATGTCGAGTGGCTTAAACTACGGTTTTCGACATGGTTACTGGACTGTATTTGGTCTACAGCTCGCTCTTGCTTTACAAATTCTGATCGTTGCAGCAGGGATTGGGGTGCTTTTTGCGACGACCTCTTGGGCATTTCTATTGGTCAAATGGTTTGGCGTAATTTATTTACTATATTTGGCTTACAAACAATGGACAGCACCGATACAGGATATCGAAATTAAGCAGGAAACCACATATAAATCAAGCCGAAGTCTAATGTTAAATGGCTTTGTAGTGAATATGAGTAATCCCAAAGCCATTGTATTTTTACTGGCAGTGTTACCCCAGTTTTTGGATTTAAATCGACCACAGTGGTCACAATATGCAATTATGGCATTCACAATGATCACTATCGACTTAATCGTAATGGCTGGTTATACAGGATTGGCTGCTAAAGTGCTGCGCTTACTTCGCTCACCAAAACAGCAAAAATATTTAAATCGTAGCTTTGCCACCATGTTTGCGGTCGCTGCATTGCTGCTTAGTTCGATTCATCAATCAGTTTAAAGTTTTATACTTTGACCGCGTATCACTTTCAATTTTTGCATCACAAAAATGATCGAAAATAATAATGCCATGCATAGCACAATACTTAAGCCTGTCGAAATATTAATCACCGCACTAGACCAGAGTCCCACCGTCACGCCAATCTGGGCACAAATAAAAGCCCAAATGACCATCTGTTTTGGTGAGTTTGCCAATAGTCTGGCTGTTAGAGCAGGGATGACCAGTAAAGCCCCCATTAATAATGAACCTACTGCACGTAAGGCCAAAACGGTAAACAATGCCAGCAGTAACATAAAAATCAAACGTTGCCATTTCGCATGGATCCCTTCACTCATGGCGATATCAGGATCAATCGCAATCTGAATTTGATCCTTCCAGTAGTGATAAAGCACAGCAAGAGCAAAGCCGATAATGACGACAAAGATAGGTAAATCTTCCCAGCCAATTGCGAGTAAATCACCAAATAAATAACTTAATAACTCGGGACGTAAACTTGGAATCTGTTGGATAAGTAACAAACCAGAACAGAGTAAAGTTGCTGAACACAGTGCCAGCAATGCATCATTTGGTAAGCGAGGGTCATGTAATACCCACAATATCGCCACTAATAATAATGCCAGCATGGCGACACCAAGCCAAAGCGGAAGTTGTAGAATTCCTGCGACCGCGACGCCAAGTAATGTTCCATGTGCCATCGTATCTGCAAAAAAAGACATTCTGCGCCAGAGCATTAAGCAGCCCAAGGGTGCTGTCAAAAAAACCAATAAACTTCCCATTGTCCAAGCAGGAAGCAAAAGTTGTAACCATTCCAGCATTGCTTAAGCGTCCGGTTCAGGGTGAATATGAGGATGGTCGATATGTGTGCATGTCTCAACATGATCACCATGTGCACAATGATCGTGGTGATGCTGATATGGAACACGCTGGCCGCCAAAAATTGCTAAATATTCTGGGTGTTGCTGAACACTTTCAGGTAAACCACTACAGCAAATATGTTTATTCAGGCAGACTACACGTTGAGTTCCTTGCATGACCCATTGAAGGTCATGTGAAACCATGAGTACGGCACAGCCATAGCGTTCTGGTAAGCTGCGGACGTATTCATAGAGTTCAGCTTCTGATTGAATGTCCAGCCCTTGCATAGGTTCATCCAGAACCAAAATGTCAGGTTGACGCAATAATGCCCGTGCTAAAAGTACACGCTGTTTCTCACCACCAGAAAGCTGTTGTACTTTGGAATCTTGTAAGCTAGAAATACCAGTGTCCCGAACGATCTCATTACGTAATTTACGGTCACATTTTTCCAAGTCGAGTAAATCTTTGACTCTTAATGGTAAACTGTGTGATGGATTGAACTTTTGCGGTACATACGCCATTTTATTTTTTTGATTGCTCACCACTTTACCTTGTGAAGGATGGATAATCCCGAGCAATACTTTGATGAGCGTCGATTTGCCTGCACCATTGGGGCCAATTAAAGTCACAATTTCATTTCTATGCAATGAAAAGTCAACATTTTTGAGAATATCCCGATCATCCCGATGTACAGAAACTTGATCCAGTCGAATCAGCTCTGGCATTAGTGTGACAGCTTGCTGCACTGTTGGCATTTTCCAGAAATCTCAATAATAGTATGTTGGGCGTTAAAATGATCTGAACCTGCCAATTGGTGTAATTGTTGCAACAAGCCTTCAGAAGAAGCTTCCTTCACCACATGACATTCATTACAAATCAAAAAAGCAGCTTGATGCCCTTCACGAGGATGGCAGCAAGGAATATAGGCATTGATAGAAGTCAGGCGATGAATCAGCCCTTTTTCCAATAAAAAATCAAGGGTGCGATAAACAGTAGGAGGTGCTGCAGGACGATCGGATGCACTCTTAATTTTCGCCAATAAGTCATAAGCACCCATCGGACCAGAAGCATTGAGAATTAAAGCCAGAACTTCTTTACGCAATGGCGTCAGACGTGCCCCAGTCGAGGCGCAAAGGCTTTCTGCTTCAGCGAGACGTGCGGCAACATTTAGGTGATCATGCACACCATGCAAGGCGTTATGATGTTCATGTGAACAAGCGCTCATAGGCAAACCTCATTATTTTATTGAATAGTAGCATGAAGTCATGCTGCTATCGAATAAGCGTAGGTATTTTTCAAAATCTGTTATATTATAACATGAGTTGTATATCTAGGTTCGGTTTTGTTATGTTTCGTTTTGCGGTGTTTTGCCTTTTATCCATTATGACGACACTCTCTTGGTCGCAAGCTCCTTTAGTGGTGGCAACACACCCTATTTATTTGATTGCCAAGGAAATTACACAGGGCGTAGAAGAGCCTCAATTACTTCTGGCCAATCAATCGGGGCATGATATTCAGCTGACTCCAGCTCATCGTAAAGCTATTCAAGATGCCTCTTTAGTAATATGGCTAGGCAAAGCCCATGAAGCGCCTTTAGCGAGCTTGTTGCAAAATAACGCTAAAGCGATTTCTATTTTGGATTCGCAAATTGTCACTACTTTACCGCGTCGTAGTACTCGAAATGTGCCTTTAGACAATACAATTGATACTCATGTTTGGTTAGATCCAAATAATGCGGTGCGTATTGGTTTCTTTATTGCTGCATTACGTTCACAACAACATCCTGAGAATAAGGCTAAATATTGGGAAAATGCGCGACATTTTGCACAAGAGATGTTAGTTGCAAGTCGAAGTTATGAACGTAAATCTGTTCAACCATATTGGTCTTATCATGATGCTTATCAATATTTGGAACGCTCTCTGAATTTAAAATTTGCGGGTGCATTAACAGATGATCCACATATTGCAGCGACTGCTTCTCAGCTCAAATATTTAAGTGATCACCGTCCCAAACCGAGCATGTGTCTTTTGGCTGAAGGAAATGCCAATCAAAATCAATATCGAATCTTGAATCCAATCGTGTTTCAGCGCGTCGATGAAAGCATGAATGAAGATCAGGATTTTGTTGAGGCATGGAAGAAACTCGCCAGTCAAACCACAGAATGTGTCTTAAATGCAAGCAAATAAGCTCAAAATGCCTGACATGTAGATAATTTGGGTGTAAACAAATCATCTAAAAAAACACGACTTAGGTCGGTAAAAGATTGCATGTTCAGGGGTGTAACTCTATAATGCCTGCGATTAAAAACGATCATCAGCGTAATTTGTCAAGCATTCATGCTGTAAGTGGATAAACAATGAGCCGAACTAGTCGCTTGATTGACCGACGATTAGCGAAAGCTTTGGTCTTCTTACAAGCATTAATGATTCCTTTAGCTGCGATTATGGCATGGCTTATCCACGATGGTGTAGCCGCAATGAGTGTCGCTTTAGGAGCCTTGGTCTACTGGCTTGCCAATCTATATTTTAGCTGGCAGTCATTTCGAACGGCAGGGGCTAGAGCATCGAGACAAGTTCTATCGAACATGTATCGAGGCATGCTAGGGAAGTTCGGAATCGTGATCGTGGGTTTTATTTTGATTTTAAGCAATGTTAAACCGCTGTCTCCAGCGGCATTGTTTTGTGGTTTTATTCTCGTTCAGACCATGTCGTGGGTCGCTCCATTTTGGGTTTCACGTCTACAGAAACGAGTCTAGACACATCCAAAATTGAAGATTTTTTGAGGACAACGAGATATCAGGCAGCGCGCGATATTCGTTTCCTTATTTAGTAATTGACATTGACCAGGTGTGATTTATGGCTGCTGAAGAACATGCCCTTACTTCGACCGAGTACATCAAGCATCACTTGACCAATTTAACCTATGGCAAAATGCCAGATGGGACTTGGAAATTGGCTGAGAATGCAGGTGAAGCTCAACAGATGGGGTTTTCTGCTATTCACTTGGATTCAATGGGTTGGTCTATCGGACTGGGTGTCATTTTTTGTTTGATTTTTTGGTGTGCCGCTAAAGCTGCAAATGCAGGGGTGCCATCAAAATTTCAATCTGCAATCGAAATGATTATCGAGTTCGTTGATTCCAGCGTTCGCGATACCTTCCATGGTAAATCACGTCTTATTGCACCATTGGCATTAACCATTTTCGTGTGGATTTTCCTCATGAATGCCATGGATTTAATTCCTGTTGACTGGATTCCTTATCTGGCTCAACAAGTGGGTGCGCACGTATTTGGTATGGACCCTCATCATGTTTATTTCAAAATCGTCCCTTCTACAGATCCGAACATTACCCTAGGTATGTCCTTGTCTGTATTCGTACTGATTTTGTTTTATAGCATTCGTGAGAAAGGCATCGGCGGTTTCGTTGGTGAGTTGGCTTTAAACCCATTTAACCCAAGTAACCCAATTGCAAAAGCGTTACTAATTCCAGTGAATTTAATTCTGGAATTGGTTACTTTCCTTGCACGACCAATTTCATTGGCACTCCGACTGTTTGGTAACATGTATGCAGGTGAGTTAATCTTCATCCTGATCGCGTTACTTCCTTTCTGGATTCAATGGGCGTTGTCTGTGCCTTGGGCGATCTTCCACATTCTTGTAATCACCTTGCAAGCATTTATCTTTATGATGCTGACCATCGTGTACTTGAGCATGGCAAGCGAAAAACATTAATGGTATTTGCCTAACTGTTAGGTTAACGGTTAGGTTTAATTTTTATTTAATTTGGTAATAACCTAACCTCTGAGGAATTTTTCATGGAACTCACTTTAGGTCTAGTTGCAATTGCATCTGCTATCTTGATCGCTTTCGGTGCTTTAGGTACAGCGATTGGTTTTGGTCTTTTGGGTGGTCGCTTTTTAGAAGCTGTTGCTCGTCAACCTGAACTTGCTCCGCAACTTCAAACTCGTATGTTCTTAATCGCAGGTCTTCTTGATGCTGTGCCTATGATCGGTGTCGGTATTGGCTTGTTCTTCATCTTCGCTAATCCGTTTGTAGGTTAATCAGCTTAATTCCTAAATCCACATATTGAGGAATTGCAATGAATATTAACCTCACATTGATTGGCCAAGCGATTGCATTTGCGATTTTTGTCGCATTCTGCATGAAGTTTGTTTGGCCACCACTAATCAATGCGATTAGTGAGCGTCAGCGTAAAATCGCTGATGGCTTAAACGCTGCTGAAAAAGCGAAAGCGGATCTTGCTGATGCACAATCACAAGTGAAAGCTGAGCTAGATGCAGCTAAAGCACAAGCGGCTCAATTGATCGAACAAGCGAACCGTCGTGCAGCACAATTGGTCGAAGAAGCACGTACCCAAGCTGCGGCTGAAGGTGAGCGTATTCGTCAACAAGCGAAAGAAGCAGTTGACCAAGACATCAATTCTGCTCGCGAAGAATTACGTCAACAAGTAGCTGCCTTGGCAGTTGATGGCGCAGAGAAAATTCTGAACCAACAAGTTGACGCAGAAGCTCATAATGCCATGCTGACTCAGCTGGCTGCTAAACTATAAGCGAGGGAAGTATGGCTGAACTCTTGACGTTGGCACGCCCGTACGCCAAAGCAGCATTTGCTTACGCTTCTGAGCAAGGTGCAACTGACAATTGGTCGAATGCGTTACAAGTGCTCAGTGCTACGGTGCAAGACGAAGCATTTTCCGCTTATTTAAATCGCCCTGAGCTTACTCCTGTAGAGCAAGTTGGACTTTTTGCTAAAGTCTTAGGTGAAGAACAAACTCAATCAGTGTCAAACTTTTTGACATTGCTTGCTGAAAATGATCGTTTGATTCTGTTACCTGAGATTGCAGTAGAGTACGAACAGCTTAAATCACAGAATAGCAACACAGTAGATGTCGTGATTGAATCGGCATTTCCTTTAACTTCTGTACAAGAGCAGTTATTAACGCATGCTTTGGAAAAGCGTTTTAATAGTTCTGTAGTTGTATCAGTAGAAGTTAATCCTGCACTTATTGCAGGTGTGGTTATTCGTGCAGGCGATCAAGTGATAGATGACTCTGCGCTTAACAAGCTTGAAAAAATGCGGACTCGTCTTCTTGCTTAACCGCAAAAAGACTGAACTTAAAAAAGATTGAGGAATAGCGCAATGCAACAACTGAATCCATCCGAGATCAGTGCGCTCATTAAACAGCGTATCGGAGATCTGGACACCAGCGCGACCGCTAAAAACGAAGGTACCATTGTAATGGTATCCGACGGTATCGTGCGCATTCACGGCCTTGCTGATGCAATGTACGGTGAAATGATCGAATTCGACGGCGGCTTATTTGGTATGGCACTGAACCTAGAACAGGATTCAGTGGGTGCCGTTGTTTTAGGTAACTACCTAAGCCTGCAAGAAGGTCAAAAAGCTCGTTGTACAGGTCGTGTATTAGAAGTTCCAGTTGGTCCTGAACTACTTGGCCGTGTGGTCGATGCTTTGGGTAACCCAATTGACGGTAAAGGCCCTATTGATGCTAAATTGACTGATAAAGTTGAGAAAGTAGCACCAGGTGTTATTTGGCGTCAGTCAGTCGACCAACCTGTTCAAACTGGTTATAAATCAGTTGATACCATGATTCCTGTAGGTCGTGGTCAACGTGAGTTGATCATTGGTGACCGTCAGACTGGTAAAACAGCAATGGCGATCGATGCGATCATCGCTCAGAAAAACTCTGGCATTAAGTGTGTTTATGTTGCAATTGGTCAAAAACAATCGACTATTGCTAACGTAGTACGCAAGCTAGAAGAAACGGGTGCTATGGCGTATACCACTGTTGTGGCTGCTGCGGCTGCTGACCCTGCTGCTATGCAGTATTTGGCTCCGTATTCTGGCTGTACCATGGGTGAATACTTCCGTGACCGTGGTGAAGATGCACTTATTATTTATGATGATTTGTCTAAGCAAGCTGTTGCTTACCGTCAAATTTCATTGCTTCTTCGTCGTCCACCAGGTCGTGAAGCATATCCAGGTGACGTATTCTATCTTCACTCGCGTCTTCTTGAGCGTGCTTCGCGCGTTTCAGCTGATTATGTTGAGAAATTCACGAACGGTGAAGTAACGGGCCAAACTGGTTCTTTAACTGCGTTGCCGATTATTGAAACTCAAGCGGGTGACGTATCTGCATTCGTACCAACCAACGTAATTTCGATTACTGATGGTCAGATCTTCTTGGAAACATCATTATTCAACGCAGGTATTCGTCCTGCTGTGAACGCAGGTATTTCGGTATCTCGTGTTGGTGGTTCTGCTCAAACTAAGATCATCAAAAAATTGTCTGGTGGTATCCGTACTGCTTTAGCGCAATATCGTGAATTGGCTGCGTTTGCTCAGTTTGCTTCTGACCTTGACGAAGCAACGCGTAAACAACTTGAGCATGGTCAACGTGTAACTGAGTTAATGAAGCAGAAACAATATGCTCCTTACTCAATTGCTGACCAAGCTGTTTCTGTTTACGCGTCTAACGAAGGCTATATGGCTGACGTTGAAGTGAAGAAAATCGTAGACTTTGATACTGCATTAATCGCGTACTTCCGTTCAGAACACGCAGCATTGATGCAAAAAATTGATGACACTGGTGATTATAACAAAGACATCGAAGCTGAATTCAAAGCCGGTATCGAGAACTTCAAAGCGACTCAAACTTACTAATTTTTTAGCTTAAGTTTGGTTCACGGAATCAACCCTTCGAAGGCCGTTAAACGCCTTCGACGACTAGGTTAAGCGTATGGCAAATTTAAAAGAAATTCGCGCCAAAGTAGCTAGCATCAAATCCACGCAGAAAATTACGCGTGCGATGCAGATGGTCGCTGCTTCAAAAATGCGTCGTGCGCAAGAGCGCATGGCTCAAGGCCGTCCGTATGCCGAAAATATGCACCGTGTAATTGCTCATTTGGTACAAGCGAATCCTGAATATAAACATCGTTATATGGTTGAACGCCCAGTAAAGCGTGTTGGCTATATTATCGTGTCTTCAGATCGTGGTCTGGCTGGTGGTTTGAACATTAACTTGTTCAAAAAAGTGGTAAAACACGTTCAGCAGCAACAAGAGCAGTCAATTGAAGTTCAATTTGCTTTGATTGGTCAAAAAGCGGTTTCGTTTTTTAAAAACTACGGCGGTAAAGTACTTGGTGCAACCACTAATATTGGTGACACTCCAAGTCTGGAACAGTTAACTGGCTCCGTACAAGTGATGTTAGATGCTTTTGATAAAGGCGAATTAGATCGTATTTATCTAGTATCTAATGGCTTTGTCAATGCTATGACTCAGAACCAGAAAGTAGAACAATTGGTTCCTTTAGCTGCGGCTGAAGAAAGCGAAAGTCTGAACCGTACTTATGGTTGGGACTATCTCTATGAACCTGAAGCTGAAGAACTGCTGAATGGTTTATTGGTTCGCTACATTGAGTCGATGGTGTATCAGGGCGTGATTGAAAACATCGCGTGTGAGCAGTCTGCACGTATGGTTGCTATGAAAGCAGCAACTGACAATGCGGGTGAGCTGATCAAGAGCCTACAACTTATTTATAACAAGCTGCGTCAAGCCGCGATTACTCAGGAAATTTCCGAGATCGTTGGTGGTGCCGCTGCCGTTTAACATTATTAGTTTGAATTGAGGAGACAGCAATGAGTAGCGGTCATATCATTCAGATCATCGGCGCGGTTATCGACGTCGAGTTTGAGCGCAACAGCGTTCCTAAGATCTATGACGCTCTCCAAGTTGACGGAACTGAAACGACTTTGGAAGTTCAGCAACAACTTGGTGATGGTGTTGTTCGTACAATTGCGATGGGATCGACTGAAGGTCTTAAACGCGGTTTGAATGTAACAAATACCCATGCGCCAATCTCTGTACCAGTAGGTCCTGCGACTTTAGGTCGTATTATGGACGTTCTTGGTCGCCCGATTGATGAAGCAGGTCCTGTTGCAACTGAAGCACGCTTACCGATTCACCGTCAAGCGCCTTCTTATGCTGAACAAGCAGCATCTACTGATCTTTTGGAAACAGGTATTAAAGTCATCGACTTACTTTGCCCGTTTGCAAAAGGTGGTAAAGTTGGTCTGTTCGGTGGTGCGGGTGTTGGTAAAACCGTTAACATGATGGAGTTGATCAACAACATCGCAAAAGCTCACTCAGGTTTATCTGTGTTTGCTGGTGTTGGTGAGCGTACGCGTGAAGGTAACGACTTTTATCACGAAATGAAAGATTCTAACGTTCTTGATAAAGTAGCGATGGTCTACGGTCAGATGAACGAGCCACCAGGTAACCGTCTACGCGTTGCGTTGACAGGTTTGACCATGGCTGAATACTTCCGTGATGAGAAAGATGAAAACGGTAAAGGCCGTGACGTATTGTTGTTCGTTGACAACATTTACCGTTACACATTGGCTGGTACTGAAGTATCTGCTCTTTTAGGTCGTATGCCATCTGCAGTAGGTTACCAACCTACACTTGCAGAGGAAATGGGTGTTCTTCAAGAACGTATTACATCAACTAAATCTGGTTCGATCACATCGATTCAGGCGGTTTATGTACCTGCGGATGACTTGACAGATCCATCGCCAGCAACGACGTTTGCTCACTTGGATGCAACTGTTGTATTGAGTCGTGACATCGCGTCAAGTGGTATTTACCCAGCAATCGATCCACTGGATTCAACTTCACGTCAGCTAGATCCATTGGTTGTTGGTGCTGAGCATTATGAAATTGCACGTTCTGTACAGAACGTATTGCAACGTTATAAAGAGCTGAAAGACATCATCGCGATCTTGGGTATGGACGAGTTAGCAGAAGAAGATAAATTGGTGGTTTACCGTGCGCGTAAAATCCAACGTTTCTTCTCTCAACCATTCCACGTCGCTGAAGTATTTACGGGTGCACCTGGTAAATTAGTACCGCTTAAAGAAACGATTCGTGGCTTTAAAGGTCTATTGGCTGGTGAATACGACCACATCCCAGAACAAGCGTTCTATATGGTGGGTGGTATTGACGAAGTGATTGCTAAAGCAGAGAAACTTTAATTAGCAACCCTAATTTAGGAGATTCTCATGGCGACGATGCAATGTGACGTAGTCAGTGTTAAAGAGTCAATTTACTCTGGTACAGTGACCATGCTGATCGCAAAAGGTGCGGGTGGTGAACTAGGTATTTTACCTGGACATGCTCCCCTTGTAACTTTGCTCCAACCTGGGCCGATCCGTGTTCAGTTGGAAAATGGTACAGAAGAAATTGTCTATGTATCAGGTGGTGTGCTAGAAGTTCAACCGCATGTTGTTACGATTCTTGCAGATACTGCAATTCGTGCCGACAATCTGGATGAAGCAGCAATTTTAGAAGCCCGTAAACAGGCTGAATCATTGCTTGCCAATCAAAAGAGCGATTTGGACTCTGCGGCTGCACTGGCATCTCTTTCAGAGATTGCAGGTCAGCTTGAAACCATCCGTAAAATCAAAAACCGTGCAATGTAAGTTGCTCGTTTTAGAAAGCCACCGAAAGGTGGCTTTTTTATGCTATAAGTTTTGAAAGGAATAACAAATCATCAGATCAACATGGAATTAATTGAAGTTGAGCCACATTTTTGGGAACTGTATCAGCAGGATGAGCAGTTATTTTTAAGTATTGCAATTGATCTAAGTTCGGTTGTGTCTTGTTGGGATATCATTTTAACTCATGAAGATAACTTGCATTATCAAATGCAAGGTCGTGATGCAATTCAAGCGCTCGTTGAGCAATTTGTGGCACAGATTTATCGCGGTGATTCTACTCATCTTGAACAGTGTAGAGTTTCTCCTCAACAGCAACAAATGATGCATGAAACATTTAAGAGTTGGCAGCAAAAAAAGACACAACCTTAAACGAATTCAATTCGGACAAATTGTTATACAACTGTAACTGTGTTCCAAACCCGCGCAAATAACCTACCAAACTCCAACCTAAGCCATTTTATTGTGATTTATAGTTGAGAAGAGTTCTTATAATAATGAACAAATTCTTAATATGACATAAGACGGAGATAATAAAATGGGAAGCACAATGAAAGCTGCGGTGGTGACTGAGTTTAATCAACCGCTCCAAATCAAGGATGTAAACATTCCGAAAGTTAGTGCTGGCAAGGTTCTGGTCAAGATGATTGCGACTGGTGTTTGTCATACTGATTTACATGCGATGCATGGTGATTGGCCAATTAAACCGAGTTTACCGTTTATCCCTGGTCATGAAGGCGTAGGTGAAGTTGTAGAGATTGGTGAAGGAATTACTCACCTAAAAGTGGGTGATAAAGTGGGTATCCCATGGCTATATTCGGCTTGCGGCCACTGTGATCATTGTTACGCTGGTTGGGAAACATTATGTAAGGAACAGCAAAATTCAGGATATTCAGTCAATGGAAGTTTTGCTGAATATTGCCTAGCGGATGGTGAATATGTCGGTGTGATTCCAGATGGTGTGGATTTACTCGAAATCGCGCCAATCTTATGCGCAGGCGTGACAGTATATAAAGGTCTGAAAATGACTGAAGCCAAAACAGGTGACTGGGTTGCGATTTCAGGAATCGGTGGTTTGGGTCATGTAGCGGTGCAATACGCCAAGACCATGGGCTTTAATGTTGTTGCGATTGATGTCGATGACAGTAAACTGGCATTAGCCAAAGAATTAGGAGCTGATGTTGGGGTCAATGCACTTAAGAGCGATGTAAAAGAAGAAGTATTGAAAGCCACTGGTGAAGGTTGTCATGGAGTATTGGTTACTGCTGTTTCGCCGAAGGCTTTTGAACAGGCGGTTTCGATTGTACGTCGTGGCGGAACCATGGTACTCAATGGCTTACCGCCGGGTAAATTCGATTTATCGATTTTTGACATGGTGTTGGATGGTATTACCGTGCGTGGTTCAATTGTGGGTACACGACTAGATTTGAAAGAAGCGCTGGATATTGCAGCGCGCGGAAAGGTCAAAGCACACATCAGTGTGGAGCCGCTAGAAAATATTAATGATATTTTTGATCGGATGGAACACGGTAAAATCGATGGTCGTATTGTGATTGATTTTAAAAAATAAAGTGTTTTACCACTGAGATGAATCAAAGCTCATTCTTTTAAGAATGGGCTTTATCACTTCCGGAGTCAGGATCAGAGGCTTTTTGAGATGTTTCAGACTGAGTGGGATCTGATTGTGGAAGCATCATGCTGGCTAAATTTAACATTTCATTTTGAATGCGATTCATTTGCTGTTCGATGCGTTTAAAGTTGACCTGATCCCAGTTTACTTGTCCATTTAAAAATGGGCTTTTTAATATGTGTTGATTGCTCTCAAGTATTTTTTTACGAACATCTTCAATTTCCTGACTTTTTAAATTTAAACTGTTTAATGTCTGATTAAAACCTTGGAGTTGCTGTTGTAAGGCTTTGGCCGTTTGCTGTAATTGATGACTATCTTTTTCCTGAATGGCTTGTGATAGCTCAGTTTGAGTCTGTTTTAATTTTTGGATGTAATCACCTGTGCGTAGTTGCAGATCTGCAACATCACGTGCGATATAAAAAAAGTTTCCAGTTTTAAAGTCAGCCGTTGACGATTCAATAGTATCTGGATGATTCATTTGTGCTGTAGCATCATGATCTGTTGCAGTATTTTCTTGTGTTCTTTCAGTAGAGGGATGATCACAACCTGAAAGTATAATGGTACAACAGACTAGAGGAAAAAAGATTCTTAGCATGGGAAAAGTCCTAAAAATTAGGATGAAATTAACTTAACGTCACTATAAGTCAGAAAAATAACAGAAATACAAAAAGCTGCAAAAAGAGAAGGCGTTGTTATAGAAAGCACAAAGTCATGAAGACCTCGTGCTTTAAAGCTTTACTTAGCTAATTCGGCTTGAATCGCATCGGCTAAGCGTGGATCATCCGCTGTAATATCGGGTGCAAAACGTGCCACCACTTCACCATTTTTATTCACCAAAAATTTCTCAAAATTCCATAATACTTCAGGTTTTGGATTTGGCGTTAACCCGTATTCAACTAAATCTTGCCACCACGGCCCTTCACCAATACGTTCTGGCTGTGCAGTAATTAAGGTCTGATAAAGCGGATGCTTATCTTCACCTGCGACAGAAATTTTAGAAAATATTGGGAAATGTACATCATAAGTCAACGAGCAGAACTGTTGAATTTCATCATTTGTACCTGGCTCTTGTTCCAAAAAATTATTGGCTGGGAAACCCAGAATTTCTAAACCATGTTCTTTTTGTGACTGGTATAGTTTTTCAAGTCCTTCGTATTGAGGTGTTAAACCACACTTGGATGCTACATTCACGATCAGAAGTACTTTACCTTGATACTGATTTAAGGTTGTTTGTTCCCCTGAGATTGTATTGACTGGAATGTCATAGACTGAATTACTCATATAATTCCTCAAAGTTGCATAAATAAAAGAGATGTCTTGTTTTAAGGACATTTATGCAGAAAGGCAAGTGTTTTACTCAGGATTTCTGTGTATAACAGTGAAGTTATCCACAAGGCTATCTATTTACTTCATTTGAAGGGGTGTTTGACCCGTATAACGTTTAAAAAACTCAATAAAACTCGAGCTATGTTGATAACCTAAATCCAATGCAATCCGTTTGATTGCAGTCCCTTGCTGAATTTGACCAATTGAATACACAATTTTGGCGCGATTACGCCATTCTGATAAAGATAATTGTAATTCCTGCTGGCTCAAGCGTAGTGCATGACGCTCACTAATTTGAAAGCTTTGTAAAAGCTGTTGCAAACTCAAATTAAACAACTGTGCTTGTCCTAATTTATCTAAAATTGGTGCTAAAACAGGATGCGTCGTTTGAGGTAAATAATGATCATAACAATCTGCTGCCAACATTTGATCGAACAAGACCTGTAACAACCGCAGATATTGCATCGAATCATGTCGATATTGATCATGCAATAATTCTTTTACTAAAGCATGAAAAAAAGGTCGAATTTCTAGGGTTTTTGGACTGGAGTGAAACTTCGAACATAAATCAGGATGGATTCTGATACAAATAAAATGAGTCGGCTGCTCGACTGCAACACAGAAATGACTGGTTTGTGGCGGTAACCATAAACCATAATTAGGCGGCGCCAAGAAGGTACGTTCACCCACTTGAATTTCAAGTATGCCATTTAAACTGAAATTAAAATCACTCCATAGCGAAGAATGTGGGCACACACTGTCATGCGGATGGAAAAAGAATTCGTAAATTTCCAATTGTTGAATCAGATTGTGTAAGGCATTCGGTGTTGGGGGAGTTACATCATTCATGCTTCATTTTCACAGCTGATTTTCGGATTATTTAAACCTTTAGCTAATGTGAAAATAGATAACAGAGCTAAAAGAATAAAACTGAGTACCCCATAAATTAAAATATTTTCATTAAAATAATCAACTACAAAATCACCGAGTAGTGATCCACTGGCAATCATCATATGAAATAAGCCAAAAACAAAAAAGAATAACTTTTTCAATAGATTGTGTTTAATATATAAACATCCAAATATTGTCTGACGTTGCAAATACGCCAAATGCGAAATCTCATAAGGTCGTTAAAATAAATGCGCCCGTTTCATGAATCGCAAATACAGGAAAAACATGGGGCTTATTTGATCAATAAGCGATGTCCAAAGCGCGATATAAATGTCTGAAATACAGTATTTCAATTTATCTCGACAAGGTTAAAATAGATTTATTCTCATTTAGTTTGAAAAAAATCATGAAAGATGCTGCAAAAGTCCATTGGTGGGCGTTGTTACTGCCCATGCTTGCTGTATTAATTTGGTCGCTGAATATCACAGTGACTCGCTATGTGGCAGATTATATTTCTCCAGTGAGCATTAGTTTTTATCGCTGGCTGGTGGCATTTTTAGTATTAACGCCTTTTATCCTGCCTCAAGTCTGGAAACAACGGATGCTGGTACGGCGGCATTTAGGACAATTGGCGATTTTAAGTGCCTTTGGGATGGTGCTATATCAAGGATTGGCGTATAGCGCTGCACATTATACGACTGCAACTAATATGGGTATTATCAATGCCTTTATTCCAATTTTCACCATTTTTGTCTCGATGTTTATATTAAAGGATATTCCCAATAAATTTGCTGTGATTGGGAGTTTGATTTCTTTTTTCGGTCTCATGTATGTCATGAGTCAGGGACATTTTGCCAACTTATTGCAAAGTGGAGGGCATTTGGGCGATGCGATTATGCTCGTTGCGGTGTTTTTCTATGCCTTTTATGGGGTGTTTTTAAAGAAATGGCAGCTACAGATTCCATTATTGATCAGTCTATATATGCAAATCGGATTTGCCCTGATTTATCACGTGCCCTTTATTGTTTGGTTAGGACTAGATCCGATTAATATCCAAAATGGACCTAGTGTTTTTTATGCGGGCATTTTTCCATCACTAATTGCACCATTGTTATGGATGATTGCTGTTCAGCAAATTGGACCCAATCAAACCAGTATTTTTATGAATCTGATGCCTGTATTTACAGCAATTATTGCCAGTCTGTGGTTATCAGAACAGTGGACGATCTATCATACGCTTGGTGGAATTATGATCTTGTTTGGCATCATTTTGGCGCAAAAGAAAACAACAATCAAAACCCAAAAAATCATTCCAAGCTAGATATATCGCTTTTAAACAGAAGTGTGAACACGGATGTTCCACACGTGTGCAGAATTTCTATGCTGCCAAAACGATAGTGTTTCTTAAACGTTTTTAAAGGAATAAGCTTAAGTAATATTATAAAGAAATTATAAAATAAACTATTGATTATTCTTACTTTATTTAAATTTTTATTTGATCAATTAATACGTTCTATTTTACTTTTTATATAACCTTTATTTAAAAATGATCAATTAAAAACAACGCAGCTCATGTTGGCGCAAAGGTTGCATTTAAACTTGATGTGTTCTGGAAAATAAATCTTTGTGTTCAGAGTAAGTTTATTTTCTGGTGTCTTTATACCATAACAAAAATGGAGTAGTGCGATGTCTGTTGAAATGAACAAAAATCCAAATCAGCTTCATAATCAAAGCCAACAGGGTTTATTTTCCAAATTATTTTCGAAATTTAAAAAGACGGCATTTTGTGCAGCCAGTAGTGGGTTACTCACTATCGGTGCTTTATCGACTACAGCTACCGTCGTAACGACTGCACATGCGGCTGAACCACTCAAAGCTGCTTTTGTCTATATAGGTCCACCGGGTGATCATGGTTGGACTTATGCGCATGATCAATCGCGTATCCGTACCGAACAAGATTTGAAAGGGGCAGTGAAGACCACTTTTGTGGCTAATGTGCCTGAAACAGGTGATGCTGAGCGTGTTTTTCGTAACCTCGCGCAACAAGGCAATAAGGTCATTTTTGGAACTTCATTTGGTTATATGAATGCAATGGAGAAGGTCGCACGTACTTATCCAAATACAGTGTTTATGCATGCCACAGGTTATAAATCTGGCAAAAACATGGGCAACTATAATATTCGGACTTATCAGGGGGCATATTTGCTTGGTGTATTGGCGGGAAGTAAAAGCAAGACTGGTAAAATTGGTTTTGTAGGTTCTTATCCAATCCCAGAAGTGGTGCGTAATATTAATGCATTTACCATTGGTGCGCGTAGTGTCAACCCAAAAATTACCACTCAAGTGGTCTGGGTCAGTTCGTGGTTCGATCCAGGTAAAGAACGTGATGCTGCTTTAGCCTTAATTTCGCAAGGGTGCGATGTGTTATTGCAAAATACGGATTCGCCAGCAGTGGTACAGGCTGCCAAGCAAAAAGGGGTTTGGGGCCTTGGTTGGAATTCGGATATGGGTAAATTTGGTGGCGATGCGCAATTAGCTGCTGCGGTACTGCATTGGGATCCGATTTATGAAAAAGTGCTGAAAGATGTTGCTGCAAATAAATGGACCAATGCGCCGATTTATTATGGAGTCAAAGAAGGGACTGTCAATGTTGAAAATATTGGAAAAGCAGTTTCTGCTGACGCTAAAAAAGTGGTTTTAGCTCGCCGTGATGCCATTAAGGCAGGTAAATTGAATCCATTCGCAGGACCACTGTATACGCAGGCTGGCAAAGAGTTTGTCAAGGCTGGTAGCGTTTATACCGAAGCACAACTGGATAAAATGAACTTCTATGTACAAGGTGTTCAGGGCGTACTGCCAAAATAAATTATAAAATTTAAGTCAATGATTTTTCTGAGGAAGATGAACATGATCACAGGACAATGGATCCCTTTAGTTCCTTCGGTGCTGATCGAAGCGGGTGAGGTGGAACAATTTCTGGTAGAGGATAAAGATGTTGCTGTATGGCGCTCTTTGCAAGGTCATGTTCAAATTTGGGAAAATCGTTGTCCGCATCGCAGTGTGCGCTTAAGTTTGGGGCGGGTACACGGTGAAAGTCTGGTTTGTGCTTATCATGGTTGGCAGTTTGCTGCCGAAGATGGGCATTGTCAGCGTATTCCTGCTCAACCTGATCAGCGCGCACCGAAAAGTATATGTGCCAAATCTTATCCTGTCACTGAAAAGTCAGGCATGATCTGGTATGGCGAAGATGCTGATAGTTGTAATGATCTCTCCCTACAGGAGATGCAGTCCGTTTATGCAGGTTCGGTAACATTGCCGACGACATTGCCACAAGTACAGGATTATCTCTCTGAACTCGAGATAACTGAGTGCATTAGCCACAATCGTTTAGTATGGCAAGGTCATGCTAAGGATTCCGCACTACGCATTTATTTAACGCCTACACAGTCCAATATGGTGACGATACATGCCATGTTATTGCAAGAACAACATGCAACCCAGCGCCATCCTCTGTTAAATCAGATGCGACAGGATTTGGAGTTGGAGCAATTAAGTTATGTCTAATCAGCAGCATTTTTCACCACTTGCACCCAGCTTAGTTGGTGAGTGGATAGTGGTAGCTTCTGAACAGGAGTTTGTTCAGAAACAACAGATCCGAACGCGTCTGGATGGCCATGAGTTGACAATTCAACAAGATAATATTCATGCTAAAAATGTGTACCAGATCCAATTTGATACACTCGATATTGCTCAATCAGATATTGCAGTGCAAGTGGCTTATGGCTTTGTCTGGTTGTGTATAGGAATGGAGAAAAAACCATTATTTCAGCTTCAAGAATATGATGTTGTAGCAGCCCGACGTGTACCGTGTGGCGCTTATGGTGTACGGACTTCGCCATTACGTGGTATTGAAAATTTTCTGGATATGGCACATTTTCCTTATGTACATACTGGTATATTGGGGGCTGAACCAGAAACCGCCGTCAAACCTTATCAAGTTGAATGGCGTGAAGATGTCGATGAAATTTGGGCAACGGAATGTTTTTTTACTCAACCGCTTGCTGCACCGAGTTCTCCTCAGCCGCAGGAAACTGAATATGTTTATCGTGTTGCTTCCCCCTTAAATGCGATTTTATATAAAGTGAATACTGCGGCTGAGGGAATTATTCCTGCCGATGTGGTCTGTCTGTTTATTCAACCTTTGAGTGAAACTCATATTCGAGCGCATTTACTCATGATTCTGGATGATCAGACCAGTAGCATGACCGATATGGTTTTGTTTCAGCAGAAAATTTTTACACAGGATAAACCTATTCTGGAAAATCATGTGCCTTTAAAACTCCCACTTGAAAAATTGGAAATTCCAACCAAAGCCGATGCACTGGCAACGGCATATCGTAAATGGTTAATAGCGAAAAACTGGAGTTATGGTGTACATCAAAATATTCAGATGGAGCATGTGATATGAACTTAAATCAATCACAAGCGGTTTTTCGCCTCGCTGATGATCCATTATCCACGGATTGTTACAGTATTCGTTTGCTACTTGAGTTTTTACAGCTCCCTTATGAATCCACCTACGCAGATGTCGAGCAATTGGATCACAAATTTGAGTGCCCCGTTTTATTCGATTCAACGTTTAATTATTCTGGGTTAATGCCTATTTTTAAACGACTGCTTGAAACACCACAAACTCAATCACAATGGATGCCTGAAAATTTATCATCACAAATACAGGGTTGGCATGATTTTAATGAAGTGCTTAAACTGAGTTTAGGAACCTTACGTCAGGCAAATTTGTCGGTAGATCAGTTTTTATCGAATGAGGAAACGTTAATCCAACAGGCAACGCAACAATTACGCGAATTAGATGATCAATTATGTGAGCAAACCGTTATTGGGCAGGGCTATTTATTGGGATCACAACCCACGATTGCTGACTTGATGATCTTTCCACAAGTCGCGCTGGCTTGGGATGCGGGTATAAGTCTGTTGCCATTTTTGCATATTCGTCGCTGGATCAATCGTATTCGTCATCAAAATCACTTTATTCCAATGGCGGGTTTGTTGGCTATTAATTGAAATACTTCACAAAAAAACTGTTTTTATTTTCATCATTGTGAATAGTGCTGTTCTATTACATGCCAGAGATGGTATAAATTTTGCCTATAAACTTCGTTTTAGTAAAATAAGGACAGCTTGGTGATTCATCCTACAAATAAATGGGAAGCGTTGGATGCACATTTATTGCAAGTGTTATATGTGCTCTTGACTGAAAAAAGTGTATCTAATGCAGCCAAACGACTGAATCAATCACAACCTGCCATTAGTACTGCTTTAAAAAAACTCAGGGAAATTACGGGTGATCAGCTTTTGGTGCGGAGTCGAAATGGCATGACGCCAACGGAGCGTGGCTTATCTCTGCTTGAGCCTGTGACTCAGGTCTTAAGTCAACTCGAACTGATCGCCACTCAACAAGTTAATTTTGATCCTGCTCAATCGCGCCAAGTCTTTAATCTGGCTGCATCCGATTATTTAAATCCGATAGCAATTGGTGAAATTCTGCGTAGGATTCATCTGGAAGCGCCGGGTTGTACGGTGATTATGCATTCGATGGGACACAATGTGGATTATGCCCATGCACTTGAAAGTGGTATGTATGATGCGGTGATTGGCAATTGGCCACAACCCCCAGAATATTTAAGGCTTGCACCACTCTTTGAAGATGAAGTGGTTTGCCTGATGCGTAAGTCACACCCACTTGCCAACAAACCTTTATCCAAAGATGATTATTTAAATGCTGATCATATCGCACCCACGCCTTATACGGTTGGCCAGCGCGGTGTCATCGATTTATATTTATCTAAAGAACGACTGAAACGTAATATTGTGGCATTTGTTCCATATTTTGGGATGATTCCCTATATGTTGCTACAACTTGACGCGATTTTCTCTGCACCGCGCTCATTTTCTCGCCATTATAGTGCATTATTACCGTTGACGATTTCGACAGCACCGATTCAGTTTCCTAAAATTTCCTATTATCTACTTTGGCATGAACGCCAGCATCGCTCTCCTGAGTTTCGCTGGTTTCGTGAGCTAGTGATTTCAGTGTTGAGAAATGATAGCCATGTGGTCAATTAATTAATTCATTGCAGTCTCTTTCACTCAATCAACGACGTTCAAGCTCAGGGGAATCGCGCAGCGATTCCCCTGAGCTTTTAATCGTTTGTATTTTTATAAAATTTGATTAAAAAAAGACTGAATTTTAGCTTTATATCTATTTCAACATAATCAACATTGTAATTTTTTAATATACCAATCTTTGGTAGGAAATTTGCCTTTATCTCTGGGTAAGATCGTTTTGCATTGGGGCAGACGTGATTTTAACAAAGCAATCAATCAGTATCTTGAAACGAATATTGTGCGCTTTGATCTTAACAAGGTGATAAGGGGAAATGTGTAATGAAAGTATTACAACAAGGTAATGCACTTAAAACGTTAATGACTGCTATGACGACCATTTTAGGGGGAGTAGGTGTCATGCAATCTGCACAAGCCGCAACATGGACTGATACTTCGATTGGTTGGCGTTATGGGACTCAATTTGCTGAACCATATAAAAATGATGCGGATGGTAGCCGTATTGATATTACTAAACAGATTTTTAACCTAACCCATGCCAGTGGCGATAAATATGGTTCAAATTTCTTTAATGTCGATTTACTTCAGTCTGATGATGAGCCAAATAGCACGCAATCCAACAATAAAGGCACTCAGGAAGCATATATTGTCATTCGTCGTTATCTGGATTTAGGTGCGATCACTAAAACTAACTTATCTGTACCCGGCTACATTCGTGGGGCGGGACTAACAGCAGGTTTGGACTGGAATACCAAGAATGATAGTTATGGTTCTAAAAAACGGATGTGGGTGGTTGGACCAACGATTCAATTTGATGTGCCTGGCTTTCTAGATTTTAGCGTCTTGGCATTATTTGAAAGTAATGATCCTTCCTCAGATACACCACGTTTTGGCTATTCTTCTGGTCGCTATACTTACGATACACATGCAGCAGCGCAATTCACATGGGGAATCCCAATTGCAAAAACACCGTTATCTTTTGAAGGCTATGCACTCTGGATTGACTCTAAAGGGAAAAATGAATCTGGTGGTGATACCAAAGCTGAAACTCATATCGATGCACGGGTAATGTATGACTTAAGTTCAGTGATAGGTCTTAAAGGCAGTAAGTTGCGCGCTGGAGCAGGTTATGAGTACTGGAAAAATAAATTCGGCAACGATACCGATGGTTTTGCAGGAAAAGGTGCAACAGCAAGTACTCCAATGGTTCGTGTGGACTACCACTTCTAAAATGTATTGAGGATGTAGGTTGAGCGTAATCAACGAGAGCTTATCTTGCTTACGCTCCATCCTTATGATCAAGCGCCATTGAATCCCGCAGGACACCGAAATGACAACACATGATCAGGCCACAACACAAGACCTATTTTTTTTAAGAAAAACCTTTGAACTGGCGGAACAAACCAAACAGCAAGGCTTACATCCTTTTGCAGCGATTGTCGTCAATGCGCAGGGGGAAATTGTGACACAGGCAGGCAATAATTCATTACCACCAACAGGTGATCCAACCCGCCACGCTGAAACGATTGCCGCTGGGCAGGCTGCACGACTTTTGCCGTTAGAACAGCTTCGAGGCTGTACTTTATATACTAATGCAGAACCCTGCGCGATGTGTTCAGGTGCCATTTATTGGACAGGCATTGGTCGAGTGGTTTATGGCATGAGTGAGGCTGAGTTACTCCAAATCACAGGCAATCATCCAGAAAATCCGACTTTGTCATTACCTTGCCGACAGGTCTTTGCCAGCGGACAACGAGAAATACACGTGATTGGACCGTGTTTAAGTGAAGAAGCAGCACAAGCACATCAAGGTTTCTGGTCTTGATGCAAGCCTGAAACTGATCATTATTTTATTTTTTAAATGATCTATATCTACGAAAGCAATGTGATTTTAGCATGGCATGTCCTTTGCTTCATTTCAATCACCTGAACCAAAGAGATGACATGATGGCACTACCTTCCGATACAGCCTCTGTTGATCCTGCTTTCAATACGACGAGCAACAAGTCAACGTCTACAATACAGCAAAATCGTCTGGAACTGATCAATATTAGCAAGCGCTATGGCAGCTTAGTCGCCAACGATCAAATTAGTTTACAAGTCGCACCAGGTGAAATCCATGCAGTGCTTGGAGAAAATGGCGCAGGTAAAAGCACCTTGATGAAGATTATTTATGGTGCTGTCAAAGCCGATGAAGGAGAAATCGTCTGGAATGGTCGTTCGGTCAGTATTGAAAGTCCTGCCGCAGCCCGACGTTTGGGTATTGGTATGGTTTATCAGCATTTCTCATTATTTGAAACCCTGACCGTTGTGGAAAATATTGCATTAGGCTTGGATGGAAAATTTGATCTAAACGCGTTATCCAAACGTGTGATTGAGGTATCTGAAAAATATGGATTGCCTATCGATCCGAACAGAACCGTTTATAGTTTATCAGTCGGGGAACGGCAACGTGTTGAAATTGTACGCTGTTTATTACAAAACCCATCATTACTCATTTTAGATGAACCGACTTCAGTGCTTACGCCTCAAGCAGTGTTGACCTTATTTGAAACCTTACGTCGTCTGGCCAGCGAAGGCGTATCAATTTTATACATCAGTCATAAACTTAATGAGATACAAACGCTCTGTGACTGCGCAACCATTTTACGTGCGGGAAAGGTCACAGGTACGGCCATTCCAAAACAAGAAAGTACTGCTAGTCTGGCTAAAATGATGATAGGCCGTGATCTTCCTGCTTACGAGCATCCAGTTTATAGAGGTGAGAGTCTGCCTATATTTGAAGTTAAACAACTCAATGTACAGGCAGCAGATATTTTTGGAACATCTCTTGAGAATATTCAACTCAGTGTAAAAACAGGTGAGATTTTAGGGATTGCGGGAATTTCTGGAAACGGTCAAGCTGAACTTTTAACCGCTTTGTCTGGTGAAGTCATCACAGCCAAAGATTGTGTCATGTTAGAAGGTCGCGCGATTGGGAATTTAAATGCAGGACAACGGCGTGCACTTGGTTTTGGCTTTGTACCCGAAGAACGTCTAGGACGTGGTGCAGTGCCTGCCATGAGTTTAACTCAAAATGCATTGTTGACCGCATTTCGACAAGGCTTTGTTCGTTATGGACTGGTCAGTTATGAGAAAGCACGTCAGTTTGCACAGGACTGTATTCAAAAATTCTCAGTAAAAGCTTCTGGCACTGAAGCTGCTGCTCGTTCCTTATCGGGTGGTAATCTACAAAAATTCATCGTAGGGCGTGAAATTTTACAACACCCTAAAGTCATGGTAGTGGCGCAACCAACCTGGGGCGTCGATGTTGGAGCCGCAGCTTTTATCCGTCAAACTTTGATTGATTTATCCCGTCAAGGGGTAGCCATCATCGTGATTTCTGAAGAACTGGAAGAATTATTTGAGATCAGTGATCGAATTGCTGTTCTGGCGGCAGGTCGACTAAGTCAGGCTCAACCCGTTAGTGAAGCCAATGCAGAAGCCATTGGTTTGATGATGTCAGGATTAAATCGGCAAACTCAAAGCTCTAGTGTTTTAAGCATCACAGCTTAGACCATTTCATCTCAATGGGGATTATATATGCATTTACTCGAACCACGTGATCATCCATCGATTTTAATGAAGTGGCTCTCACCTATCATTGCGCTGATCGCGACTTTCACTATTGGTGGCTTGCTGTTTATGGCCCTAGATAAAAACCCACTTGAAGCATTTCAGGTATTTTTTATCGAACCATTATCCAGTTGGTATGGCTGGAGTGAATTGATCATTAAAGCCAGTCCCTTAATTTTAATTGCATTAGGTCTATCTGTTGGATTTAAAGCTCGTATTTTCAATATCGGTGCCGAAGGTCAGTTGATTATGGGTGCGATCTTTGGTGGGGGACTTGCTATTGCCTGTCAGGGAGTTTCAGGATTTTGGGTATTACCATGCATGGTGATTGCAGGGGCGATCGGTGGTGCGTTGTGGGGGGCAATTCCCGCTTTATTAAAAACCCATTTTAATGCACAGGAAACGCTTACGACGTTAATGCTGAATTATATCGCGACCTTCATTTTACTGTACCTCATTAATGGGCCGTGGAAAGATCCAGCAGGTATGAATTTCCCGCAATCAGTGATGTTTGATGATGGAACCTTATTTCCAATTTTATTTGAAGGCACACGGATTAATGCGTTGATCGTAGTCACCATTTTTGCAGTGTTGGTATTTTGGTTGTTTAGTAAACGCAGTTTTCTGGCATACAAGCTCGAGGTGGGTGGACAAGCCCCTGATGCTGGACGTTACGCAGGTTTTTCTGCCAAACAGGCGATATGGTTTAGTTTGATGATTTCAGGTTTTATGGCAGGTATTGCAGGAGTGGGTGAAGTTGCTGGGCCTGTCGGCCAGCTTAATCCTAATATTTCTCCAGGTTATGGTTATGCAGCGATTATTGTGGCGTATTTAGGCCGATTAAATCCGATTGGAATTGTATTGTCAGGCTTCTTGATGGCGCTGCTTTATATCGGTGGAGAAACAGCGCAGCTCAATCTACAACTTCCTGCCGCAATTACAGGATTATTTCAGGGTATGTTGTTGTTTTTCTTATTGGCAGCCGATGCTTTTATCGAAAATCGCTATCGTTTTGGCAAGTCTAAAGCAATGAAAAAAAATACAACTTCTCTTGCATCTACTGAAACAGCTTAGGAGTCAGACATGATTGATTTAGCACCCATTCTGGCTGGAACGTTGGCCGCAGGTACACCCCTGATCTTTGCAGGTATGGGGGAGTTAGTGGTCGAACGTACAGGTGTGATTAATTTAGGCGTTGAGGGAATGATGCTGATTGGCGCAATCGCAGGTTTTGCTTTTTGTGCAAGCACAGGATTAGGGCCGGTCGCCGGTCTTATCGCAGGTGCAATCGCGGGGATGGCAGCCGCCTTAATTTTTGCAATTTTGGCATTGTCTCTAGCAGCCAATCAGGCGGCTTGTGGTCTTGCACTGACGATTTTTGGTGTAGGTTTGTCGGCATTTGTGGGGCAACATTTTGTGAGTAACAGTCTGGAAGGCTTAAGAGCACTTGATATTCCAGGGCTATCCGAAATTCCTTTTATTGGTCAGATTCTGTTTCATCAAAACTACGTCGTGTATTTGTCAATTTTAACTTTCTTTGTGATCTGGTGGGTTTTGGCAAAAACTAAGCTGGGTTTATTATTGAAAGCGGTTGGAGAGTCGCCTGAGTCGGCACATGCCATGGGCTATCCCGTTTTATTGATTCGTTATGGTGCAGTTCTGTTTGGGGGAGCTATGGCGGGAATCGGCGGTGCATTTTTATCGACGGTCTATACACCGCTGTGGGTTGAAAATATGGTAGCAGGTCGGGGCTGGATTGCGATTGCCTTAGTGGTGTTTGCAGTCTGGAAGCCAGCACGTTTGATGATTGGTGCTTATTTGTTTGGGGGAGTGACCATCTTACAGTTTCATGCACAGGCTTTGGGTTTAGACCTGCCTGTTGAACTCTTGGCATCCTTACCTTATTTGGCAACTATTTTAGTGTTGGTGGTCATTTCGCGGGATAAAAAATTACTGCAAATGAATCTCCCTGCTTCTTTAGGTAAGTCATTTATTCCTTAAGGTTATTTAAAAATAAGAACCGTCATGATGAATAGATCTCGCATTCAGAGACCTATTCATCAGCCTTAAATCTTTTGAAAAAATCTCTTAAAAATTCGCTTGATTGTCGTTTCTATATGATTTTTAAATGCATTCAAAATTTTCAAATCAGCGTCACTTTAAGCGCGTATAACTTGCCCTGTCACAGCATCGATAATGCGACTCGGCTCTTGACTTAAGCCTAAATCACCATTGAGATAATCAACTTTTGACTCGAAATATTGACTTGCATCTTGTAAAGAACGTGCAGGCTCTAATCCTGCGGGATTGGCACTGGTGGAGACAATAAAACCATTAAATGCATTACACAGCGCAACACACAGAGCATGTGTTGTAACTCTTACCGCAACTTGGCTGTGCTGTCCAGTAATCCAATTGGGAATTTGTGCTGCATTGACTGGAAGTAGCCATGTGGTCGCACGTTCAGTCACACTGCGATGGGTCCAACTTTGAATCACTTGATGTTGAGATTCTGAGTCAAGATCTTGAAGTAAATGTCGAACTTGATCGATATGACCTGCCAGTAAAATAACTCCTTTTTCAATCGGGCGTTTTTTTAGGGTGAGAATTTTATGAAAGGCTTGTTCGTTAAAAGGATCACAGCCTAATCCCCACACGGCCTCTGTAGGATAGGCAAGCACATTGCCCTGACTTAAGCTTTGTGCTGCTTCTACAACGGAGGTGGTCAACATGATGATGTCCTGCTTGGATAAAACAGTGGTTATTGTGAACTTTAATAGCTTGGTCGGCAACGTTGATATAAACCTGCTTGCTGAAGACATAACCCTGAGAGTTCTAATTCCATCAATTGGCTTGTGAGTTCAGCTGTTGTACCCATAAAGTTTTGTGCCAGTTGATCGATACTTTGTCCGATCCAGTCCAGTTGTTGATATAAGCCTATTAAATGTTCTGGGATATGAGGCATTTGCTCAGTTGAGTCAGATTGCATTTGTTGATTGATTTGCCATTGCGTTGGCAGTGCTAAATCTTCAATAATTTGTTCAGGGTGATCAACCAGAATTGCACCTTCCCGAATGAGTTGATGGCAGCCCTGATGAGACTCACTATAAATATGTCCTGGAATCGCAAAAATGAGTTTCCCTTGTTTGGCTGCTTCATTGGCGGTGATTAATGAGCCGCTTTCCTGTTTCGCTTCAACCACCAGTACACCTAGACTTAGACCACTCACTATTCGGTTACGCCGTGGAAAATGACGTTGTAAGGGTAGGGTTTGTGGTAAAAACTCACTAATGACTGCACCTTGTTGTGCTATTTGTTGGCGTAAACTCTGATTCGCAGTCGGATATGTGCTATCCAAACCTGTTCCCATCACCGCGATACTACGCTGATGTTGTAGACCACCTTGATGCGCTGCTTCATCAATCCCATGTGCCAGACCACTACTGACAAAGAAGCCTTTTTCACTTAAATAAAAAGCAAAATCATAAGCGACCTGTCGACCATGTGGACTCGGTTTTCGGCTCCCTACAATTGCAATTTGTGGTTGTAGTAAGGCATCGACTTTACCCTGTCCAAAAATAATGGGTGGACGATCTTCATAAGGAAGTAGTTGCGATGGGTATGCCATATCGTCTGGCGTAACAATAAAATCGGTGTGTTGTTTGACGAGATCAATCAGTTTTGCAAAATCCTGTTGACCACTTTCGCTTTGATATTCATGAACACGTTTAAGATGACTGGCATGTAAGCCCAACTGGGACCACTGCGCCAAATGTGTGGGCAACATGGCTTGTTCACAATCACCAAAATAATTTTTGATTTTTTGAAATGCAGAAAGGGAATGTTGTACCAGATACCACACCGCAATGGTGTGGTAATGGTGAGGATTCAAATTTTTTAGCATAAGATGAGGGTTTAATCGTCAAGGCGTGGAGGCAAAATCTCAGCACCCACTTTAATCGGTAGAGAGCTGTCTAACACATATGCATAACTGAGTTGGTCAAAAGTTCGAAACACCATTAAGGTTCCAACTTTCTGATTTGGCAATTTGATTCTTTCTTTGGTTTTAGGGTCCTGAACCATTTCACCTTGTTGATAAATTGCAAAAACATGACCTGATTGCACACCGTCCAGACGACCACGATCAATGGTGACTACACTATTTTTAGCAGCAGAACCGATTGAACCCATTACCCGAATAATCTGTCCACCTTGAGTCACCTGATTGGCTTCTGTTGGATAAAACAAAGTTGGTAACATAGCTTCTTGTTCAAGCATAACCAGATCACCACGACGAACTTCAGCATTATAGCTATCGGTCAACTCCATAGTGGCAATATCATGATCGACTTGAGTCACAATACCTGAAGCGACTTGCAGTAATTCCAAGCCCACGGTATGTTTTTTACCTTTTGCATCTGTTAGTACATAAGGTTCACCTTTACGATATACCGCGTAGCGTTGACCAGAGGTTAGGCCCTGACCGCGCACATAAACATTTTGCCCTTTACCAGCCAGTACACGTTGATCTGCTGTACCCAGAATATAAGGTGTATTTTCAATACTATCGCTGGCGACAACGGCAGTACGATCGAGCCATTGTTTGATATTGTCCAGTGGAATCACAGGAATCGTATTGCTGAGTTGTTCAATACGAACTTGAGGCTGTAGCGTAGTTCGTCCCGAATAACGACGAATAATCCCTTCACAACCATCTCCTTCGTCACGTCCCACCAGCGGATGTCCATCTAGCGTACATAACAACAAGCGATCACCCGGATAAATCCAGTGCGGATTTTTAACGTGTTTATTGCTTGCCCAGATTTCAGGCCAACGCCAAGGCTTATCCAGAAATTTTCCTGAAATATCCCACAAGGTATCGCCTTTTTTCACGACATAGACATTAGGCGCACTTGCTCTAAGAGCAGGTGGATTTACATTGGGACTCGCTGCATAGGTTGTACTTATTCCTGCGATACCGATTCCAGTACAAATCGCCATAGCGATACATTGTTTTTTAAACCCCAAGGCATTAAATGATCGAATGCCGTCCAAAACTTTTTTCATTATCATAATTCCTAAAAATTATGTGTGTAGTTGCGTTATAATCAGCACAATACACACATTTTTTTGATGAAGCTTTTTCTTCATTGGTTTTTCGATCAATGGCATAAGTGAGGATAACCATATGGCCTTATTACCAATTTTAAGTTTCCCAGATCCCCGCCTGCGCACTCTTGCTAAGCCAGTTGAAGAAGTGACCGATGAAATTCGTCAACTTGCAGCTGATATGTTTGAAACTATGTATGAAGCACCAGGTATTGGTTTAGCTGCGACACAAGTAGATCATCATATTCAACTGATTGTCATGGATTTGTCTGAAAATAAAGACCAACCCATGGTATTCATTAACCCCAAAGTTACCCCACTCACCGAAGAAACTCAGCCTTATGAAGAAGGCTGTCTCTCAGTGCCTCAAATATACGATAAAGTTGAGCGTCCGTCACGTGTCAAAATAGAGGCAATTAACCTTGACGGTCAAGCATTTGAGTTAGAGGCTGACGAACTTCTCGCTGTTTGTATCCAACATGAAATGGATCACTTAAATGGCAAGTTATTTGTAGATTATTTATCACCATTAAAACGTCAAAGAGCACGTGAAAAAGTTGAAAAAGTCGTGCGTCAGCGTGAAAAAGTAGCGGTAAAACGCTAATTTTGGCAAAAGCGGTGGTACTAAAAGCCCAATTCTGATTGGGCTTTGTTATACTTGCCGACGAAAAATGTTGAGATGCACGTTTTGTTGTTACGCACAGGGTTACTGCTGGGTTTTACCGCAGTGTTTTTACAGGTCGCGGTGTTTTTACAACCGCTATTACCGAAGCAATATCAAATTGCTCCGGTCTGTGAAACTATTACTCAGGCGTTAATGTTAAGCACAGCAAAAGCATCTTCTGACCATTCTTTACATTCTCCGATGCAACATATGCATCATGAAATGTCTGAAAATCCAGCCCATAGCCATGACCATCATGATCTGAACCACCAATGTCAGTATTGTACGGTCTATGGTAATTTGGTGTTACCCCCTGAACTTGAAGTAAAAGAAGTTCTGGTTCGGATTCAGATTCGTCTACTGGCGTATCAACAAGCATTTCGTCATATTTATTTCGCTCTTCAGCGACTTTTCTTATTACCTCAGGGTCGAGCCCCGCCTGTTTTCGCATACGCAAATACTTTCTAAAGTCTTTTATAGACTCAGTCATGCTTAAGCTGATTCTTTTCAGTTTAGGTTGCTACGTATTTATGTTTTGAGATAAACAGAGATGACCCAAACTCAATTTTTATTACAGCCGCTTTCGGCTGCGATCTTGCTCGCGACACCTTTTGCTTTTGCCTATGCTGAAGATGATATTCAAACTAAAAAAATGGCCCCAATTGTAGTAACAGCTCAGGAAACCAAACGAGCAAATGGATTAATTGTTGAAGCTGATCCTAAACAACCGATCCAACCCGTTCCAGCGACAGATGGCGCAGATTATCTGCAAAGTATCATGGGTTTTAATGCCATTAAGAATGGTGCTACCAATGGTGATGTGACTTTCCGTGGCATGTTTGGTTCACGTATTAAGATTCTTACAGATGGTAGTGAAAATCTGGGGGCTTGTCCTTCGCGAATGGATGCACCAACGTCCTATATTAATCCAGAGAGTTTTGACCAAATTACCGTAATTAAGGGGCCACAAACGGTTCAATATGCCACTCCCGGTTCTGCTGCAACGGTTATGTTTGAGCGCAAACCAGAACAACTGACTAAAGATAAACCTTACCGAGGACAGGCAAGTGTTCTGATGGGATCTTATGGTCGTCTCGATCACAATGTTGAAGCGGCAATTGGTGATGAAACCAAATATGCCCGTATCAATGCCAATCGTTCTACCTCAAATAATTATCAAGATGGCAATGGCGATACGGTGCATTCCAATTGGGAGCGCTGGAATGCTGATTTGGCTCTAGGTTGGAAACCGACACAAGATTCATGGATTGAACTGAAAGGTGGAAAAGGTGATGGTGAAGCGGCGTATGCTGGACGTACAATGGATGGAACACAATTTCAGCGTGAAAGTTTAGGATTGCACGCAGAACAAAAAAATCTAACAGATGTGATTAAAAAAGTTGAAGCTCAAGTGGACTATAGCTACAACGATCATGTTATGGACAATTATAAAATGCGTACCCCACCCATGATGCCGATGGCAATGGAAGTGACGCGCCGTACACTTAATACACGAGCAGCGATAACGACAGAATGGAATGATTTTAGTGTGATTTCTGGTGTTGATCGTCAGGAAAATAAACATGCTGGCAATATGTATATGCGTGATGCAGCTGTGATTCCAGCGCTTGTGCGAGATTTGCAATATCAAACTTATGGTGTATTTAGCGAGTGGACGTATAAATTTGATCCCAATAATAAACTCGTCGCAGGCGCACGTGTCGATCAGGTAAAAGTCGACAATGCCAAAAATGATCAAACGCGTAAAGACACGAATCCAAGTGGTTTTATTCGTATTGAAAACAGTTTTCCTGAACATGGTTTAAAAACATATGCGGGCATTGGTTACGTGGAGCGTAGTCCAGATTACTGGGAGCTATATCGAGTATCCAATAATCAACTGAACTATTTAAACACTGAAAAAACCACCCAGTTGGATCTGGGTTTCGAGTTTGAACATGGCGCTTGGAATACGTGGGCTTCAGCATATGCTGGATTGATCCATGACTTTATTTTAGTTCCGTATCAAGCAATGCCAAATGGTACAGTGAAAGTCAAACCCGCACGTAATGTCGATGCTACTATTGCTGGCGCGGAAGCAGGTTTGGGTTACAAATTTACCGATCATCTTCAAGCTGACCTTTCAGCCATGTATGCTTGGGGCGAAAACACCACAGATCACAATCCATTACCACAGATTGCACCTCTAGAAGGGCGTTTAAACATTCGCTATGTGCAGGAAAAATATAGCCTCGGTTTATTATGGCGTACTGTCGCACAGCAAAACCGTATTAGCCTGAATGAAGGTAATATCGTGGGATACGATATGAGCAAAAGCAAAGGGTTTTCTACATTAGCAATCAACGCAACATATCAATACAGTGATTCGCTCGATTTCTCTGTAGGGATTGATAACCTATTGGATAAAACTTATGCAGAACATTTAAACAAATCAGGTGCGGCTCTATTTGGTTATGCTGCGAATGAACAGTTTAATAATATTGGGCGTAATTATTGGGCGCGTGTCAGTATGAAGTTTTAAGCCACCATTTTTGATAACGATTTAAATTTTATGGAGTGAACATATGCGCGAAAAACTTTCACCTGAAAAATCCATTTGGGGCTGGAAATTATTAATCGTCGCGATTATTTTAGCTTTCTTATTTATGGTGATCTTTTATCTGGCATTGAATAATGAACCTGACTATATGCCAAGCCATAAACAAAAACAGATGCAAATGCAGCACCAGATGCAGTCTGATTCTGCTAAAGATGATCATTCGCAGATGGATATGAAAGACATGCAGATGGATGAGCATACACAACCATCTTCACATTAAAGTATCAGAGGATAGAGGGAGTGCAAACTCCCTCTTCTTTTTTACTGATGCATACTTGCGAGTTTTTTAGATTCACTTTGATATAAAGCTAACCCAAGTTTTTGAATATTTCGTCCCTTTTCTCGTAAAGTTTGATCAAGTTTGGGTAGAAATCTCGCACCTGTATATAAAATTAAATTACGTATAATCAGATAATAGGCAAACCAAGCAGCAGAACGACGTTCTAGTCCTAGCTTTTGCATTCGAGAACGACCAATAAAAAACTGCGTAATTTGTAAATGTTGCCGATAAGCTAATTTTTGTTGCAAAGGACGCAAATAACGATAACGCCGTTCAAAAGGTTCTTTAGATAAACTTTGTCCAAGTGCAAAACTAGAATCATCCGATTGAGGATGAGCAAACTGCATCCAATATAACAATCGCCAACCATCACTTTCCTGATCAACCAGCCACTTTTCGTTAATACCCATTAGCCAGCCGATATATTTCCAAAAATGAAGAAAATTCTCGACTTCCAGTTTGTTTGGTAAAATTCCTAATGCACGAATACCCAATAACACCACGCCACTAAAAGCAACATTTGTCATGGCAAGATCAAATTGATTCATTGGCAATCCCCAAGTTTTTCCGTCCCAGCGTTCCGATTTAGCTAACTGATGACGTACTAATGCATGAATGAACCGCACATAAATGGTTGAAGTAAAACCTGCATTAAAGCGTTGCAAACTATCGGGTTCAGTAATATCGACCCACCATTTAGTGGTTTCAGCTAAACGTGTCCCAGCCTGTTTTTTCAAGGCGCCTGTTAACATGAGCGGCTGATTAAATCCAGGATATAGATAACCTGCCATGAGAGATAAGTCTCTGAGGATAAATCCATTATTGATGCCTAATTTATGCGTAAAATGCAGCGCTGCATCAATTTTTTCCTGTTTCAGCCAAGCGGGTGGTTGTGTAACATGACTAAAAAAATGCTCAAGTTCTGGCACAGGTTCAGGAAGTAACTCAAGACCTTGAAATAAAGCAGTTTCAAAATATTGACGATGTAAACGTGGATTTTTCATCATCCAGACAATAACTTGATCCATCTCTTGATCACCCGACTGTAACGCCTGATTGAGCGAAGTATATTCTTCAAAACTTGGTTGAACTGGACGTTTGTTAATGCGAGATAAAATACGACTCAGCCAACTTTGCTCTGACATGCGTTCAAAAGTAGACAATCTCGTAGGAGTGGAGTTTTGCATTTGAAGTTTCTGCCTGATTATTGTTTAATCAAACTCTAATACGAATAATTATTCGCATTCAATTCGCATATTTACGAGTGTAAAAAATGAGAAAACAACCAAAGCAACAACGAGCAATTTATTTGGTTGACACTGTTTTACAGGCGACACAATTGTGTATTACTGAATATGGGCTAATGCAACTCACTACCCCTAAAATCGCAGAGCGTTCTGGTATCAGTGTAGGGTCAATTTATCAATATTTTGAAAACAAAGAACAAATTGTTCAAGAATTACTACTTCGTAAAAGTGAGAACTTGGGACAATCTTTAAAACAATTAGTCGTGGCACAAGAGCAACTCACCATTGAAGAGATTATTCCACTCAGCATTCAATTTGGATTTGACATGATGAAAGCGGATCAAGGATTTTTTATTGAAGTACTTAAGCATTGGCATGACTATAACCGTTCAAAAGCAGCTCAGGTTTTAGAACAGCATTTTTATGAAGTTGGCTTATATGTATTTAATCATTTTTATCGTAATTGGGACTTTGAAACCTTAAAGCACAAATCGTTTGTAATTATTAATAGTACCTTATTCACCATGATGCGATATGTCAGCAACAAGGATTTTTTAATTGAAGAACAACAGCTTAAGAACGAGCTATCCAAAATGATTTTAGCTTATTTAAAAAGTTAAAATTAATTAAATTTTTAAAATCATATGCTTGGGTATTATGTGGATTGAAAAATAAGCATTTGAAAATTAAAAACAAGAATAAGGCTTGCGCAGAGCTGATAATGCTGTAGAATGCGCACTCATCGGCGGTGATGCGGATAAAAACTTGTTGAAAAACAGGGTGTTGGTTGGGT
>NZ_JAHPRO010000024.1 GCF_025562455.1 Acinetobacter sp. WU_MDCI_Axc73
TAATAGCCAAGATCTTCATCGTGTATCGCGTCGGGATGCAGCGTATTCTATACAGTTTCTAAAACAGTGCAACCCCTGAAAGCATTTATTTTCAATAGATGCATTTTTTTTCAGCAATTTGACTTTGAGTGTTCAACAAATAAACATAAATTGATTATTCTTCAAACTTGACGTTAAAAAAGTACATGCAAGCACGTACTTTTAAGTATAAATTGAATCTTAGATGATCTCAGTGAATATGATAATTTCCACGCACATCAATCACCTCTCGAATCATTTGTTGTCTTCCAATATAACTTTCCCCTAAAAAAAAGAGTTTGGCCCGATGGGGTAATCTTGACATGACCATGCTCGATAATTGGTAGTTTTCAACAACATCTAATTTATCTAGATAATAATGTGCAAGTAAGTACTGTTCTTGTTCAATAGCGCTAGGATCTGTGTCAAATAAAAAAGTGATTAGCCAGTTGAGGTGTTGTTGATCAAATCCCATGGATAGCTCTCCTCTCGTTGTTTTTATCCACTAAATCGTAGTTTTACTGCATGAATATCATTTTTTCTGAATAAAGTTTATCTCAATGTTACGGGTAGGTAATGTATTCTCCTTAAACATGTAGCAGATTTTCTGTTTAATTTATTTATACCGTAGTTTTTTCTGTTGTACAGGATTTATTTGTCCTTTCCTAAAAGCTAAAAGAATGCGATTGAGATTCATGTTACTGTTTGATTGGCTTATTTTTATTTATTTATGCGTATAAACAAAGTCATACTCACCATAGTTGTACAGCTCATATTCATAATTTAACAAAGCTTTAATTTGAATATAAAGAAAAAGCAGACACGAGGTCTGCTTTATATATATTACAATAATGTTGTACGTGTTAGTCAATGAAAGTGACTCGAGCAATGGCTTTTTTGCCTGCTTGTATAATGTAGGTCTGGTTTTCTTTGACAGAGAAATTGGCATCGACCACATTCCAGTCTACTTTCACGGCGCCACGAGCAACTGCATCTTTCGCTTGAGCTGCATTTTTGGTGAGTCCTGCCAAGCGAAGAATAGAGGCAATGAAGATTTCTCCACCAAACTCAGCACGAGAAATCGTAACTTCTGGCGTATCTTCTGGAATTTCACCTTCGGTAATAATATTACCAGCCCCTTTGTGCGCATTAGCAGCGGCTTCCGCGCCATGAAAACGCTCCACTAACTCAATAGCCAGAATCTTTTTCAGCTCTTGCGGATTACGACCGTCTGCCATTTCTTTAAGTAAAGCTTGAACCTCATCCATTGATTTAAAGCTAAGTAATTCAAAATAACGCTCAATCAGTGTGTCAGGCATAGATAAGACTTTTTGATACATCGCACCAGGAGCATCAAATACGCCAATATAATTGCCTAATGACTTAGACATTTTATTGACGCCATCCAAACCTTCAAGAATTGGAACCGTAATACACACTTGTGATTCTTGCCCGTAACGGCTTTGTAAGGTACGACCCATCAGCAAGTTAAAGGTTTGGTCTGTTCCACCAAGCTCCACATCTGCTTCAAGTGCAATCGAGTCATAGCCTTGAACCAGTGGATATAAAAATTCGTGAATCGCAATCGGTTGATGGTTGTTATAGCGCTTGGTGAAGTCATCACGCTCTAACATACGTGAAACCGTTTGCTGGCTGGCCAATTGAATCAAATCTGCCGCAGATCGTTGGTTAAACCATTCTGAGTTAAAACGAACTTTGGTTTTATTTGGATCAAGAATTTTAAAGACTTGTTCCTGATAGGTTTTGGCATTGGCTTCCACCTGTTCACGGGTTAAAGGCGGACGTGTCGCACTTTTTCCCGTAGGATCACCAATCATAGCCGTATAGTCACCAATCAAGAACGTTACTTCATGCCCAAGATCCTGAAAAGTTTTAAGCTTATTGATCAAAACGGTATGACCAAAATGTAAATCTGGCGCAGTTGGATCAAAACCCGCCTTAATTTTTAAAGGACGATTTTCCTTGAGTTTCTTCAGCAGATCCTCTACAGAGATAATTTCATGAGTGCCTCGTTGAATGAGGGCAAGCTGTTCTTCAGCAGGCAAGAAATTTGACATCACAAAACCTAAACACATCAGTTATTCAATTTGTGCGATATACTAACACTTTTTCAGCAGATTGCAGGCGAAGTTCATCATGACATCGATCTATATTGGAGTAATGACCGGTACCAGCATGGATGGGGTCGATTTGGTTGCTGCTTCATTTGATCCTTTAGATCTTCATGCCACTTTAACCATTCCCTTTGAACCCGAGTTACGTGATGAACTGATGGCGCTTACTCTGCCAGACGATAATGAAATTGATCGCATGGGTAAAGCCGATGTCACACTCGCGACGTTAATTGGTCATGGTATTAATGAGCTGATTGAAAAAAACCACTTAGATCGCAATCAAATTAAAGCCATTGGTTCACATGGACAAACGATTCGCCATCGCCCTGAACATGGCTTTACCCTGCAAATTGGTGATCCGAATATCATTACAGAAATTACAAAAATTCCTGTAATTTCAGATTTTAGGCGTCGTGATATGGCCGCTGGCGGTCAAGGTGCACCTTTGGTTCCTGCATTTCATCAGGCCATTTTTCAACATTCCAGTATTCATCGGGTGATTTTAAACTTAGGTGGTATTGCCAATGTCAGTCTGCTTCCTGCAGGGCGTCCAGAGGATGTTTATGGTTTTGATACAGGACCTGCCAATATTTTAATGGATGCGTGGTGCGAACGTTATACAGGTCATCCTTATGACGAAAATGGCAATTGGGCGGCTTATGGTCATCCTATTCGCGGGTTATTAGAACGCCTGCAAGCACATGAATTTTTTTCCAAAGAACCACCAAAAAGTACGGGTCGTGAAGACTTTAATATCGACTGGCTGGATGATCAACTGGCAGACTGGCGTAATGATGAACTGGAATATGACGAGCTAGAAGATACTCCTGAAAATGTACAGGCAACCTTGCTTAAACTCACCACGCGCGCGATTAAAAAAGCCATTTATCGTTCTGATTTAGATACAGGTGAAGTCTATGTTTGTGGTGGAGGCGCGTATAACTCGCATCTATTGGAACAACTACGCTGGCGTTTGCGCAAACATAATTGGTCGGTGCAGAGTACCAGTGTGCTTGGATTATCGCCGACATGGGTTGAAGCCACGGCGTTTGCATGGCTTGTCATGCGTTTTATAACACAGCAAAGTGGTAACTTGCCTTCAGTCACGGGTGCAGAAGGATTTCGGGTATTAGGAACTATGACCTGTGTTTAAAATGGCATAATCATTTAACCCCTTTATAATTAAAAAAATCCCCTATTGGGGATTTTTTTAATTAGATCAAAATTGAGATCATCATTTTTAAATCGAGAAAGAAGAACCACAGCCACAAGTCGTAGTTGCATTTGGATTTTGCACCACAAAACGTGAACCTTCCAAACCTTCAAGATAGTCTACTACTGAACCAACCAGATATTGATAGCTTAAAGAATCGACTAACATGGTCACATCGCCATTTTCAAACTTGGCATCATCTTCATTGGCACTTTCAGCAAAATTAAAACCGTAAGAAAAACCAGAACAACCACCACCCGTTACATAAACACGTAACATTAAATCCTGATTCCCTTCGCTGTCACGGAGTTGGCGCACTTTTTTGGCAGCATTATCTGAGATAACAAGAGCTTGGGCATTCATGATGGGGTCCTCAACCTAAATCTGATGTCTTATAAAGAACAAGACCATATACAGTATAACATACACAATATATGGTCAGTTCTTGAAGTTTAAACTTTATTCAGAGTATTTGTATCAGGATTATTTGTAATTTTCATCCTGTAATGCGCACTCAAAGTTCTTTGGATTTTCTTTACAACGGAATTGCCACAGAAGTTTCATCATACGTTTATCATAAATGCCTTTTTTGGTCAGATTAATTCGGGATTCACGCATCAACTTTTGATAGCCTGGTTTATCTGCTTCAGGTACATCCATCCAGTACTTTTGAGGAATATCTGCCTTCATTTTACCCAAAATAGTAAAAGAACGCGGCAATTGCGTTTTGACCCAATCGCGTGATTTTTGACCAAATCCCGCAGGGAATTTATCAGGACGAATAATTAAGTTGCCTGTGACCTGTAAAATAGGATAATTCACTATTGCACCCTTTGTACCTAAACCTTTATATAGCTCAAGTGCTTTAAAGGCAGCGGCAGGTGCACCAATGATATCCACCTGATGATTATTAAATTTTGCACCAAAATTGGTAACATCTGCACTGACTGCTTGCGCACCAATTTGTTGAACCATAGCTTTTTGTGCTTCATCGTAATCTAAAACGGCAATTTTTTTACCTGCGGCTTTGGCAACTGTATTGATATTACGGTCATTGACCAGCAAATAAGCATCACCAATTGGAATAATACCCACCACTTCATATTGACCTTGAGTCATATATTTAGCAAATGTAGGACTTGAAAGACCTTGCATGATCTTCACTGCAAGTTTCAAATCAGGAATGGCGCCAATAGCGTCTAAAGAACCAGTAAATGCATTGAACTGTCGACCACGTAAGCCTGTGATACTGACACCATCACATTTACCTGCTTTAAAATCATCCGCAATTACACTTTCATTTTGACTGACTTTAAGCTCGATATCCGCGCCCCAGTTTTTGGCGGCCAATTGATAGTCTTTCATTACACTATAGACATCGCCATTTTTTCCAACTAAATCAAAAACACAAATGGTTTGTTTTGCTTGTACCCCCATAGATGCCACTAATAATCCAGCTGTCACTGCGAGGCTTTTTGACCATTTCATATATTTACCTTCCATTATGAGCTTTGTTTTTTTGTTTGGTGATCATACAGATGCACTCCAGCATCTTGTCATGTTTCAATCCTATTCAACTGATAATTTCACATGTCGAGCAAATAACGCATATAAAAGCCCTTAGGTTTTAGTAATCAGCGAACCATGTGAATTTATTGTTTAATTTTAGATTATCAACTTTATATTCAGCATCAATGGCTGAACTGACAGTATTTTAAAAATAAAAAAACTCGGAAATTATTCCGAGTTTTTTAACAAAATTAATATTATTCGCCAGCCATTGAGCATTCAAAATTGGCTTTATCTACTGAACAACGCGCTTTTTTCAGTACAGACATCATGCTGGCATCATATACACCACGTTTAGTCAAATCGATACGACCATCACGCAGCAGTTTTTGATACTTTAATTTGTCTTCTGGTGTCAAATTCATCTTGTATTTCGCAGGAATTTGCGCTTCAAGACGGTTGATCATTGCAAAGTTCTTCGGTAATTGCTTCACAAACCAATCACGAGATTTTTGACCAAAACCAGCAGGGAATTTTTCTGGGCGAATCACTAGGTCAGCAGTGACATGCAGAACAGGGAAGTTCATCATTGCACCATTGGTACCCAAACCTTTATTTAACTCCAGTGGCTTATAGGCGTAAGCTGGTGCACCCACCATATCAACCTGACCATTGTTAAATTTTGCAGCAAAGTTAGAAATATCCGATAAAACAGCTTGTGCACCTACACGTTGAACCATGATTTTTTGCGCATCGTCATAACCCAATACTGCAAACTTTTTACCTGCTGCCTTTTCTACCGAGTTAATGCTTTTGTCGCGCACAAAAATAAAGGCCGAACCTAATGGGGCAATGCCTGCGATTTCGTATTTTTTACCACCAAGATTCGAGGTTAATTTTGCAGCGTTACGTGCATCTAACACATAACTAATCGCGCGTTGTGCAATCTGATTATTAGGTACACCGCCCAAAGAGTCGATTGAGCCAGCAAATTTATTGTATTGACGAGCGCGCATTGCAGTCATGGTCACTGCATCACATTTACCTGCTTTAAAATCATTGTCTGCAACAGCTTCGTCCTGACGAGGAACTAATGTAATATCAGCACCCCATCCTTTGGCTGCCAATGCCCATTCTTCCATCATTTTATACGACTCACCTGATTTCCCTAGCAAATCGAATACACATACTGTTGCAGCTTGAGCTGTTACCGAAACACCAGCTAAAGTGGTAGCGGCCAGAGCGAATGCAATTTTTTTCATATTGTTGTTCCTTTGTACATAATTTCCAGTTAGGAGTATCCTTACACAGCAAATATTAATCGGGTTATTTAAAAAAAAATAGAGTATTTACTCCACTTTTTGTGGAAAAATGGATGCTTATTGTACAAAATCGTGAATGATTTCTTATTTTTAGTAAAATTCAATTAAAAATATATAAATAAAATATTAAAAGATAAAGAGTTTTCTTAAAATTTATTTTTTTAATCGAACAAGAAAACTCTTTAGATCATTTTAAGATCTTTTGCTTATTCTCCGCCTAATGAACATTCAAAATTGGTACGCTCTACCGTACAGCGCGCCCGCTTTAGTACTGTCATCATATTGGGATCATAAATTCCCTGTTTTGCCAAATCGATACGTCCATCTCGCAATAGTTTTTGATATTTGATTTTATCTTCAGTACTTAAATTAATTTTGTATTTATCCGGAATACCTGCCTCTAAACGGCGTACCATGGCAAAATTTTTCGGTAATTGTTTAAGAAACCAATTACGTGATTGGGGACCAAAATTTGCGGGAAATTTATTTTGTCGAATGATCAGATCAGCAGTAATATTGGCGACAGGAAAGTTAATCATGGCGCCATTATTGCCTAATCCTTTTTGAATTTCGAGAGGTTTATAAGCATAAGCAGGTGCGGGAACAATATCCACTTGTCCGCTGTTAAATCGAGCGACGAAATTGGAAATATCAGAAGCAACAGGAACAGCACCGACACGCTGACTCATAATCTTTTGGGCTTCATCATAATGCAAGATCGCAATTTTTTTGCCTTTGGCACGTTCAAGATTATTTATATTGCGATCTTTTACAAATAAATAAGCCTGTCCAATCTGAAAGATGCCAGCAACTTCGTATTTATCACCATCAATTGTGGTGGTTAATCGATGATTATTACGTTTATCTAATACATAAGTAATTGCTTTTTGAGCAATCGAATTATTTGGAACAGCACCGAGTGCATCCACCGAGCCTGCAAACTTGTTGTATGGACGCGCGCGCATGGAAGTCATATAAACGGCATCGCATTTGCCTTCGCGAAAATCTTTTTCTGCTTGAGCTTCATCTTGACGCGGTATCAAATTGATCTCCGCATTCCACGCTTTGGCTGCCAGTGCCCATTCTTCTAACATTTTGTAAGAGTCACCGGCTTTTCCCAATAAATCAAAAGCACAGACATTAATTTGAGCATGAGCAGTTGTCATCCATCCAGATAAAACTGTTGCCCCCAGTATCGAAAGTCCTTTATTCATCATCGCATTCCTTATCCGACTTTTTTTGCTTAGTTTTTGTTCTCTGCTTATTACTATACTCACTATCGTAAGCTTGGCTCAATAAAAAATAGAGCTTAAGCTCTAAAAAAATATAAATCCTGCCAGTTTTCTGACGAAATGCATAAATTTTTCGAAACAATTCATATTTTCGTCAAAAATATAGAATTGACTAAAACTTTGTCTTATTGTGCATATCCCTTTAAAATAGCCTACTTTCTTTATGATGTTGCGTGCTCATTTCCATGATTCAGCTTGACCAGTTTTCAATTCGCCGCGGCGGACGTGTTTTATTTCAAAAAGCATCGATGCAACTGCATCCAGGCTGGAAAATTGGTTTGACTGGAGTCAATGGTGCAGGAAAATCCACTTTATTTTCAGCATTATTGGGGGGAGTCGAAGCAGATAGTGGCAGCCTAAGCCGTCCGAATGTATGGACTGTGGCTCACATGGCACAAGAAATTAAAGCCTTAGATATGAAGGCTATTGATTTTGTACTCTCAGGCGATGAGGAATATTGGAAAATTCAACATCAACTTGATCATCCAGATCAACTTAGTGATGATGAATTGGCACATCTTTATAGTCGATTTGATGAAATTAATGGCTACTCTGCCTCTGCCAAAGCTTCACAATTAATGGCAGGTCTGGGTTTTTTTGAACATCAATCTCAATTGGACGTATCCAGTTTTTCAGGGGGCTGGCGGATGCGCCTCAATCTGGCACGTACGCTCATGAGTCGTTCAGATTTACTCTTGTTGGATGAACCAACCAACCACTTGGATTTGGATGCGATTTTATGGCTTGAAGACTGGCTCAATAGCTATGAAGGCACATTAGTCCTGATTTCGCATGATCGTGATTTTTTAGATGCAATTACCGATCATATTTTACATATTGAAAATCAAGAACTTACGCTCTACACAGGCAATTATTCGACCTTTGAAACCACACGCGCTGAACGTTTAGCGCAACAACAGCAAGCATTTGAAAAACAGCAAGAAACTCGCGCACATTTACAAAAATATATTGATCGATTCAAAGCACAAGCGACCAAAGCACGTCAAGCGCAAAGTCGGATCAAACAACTGGAGCGAATGCAAGAGCTTGCACCTGCGCATGTCGATACGCCATTTACCTTTAGTTTTCGTGAACCCAGTAAAATGAGTTCACCGCTTTTGGCTTTAGAACATGCTGATATTGGCTATGCTAACAAATTGATTGTGACCAATGTTAATTTACAAATCACTCCCAGCAGCCGAATCGGTTTATTGGGAATGAATGGTGCAGGAAAATCAACGCTGATTAAATCACTCGTGGGTGATCTTCCATTGATTCAGGGGCAACGCTATGCCTCAGAATTACTTAATATTGGTTACTTTGCCCAGCATCAGATGGATGCACTAGATGGTAATGCTAGCCCAATGTTACAACTGTCACGCATTGCCGACAAGAAAATCAGTGATGCTACCCTACGTGCTTTTTTAGGTAGCTTTGGCTTTAGTGGCGAACGCATGGACACACCGAGCGAAAGCTTTTCAGGTGGAGAACGGGCACGTTTGGCATTAGCATTAATTGTTTGGCAACGTCCTAATGTACTAATTTTAGATGAACCGACCAACCATTTAGATTTGGATATGCGCCATGCCTTAACCATGGCCTTGCAAGATTTTGAAGGTGCTGTGGTGCTGGTTTCACATGAACGCCAGTTAATTGCCAGTGTCTGTGATGAGTTGATTCTAGTTCACAATGGTCATAGTCAAAGTTTTGATGGTGATCTTAATGATTATGCCAACTGGCTACGTCAAGCACGCAATGAAATGATCAAAAAAGGGCAGCAACCTGCAGCTCCTGTAGTTTCGGAAGTGACTGCGGCACCCGCAACCTCGAAATTGGATAAAGAGGCCTTACGTAAAGAAGCTGCTCAACGTCGTGAACAAACGCGACCGATTCGTAAAAATATTGAAAAATGCGAAACTCAGATCGACAAATTTCAATCACGTTTAGTTGCCATTGAAACATTACTTGCAGATAGTTCACTCTATGAAACTCATCGTAAGGATGATCTCCTTAAACTCATGAATGAACAAACTGAACTGAAGCAAAAACTGGAACATGCTGAAGAGCAACTTTTGGAACTGATGATGCAACTTGAAGAACTCGAAAGCTCTTTTGATTAAAATATATTCTGATCATTTAAATATTGGGCTGTAGCATTACAGCCCGACACATTCATTTGCTTAATCTTACAAGTCGATTATTTTTTCCAGTCTTTTAGAAAATATAGCATTCTCTTTTTATTGAACTTTTACTTTATAAAAAATTTAATACTTTGATTTTAAATAAAAATATAAATTAACAGACCTCACCAGCAAAGCTTGATCTTTTGATGAAATCGCTATAGAGGCTTACATAAGCACTGCACACCTGTTTAAAAAAACCCTTAGGCTGAATATTAAGGCACAGCACTGATGCTGTTTTAAGTTTAATTTAATGACTTGCCTACTTGATACAAAGATCAAGTCAATAACATGAAGCATCATGAAAAATATGAGGGATAATCTCATGGCAACTATCAATGTACAAGATATTCAACATCATGCCGAAGTCGTCGGTTCAGATCATCAACATGTGGGCACAGTCGATCATTTAGATGGTCAGGACAAGATCAAATTGGCTAAAAATGATCAATCTGCAAATGGTGAGCATCATTATATCCCAACTCAATGGGTACAACAGATTCAGGGTAATCAGGTAGTGCTCAATAAAACCGCGGATCAAGTGTTCCAACAGTGGCAATAACAGGTTTAGGGAAGTTAGGTTGAATAAGGACATTCGAAAAACAGGCGCATAAAGCGCCTGTTTTTTTATAAATTAATGTAGCTTAAGCATCAATATCTGCATTCAATGCATTTTCTTCAATGAAAGCACGACGTGGTTCAACATCATCCCCCATCAAACAGCTAAACATACGATCTGCTTCAATCGCATCATCAATGGTCACCTGCAACATATTACGATTCTCAGGATCCATCGTGGTTTCCCAAAGCTGGTCAGCATTCATCTCACCCAAACCTTTATAGCGTTGAATCATCATGCCACGGCGTGAGTCCTGTAAAATTTGCTGCCAAACTTGATGGAAATTGCTCACTTGAATTCGACGTTCACCCTTTTGTAAATAAGCGCCTTCTTCTAGCAAGTTAAACCAGCTCTTCGAGTTTTTAAGCAAACGTGCATACTCAGCAGAATTTAACAAACCAGCATCTAACAAGTAATGATGCGGCAAGTTATGGACATAAACCGTAACACGCGGCCAGCAGTGAATTGATTTTTCACCTGTAGCCGTTTCACGTTCAAAACTTTCCAAGCTAATTTCAGGACGTAAACTAGGTTGTAATCTTGCAATTGCAGCACTTAACTGTCCAGCCCATTGTTCCACATAAGGACGATCATGACTTTGATCCGCTTTAAATGGTTCAACTTCTAACAATGCATCCAACAAACTTGCAGGATAACGCTGCGTCAGACGCTGTAAGCTTTTTTGTGAAACTTGATAATCTTGAATCACATTCGCTAACGCTTCACCATTAATCGCAGGTGCATCTGCACTAATGTGTAATGCAAGATCATCAATCGCATTAGAGATTAAGAAGCTTTCCAGCGCCTCATTATCCTTGATATATAGCTCTTGCTTGCCTTTTTTCAGCTTGTAGAGAGGGGGCTGTGCAATATAAATATGACCACGTTCTACCAACTCTGGCATTTGACGGAAGAAGAATGTCAGTAGCAAAGTACGAATATGTGAACCATCAACATCGGCATCAGTCATAATGATGATTTTGTGATAACGCAATTTGTCTGGATTATATTCTTCACGACCAATACCACAGCCGAGTGCGGTAATCAGTGTTCCCACTTCCTGACTCGAAATCATCTTATCAAAACGCGCACGTTCTACGTTTAGGATTTTACCTTTAAGTGGCAAAATCGCTTGCATTTTACGATTACGACCTTGCTTGGCACTACCACCCGCCGAGTCACCCTCGACTAGATATAGTTCAGATAATGCTGGATCTTTTTCCTGACAATCTGCCAATTTACCAGGCAAGCCTGCAATATCCAAAGCACTCTTACGTCGTGTCATTTCACGCGCTTTACGCGCTGCATCACGGGCACGTGCGGCATCGATAATTTTACCTGCAATAGATTTAGCTGCTTGAGGATTTTCTAGCAAATATGCAGAAAACTCCTTATTCATCGCTTGCTCAACCGCTGGTTTCACTTCACTCGACACCAATTTTTCTTTCGTCTGTGATGAAAACTTCGGATCAGGCACTTTTACCGAGATAATCGCAGTCAAACCTTCACGCGCATCATCACCTGTGACACTTACTTTTTCTTTCTTGAGGATATTTTCATTCTCAAGATAACTATTTAAACCACGAGTTAAAGCTGCACGAAATCCAGCCAAATGCGTTCCACCATCTTTTTGTGGAATGTTATTGGTAAAACAACGTACATTTTCCTGATAACTATCATTCCACTGCAATGCAACTTCAACCGCAATACCGTTGTCAGCATCTGTCGTAAAATGAAAAATCTCATTCAGGTGAGTTTTGCCTTCATTAATGTATTTAACAAACTCAGACAGACCACCGACATAATTGTAAATGTGTTCAAGATTAACCCGTTCATCACGTAAAATAATCTTCACGCCTGCATTTAAGAACGAAAGTTCACGTAAACGACGCGCCAAAATTTCAACATGGAAAATCGTCTGACTAAACGTCAATTCACTTGGCCAAAAACGAACAGTTGTGCCTGTGGTAGAGGTTTCGCCCACCACTTTTAACGGATATTGTGGATCACCATGCTGATATTCCTGTTCATGAATCTGACCCGCACGATGAATGGTCAGTTGTAATTTTTTCGATAAGGCATTCACCACCGACACACCTACGCCGTGAAGACCACCTGAAACTTTATAGCTGTTGTCATCGAACTTACCGCCTGCATGCAAAATGGTCAGAATCACTTCTGCGGCAGAAACCCCTTCTTCAGGGTGAATATCTGTCGGGATACCACGACCATTGTCAGAAACACTGACCGACTCATCTTCATGAATCGTGACAATAATTTCATCGCAATGACCCGCCAAGGCTTCATCGATCGCATTATCGACCACCTCAAAAACCATGTGGTGCAAGCCTGTCCCATCATCTGTATCACCAATATACATGCCTGGACGCTTACGAACCGCATCTAAACCACGCAATACCTTGATACTAGAGGAATCATACGCCTTTTCATTTGTTTGTTCTGTTGGAGAGGCAGATTGAGACTCTGAACTCATGGTTTCTCCCTGGCAAATTATGGATCGATCCCCAGTGGGGAAAAAATCATTCGGTGACAGCAACAACTTGACCTTGTTCAACATTGAACAATTGATAAGGCACATGCAAATCTTGCAGATGCTGCTGTACAGCCTGTTGATCTAAAGTGGTAATAAAAACCTGACTGCCTAACTGGCTTAATCGTTCAATTAAACGCCGTTGTGCAGCGTGGTCTAATTCTGCTGTCAAGTCATCTAATAATACCACAGTTTCCTTATTACTCGCATGTAACATTGCAATCTGTGATAGTTTTAATGCCATCATCAATAGCTTTTTCTGGCCGCGAGACAACACATCATCAGCATTTCCCAAAGGCGTTTTTAAGCGTAAATCAGCACGATGGGGTCCGTACTCAGTATAGCGCCGTTCAAGGTCTTTTTGATGATAGTGTATGAGATCTTGCAGCAGTCCATGTTCCTGATGAAAGCCTGCCTGATAGTCTAATTCAATCTCAAGTTCTGGCAATAATTGCGCCAAATCATCCTGTAAAAATACCTGCCATTGCTCAATCATCACTGTGCGCTGAGTATGTAGCATTTCGCCATATACAGCCAAAAGCTTGTTCCATGGTTCTAAATCAGACAATGACAATTGCCGTGAATTTTTTAGCAAACTGTTACGTTGCTTTAATGTCCGCGAATATTGCTGCCAAGTGATATAAAATTCAGGTTCCACGTGGAACATCAACCAATCTAGCATTTGTCGTCGCGGTTTAGCGCCATGATCGAGAATATCGGTACTTTGTGGATCGATATGTTGTAGTGGTAACAACTTGGCCAACTGTCCTTGTGTTGCCACAAGATCACCATTGACCTTAATCAGTTGCTCGCCCGTAGCAAACTTACGCATCCCTACTTTTTCAGTACTTGATTGTGCAAATACAATCGCATCTAGCATGCCGTTCTGAATATAATGCTTGGGGGTGTAAGTCCGAAATGAACGTCCTGTCGACAATAAATGAATGGCTTCAAGCACGGAGGTTTTACCCGAACCATTTGCACCATAAAAAACATTAAACGGCTGCAACCCTGACAGTGCAACCGTTTTTAAATTGCGCACACGCTCGATATTTAAACGGGTAATGTGCATGAAAAAACCTGATCTTTAAACACGCATCGGCATCACAACATAAGTTTGATCCGTATGTGCAGGATCTTGAACCAATACTGACTGATTGGCTTCAGACATTGTCATACTCACATCATCGCCATCAAGTACATTTAGTACATCCAGCAAATACTGGGCATTAAATGACATTTCCATCGATGCATTTTGATATTGAATGGCTAAATCCTCAATCGCCTCATCCTGTTCGGGGTTATTGGCACGCAATTGTAAGACATCGGGATTAAAACTTAAGAACACACCGCGTAATTTTTCATTACTCAAAATCGCAACACGCTGTAAAGATTGTTTAAACACATCATGAGCAATTTGTGCCACTTTATCGCCACCACGTGGAATCACACGGCGATAATCTGGAAATTTACCATCAATCAACTTGGTGGTAAAACGCACCGTAATTTCACCTTGTTCCTTATCACGACTCGGCGTGGTAATGGTAACATTGAGGAGTTCACGGCCAATCAATAAACGTAACTGTTCATCTTCAATACTCAGCAAACGCTGCAACTCAGCCACAGCTTTACGTGGCACAATCGCTTGTACCAATTGTGTCGCATTGGAGGAGGCTAAAACTTCACACAAAGCTAAACGGTGGCCATCTGTCGTCACTGCACGTAATTGATTTTCATCAATTTCAAGTAAAGTTCCTGTCAAATAAAAACGCACATCCTGAACCGCCATCGCAAATGCAGTTTTTTCAAATAAACGCTTTAATTCACGTTGCGTCACTTGAACTTGTGTGCCCTGACTATTTTCAGTATTGAGTAATGGATAATCTTCGGCAGGTAAAGTACCTAATACAAAACGACTATTGCCTGACTTTAAAATACAACGCTGATCTTCGGTAATATGTAAATCAATCAGTGCTGCTGTCGGTAAAGATTTACAGATATCCATTAATTTACGAGCAGGCACAGTGGTTTCACCCACTTGTAAACATGCACCTTCTGCCAACGTGGTACTCGCAACCAACTCAACTTCCAAATCAGAACCTGTAATGGTCAAAGCGTGATCAGTCGCTTGAATTTTAACGTTTGAAAGAATATTCAAGGTATGACGACGTTCCACTGCACCCACTACATGAGACAGAACATTGACTAAACTTTCTTTAGCGATTTTCAAACGCACAATTCATTCCTCTAAATAACAACTGAAGGCAATTATTTCATTTTTTAGCTGTGTACTATGCGTCAGTTGATACGACTTTGCAACCGCCGAATGCTTAACTTTGTAGTAAGCGTAGCAAGTTTTTATAGTCTTCATTAAAGATCGGATCTTCATTTTTCAAACTTTGTACTTTTTCACAGGCATGCATCACAGTACTATGATCTCGTCCCCCAAAGGCCATGCCAATTTCAGGAAAACTATCGCCTGTTAATTCTCGTGCTAGCCCCATTGCCAATTGTCTTGGACGAGCATAAATTCGAGTACGTTTTGGTCCAATCAATTCCTTTAGAGGAATACGAAAATATTCACTCACCACCCGCTGAATATTTTCAACACTAATCGTACGTGCGCGAATCGCCAAGACATCTTTCAAGGATTCTCGGACAACATCCAGATCAATTTGAGAACCTTTAAAGCGAGCAATCGCCACAACCTTATTCAATGCACCTTCTAATTCACGCACATTGGCAACCACTTGTTGAGCAATAAACAACGCACAGTTGCGAGGTAAATCCACCCCACTGTTTTCTGCTTTTTTCAATAAAATTTCAATTCGAGTTTCGATATCAGGTGGTTCAACCCCAACTGAAAGTCCCCATGAAAACCGAGATACCAAACGTGGATCCAGCTCCGTTAACTCTTTCGGATAGCGATCAGAGGTCAAAATAATTTGCTTAGATTCATCCAACAAGGCATTGAAGGTATAAAAAAATTCAACCAAGCTGGCTTCTTTACCTGCCAACAAATGAATGTCATCGACCAATAATAGATCCAAAGAACGACAATTTTTCTTAAACTCTTCAACCTTACCTTTTTGTAAAGAAGAGACAAAATCCTGTACAAAACTTTCTGCAGTCATGTACATCACTCGTGCATTCGGCTTGGCTTGCAATAAAGCATTCCCTACGGCTTGCATTAAGTGTGTTTTACCCAAACCTGTCGGACCATATAAAAATAATGGATTGTGCTGAGAAGCCCCCAATTGGGTTAAAACCTTGCGGCAAGTTTCGGCTGCCATTTGGTTAGAGCGACCTTCAACAAAAAGTGAAAAAGTAAATAATGGATTCAGTAAACGTTTTTTTGAATTTAAATGTTTAGTCGATGGTATTGACGTAGAGTCCCCCCCATCTTTATGCACAACTTGTTTGACACGTGTTGGTGTGGCAACTGTATTTAATGCGGCAGTAGTTGTTGCTGGTTGTTCGGCTGGGGATAAAATTGCACCTGGGCGTGAATCAACCAGTATATCGACCTTTCGGATACGACCTTCAGATAATTGTTCCGCTAAAATTGCGATCAATTCAATATGATGTTCCTGAATATAACGCGTCCAATACGGATTGGGTGCATATAAACGTAAGGTATCCTCCACCTCTTCAGCAACCAAAGGGCGGATCCACATCGCAAAGACATTATCAGAGAGCTCTTGTCGCAAGCGATTTAAGCAGTCCGTCCACAGCATGTGATTCCCCTATCTCTTTTTAAATTCAAAAATAATCCGCCCTTCCACAAGAAAGGGTCGCCATTCTAACCAAGTTATCCACATCTGTCATGAACAAAACCACCAAGTTTGTTCAAAAAGAATCCTTTCGCGCTTTAAATTTAAATTTAAATTCAAAGCACCTGTGGATAAGTTTTACCATAAGCTGGGGATAGTTTTGCGTGATAAGTTATCCACAATTTATAAGTTTTATAAAAACACAGTTATTCACAACCCAACAAGCTGATTTTTAAATTCAAATCACTGCTTTCCACAGAAAAATCGCACCCTAATAAGAATAAATTTAAATTTTAAAATTTGAATTTATTTAATAGCTAATCACTTGCTGTGGATAATCTAGCGATTTATGAATTTAAATTCAAATGTTTGCATAATCACCAAATCTATCTTAAGTTTGTTGATAAATATGAGAATAAGATGTGGGTATGTAAAAAACAAGAGTAAATTTAATAGATTAGATTGTGTATAAATTTTGTAGGCTTATTTCTATAGAAAGGCAGAATAAATGGAAAGATTTTCAAAAAATACTGAATAAAATGTAAACTTTTTGATTTTTCATTGACAGTATGGTCGTTGCACCATAAAATCGCGAACCTTTACAGAAAGATCATATTTTGGGAGTTTCGATATGAAACGTACTTTTCAGCCCTCTGAACTAAAACGTAAACGTGTTCATGGTTTCCGCGCTCGTATGGCAACTAAAGCTGGTCGTCAAGTATTGGCTCGCCGTCGTGCTAAAGGTCGTCATAGCCTAACTGTTTAATTTATTTAAATCGTTATTACTACTACACGATCGGGTGTTATGGCACTTTATAGTTTCGGTACAAATGTACGCTTACATTGTGCTGCTGATTTTAAAAGTGTGTTTGATGGTGCGCTTTTTAAAGTGCATCAACCCCATTTTTTATTTTTGGCAAAACCTTCTGAACAGCCTCAAAGCCGTTTAGGATTGGTTGTTGCCAAAAAAAAAGTGCGCCGTGCGCACGAAAGAAATCGAATAAAACGACTTGCACGTGAAAGCTTTCGTTTGCATCAACAGCAATTAGCACTGATTGATATTGTAGTCATGCCTAAACTTGGCATTGAAACAATATCGAATGCTGATCTGACTCAGCAACTTCAATTGGCTTGGCGTAAGTTAAACCGTCTTGCACACAAGCATCAAAACACCATCTCTCCCTCAATTGAAAAATAGAGATGACCAATGGTATCTATCCTGCATTGGTTGATTCGATTTTATCAAATTGCCTTGAGTCCTTTGCTTGGACCGCGTTGTCGCTATATACCTACTTGTTCACAATATGCGTTGGAAGCTATTCATCGCTATGGTGCAATCAAAGGCAGTTGGCTGGCAGTTAATCGTGTCTGTCGATGTCATCCTTGGGGAGGGAGTGGGTATGATCCTGTACCTGCGAAAGCAATTCGTTTTATTTCATTTCAGCAAATAGATTCTCAAAAGCCTCACGTTGCTGTACCCTTTCGTGAGCGTTTATTAAACCAAAATCACTTTAACCACTTGGGATAATTGATATGCAACAATGGGCCAGGTTTGCGATTCTCGGAGCCATGTTTGTCACCGCATATTTGCTTATCTTGGCTTGGCAAAAAGATTATGGTCATAGCACTACTTCTACTCAACCTGCGCCTGCTGCTGTGGTTGAATCTCATGAAGTGTCTGCTGACCTGCCAAATAGCCAAGCTACTGCGACATCGACAGATGTGCCACAAGCAAATATTGCGACGCAACAAGTTACAGATGCGACAGCACCTGTGAATCAACAGCTTATTTCAGTACAAACTGACCTCTATCACCTTTGGATTAATCCTAAAGGTGGCGATATTGTGCGTATTGAATTACTCAATCATGATAAAGATAAAAACAGTGACCAGCCTTTTGTAATGCTGGAAAGCGATGCGAAACGTACCTATGTGGCACAATCTGGTTTAATTGGATTGAATGGTCCAGACAGTAGTCGCCAAGGTCGTCCACAGTATGAAGTTGAAAAAACAGCTTATACATTAGCCGATGCCAAAGATAGCCAAGAAAAAGACGGTAAAACTGAAAAAGTTCTCACGATCCCGATGGTTTATAAAACGGCTGATGGTGTTGAAATTATCAAACGTTTTACTTTCAAACAGGGTGATTATCCAGTTGTTGTGAGCTATCAGGTGGTAAACCGTAGTGCACAAAATTGGCAAGGACAAATGTTTGGACAAATCAAACGTGATAACTCAGAAGATCCAGGTAAGTCGGATCAGGGTATTTTCACCTTGGGTACTTTCCTTGGGGGCGCATGGGGAACACCTGATGAGCATTATAATAAGCTAAAATTTGCTAATTTCTCTGATGAAAAGCTCAATGTTGATGCCAAAGGCGGTTGGGTGGCGATGGTGCAGCATTATTTCGTCAGTGCGTGGATTCCCGGTCATTTTGGTGATCAGGCTTATACAGCCAAGTTAGAATCGCGTAAATCTGCTGATAATATGAATATCATTGGCTTTACTTCTCCGACCATTAATGTGCCTGCTGGCAAAACCATGACGGTCGATGCGACGTTCTATTCTGGGCCAAAAATCCAGTCTGAATTGAAAGATCTCGCAGTCGGTTTAAATCAAACCGTTGACTATGGTTGGTTGTGGCCAATTGCTAAACTATTGTTCCTTGGTTTGCAATTTTTCCATAGCATCGTAGGAAACTGGGGCTGGTCAATTATTCTTTTGACGATTGTGGTGAAATTGATTCTGTGGCCGTTATCTTCAAAAAGCTACCGTTCTATGGCCAAGATGCGTGTGATTGCACCTGAAATGCAACGCATGAAAGAAGAATTTGGTGAAGACCGCATGCGTTTCTCTCAAGAAATGATGGCGCTTTACAAACGTGAACAGGTTAATCCGCTTTCAGGCTGTTTACCGTTGTTACTGCAAATGCCAATTTTCCTAGCCTTGTATTGGGTCTTGATGGAAAGTGTGGAATTGCGTCATGCGCCGTGGATGCTTTGGATTCAGGATTTATCTGCAATGGATCCATGGTTTATCCTGCCGTTGTTGATGGGCGCAACCATGTTTATCCAGCAAATGCTCAATCCACAACCTGCCGATCCAATGCAGGCCAAAGTGTTCCGCATTATGCCAATCATTTTCACTGTGTTTATGTTGTTCTTCCCATCAGGTCTGGTGTTGTACTGGATCGTGAACAATAGTATTACGATTCTTCAGCAATGGTTTATCAATAAAAACGTTGCGAAAAATCGTCCAGCTACCCCAGAAGTAAGTTCTTAACTGACTTTCTGACTCATAAGAGCTGATAAAATCCGCTTAGGATGCTAATCTTGAGCGGATTTTTTTATTTCTATTTTCTTGCAATAGTTAGGTTATTGTTATGCTTGCACAAACCACCATCACTGCAATTGCTACCCCTCCTGGACGTGGTGGTGTGGGGGTTATTCGTCTTTCTGGTCCTAAAGCTTTTATGATTGCAGAGGCGCTGACGAAAAAAATACTCCCTGAACCGCGTATGGCGGGTTTCCGTCAGTTTTTTGATGCGGCTGGTGAGGTGATGGATGAAGGCTTGGTTTTGTGTTTTCCTAATCCACATTCATTTACAGGTGAAGATGTAGTGGAGTTACAGGGACATGGTGGCCCTGTTATTCAAAATGCGTTGCTGGCCCGTTTATTTGAATTGGGGGCTAAGGCTGCCAAAGCAGGTGAATTTTCCATGCGTGCCTTTGAAAATGGCAAACTGGATCTGGTGCAGGCCGAAGCAATTGCAGATTTGATTGATGCCACCTCGCAACCAGCTGCACGTTCTGCTGTACGCTCATTACAGGGTGCTTTTTCCACTAAAATTAATACTGTTTTAGAAAAACTTATTCATTTGCGTTTGAACGTTGAAGCTGCGATTGATTTCCCTGAAGAAGAAATTGATTTTTTGGCAGATGGAAAAATTTTAGCTTTACTGGATGAGGTAAAACAATCAGTAAAGGCGGTACAACAATCAGCACGACAAGGTCAGTTGTTGCGTGAAGGCTTACAAGTCGTGATTGCGGGTAAGCCTAATGCGGGCAAGTCCAGCTTACTCAATGCGCTGGCAGGCAATGAGCGCGCGATTGTGACAGATATTGCCGGAACCACCCGTGATGTCCTACATGAAAAAATTAGCTTAAATGGCTTACCCATCACTTTAACGGATACTGCGGGATTACGTGAAACAGGTGATATTGTTGAAAAAGAAGGGATCCGCCGTGCGATTAAAGAAATTGAACAAGCCGATCTATTGCTGTTGGTTTATGATTTGAGTCAAAGTGACGATCCTTTACAACTTGCTCAGGAGTATTTTAAAGATCATCTTGATCCGAAACGTTTAATCCTGATTGGGAACAAGTCTGATTTACTTGAACAAACCACAGCAAGTGATCAATATCAGGGGTTTCGTCATGTTAAGGTTTCGGCCAAACAGGAAACTGGCGTAGAAATCCTCATAGAGACGATTACAGCGCATGCAGGCTTTCATCCTGAGGAGGACACCTTTATTGCCAGAACTCGTCATCTCGACGCAATGAAGCGCACTCAGCATTATCTGGATGAAGCACGCGAACAGCTTGTAGTTTTTCATGCAGGAGAGTTGGTCGCTGAATCTTTACGATTGGCGCAAAATGCATTAGGTGAAATTACAGGTGACTTTAGTGCAGATGATCTGCTAGGCAAGATTTTCGGTTCATTCTGTATTGGGAAATAAGATAAGAATAAAAAAACACTCATGATCTTTCGGTCATGAGTGCGTGGAGAGTTTCGGAATCTTATCAGCTTAAACCTATTCCAATCAGATTGCGTATAAGTTATGTGAAAATGATTTTAATTTAATAAAAATAAGGTTCACCTTGATTTTCATTGTTTAAAATAAAAATGTTTCACGTGAAACATTAGAATTCTTTCATAATCGCTTAAATCCCTTTAATTTTCTCCCATTTGGAAACAATAAATGGGTTTTTATAAAAGACGTCTATTCATTGAGTTGCTTGAGCGCTATAAAAAATATAACAGAGCAGATCTGCATTTCTTTTACAATACAGCTTTGTTTTGGTTGGGTCTGATGACATGTATAAAATTTTACTGGCAGCTTTAATAACTACATGGGCTTTTTCAAGTCAAGCCAGTGTAGAAAGTGTGCAGATTCAACTCAAACAAAAGTATCCCAAGTTAAATATTGGCAATATTCAGAAAACCGAAATGCAAGGTTTATATAGCGCGACACTTGATAATCAGATTATTTATATCGGTGAAAATGCAGAACATATTTTGATTGGTTCGATGATTCGTTTAAAAGATCAGCATAATTTAACAAAGGATCTGGTGGTAAAAAACAAAACGATTAATTGGAATCAGTTACCTTTGCAGGACGCCATTAAAACTGTGAAAGGCAATGGTAAACGTCAAATCGCGATTTTTTCCGATCCCAATTGTCCTTATTGCAAACAATTAGAAAATCAACTCGATCTACTGAAAAATGTCACGATCTATACCTTTATTTATCCTATCCGAAGTCAGTCTGTACAGCCTTCCAAACAAGTCTGGTGCGAAGCAAACCGTACTTATGCTTGGAATAATTTGATTCGAAAAGGGATAGTGCCACAAACACTGACCACTTGTGCAAATCCTATTGATCGCAATTTAAAGTTAGGTCAAATTTTAGGGATACAGGGAACTCCAACGTTGATTTTTTCAAATGGCTTTAAAGCAGCTGGCGTGGTTTCGGCTGAACAAATTGAATCGTTGTGGAAAGAATTTAAACTGGATTAAGCTATAAATTTCATTTTTAACGCTTAAGGCTGATATAGCTATCAGCCTTAACCAAATTTAAAAAAATGAGGTATTTTCTACAGAAATTAACACGTTTATTTAGATTTTAGAGCAAATTTAAGTCGTTTTTCTGCTAATCAGATTATAAATAAATAGAATAATAATGGCACCTACAACTGAGGCGATAAAACCCGCACTGGAATTTTCGGGATAAAGTCCTAAAGCACGTCCGCCATAGGTCGCTAAAAGTGAACCTGCAATCCCAAGTAGCGTAGTAACGATAAAACCCGCTTTATCTTCACCAGGATGAATCGCGCGTGCGATTAAACCCGCAATAAAACCGATGACAATGGCAACAATAAATGACCACATAAGACGTTCTCCTTGTTTTGCTTATTCTGGTTTTAAAAGTGCTTGTTTTATTATAGTGAACTTTTTCAAATCAGGCTGATAGTCACGGATTGCTAAATCATGTTGCGTTTTTGTGTGATCGATCTCGTGCAAAACATCCAAAAAAATGACGCTAAACGCGCCATTTTTTTGATTAAAGACCAATTTCACCAATAAAAGGTAGGTGGCGATATTTTTGATCGTAATCCAATCCATAGCCTACAATAAAACGGTCTTCAACCTCAAAACCCAAAAACTTAACTTCAAGTTCAATTTCACGGCGCGAAGGTTTACTCACCAGCGTACAGAGTTCAATAGAATTGGGCCCGCGAGTTTGTAAAATTTCAAGTACCTTGCTTAAGGTATTGCCAGAATCAATAATATCTTCAACCACCAATACATCTTTACCGCGAATCTCACCATCGAGATCTTTTAGAATTTTAACGTCACGACTAGATGTGGTACTACTGCCATAGCTAGAAACAGTCATAAAATCCAGTTCATGTGGTTTTTCGATGGCACGACATAAATCTGCCATAAAAATAAAAGAGCCACGGAGTAGACCAATCAACACCAGATCTTTTTGGCTATTGGTATAGTGAGCATCGATTTGTTCACCAAGTTGTTTGACTTTGGCTTGAATGTCTTCAGCTGAGATCATCACGCTCATTGCAACGGTCATGGGGTAGATACCTAAAACGCAAAAGTTAAAAATAAAAAAGGTGTTGACCTGCAACACCCTGAAATCTTCAATTCATCCGTAAATTTTAAAACAAAAAAGCAGATGATGCATCCCTTCTCAAATGATTAACTGTAACTATGGCTTCTTTTTGTCAGCTTGATCACGCTTTAATAGTAAGCCACATGCTACAGTGAGTAGCATCCATTTTAGCCACGGTCTAGGTTTCACTTTTGATTTATTCGGTTTTTTGGTAGGCACATTGTCCATAAATATACGTTGCCTCGATATTACGATCATCGCCCATAGTAAACAGCGCAAACAAGGCATCATCTAACGATTTCGCGCGAGATTGACGCAGACTTTGCAAAGCAGTGGCTTTTAAATTCAGTACCACAAAATCTGCTTCTTTACCAACATTAAAGTTACCCAATTGATCCTGTAAATCCAGTGCTTTTGCACCACCTATAGTAGCATGGTAAAGCGCCTCGTAAGCCGAGAGTTTATCACTTTGTAGCTGTTGAACTTTATAGGCTTCACTTACGGTTTGTAACAGACTAAAAGAAGTACCACCCCCAATATCTGTACCTAAACCCACTTTAACGCCTTGTTCCCAAGTCTTTTTTAAAGGAAACAAACCACTACCTAAAAATAAATTTGAGGTCGGGCAAAAGGCAATGGCTGAATCTGTTTGATGCATACATTGCCATTCATCTTGTTCTAAATGAACACAATGGGCAAATACCGAGCGTTGACCTGTTAAACCATAATGATGATATACATCGAGGTAGCTTTTTTGTTCAGGATAAAGCGATTTTACCCATGCAATTTCATCTTTATTTTCACTTAAATGGGTATGCACATAGACATCAGGATATTCCTGTTTGAGTTGACCCGCTTTTTCTAATTGTTCTGGCGTGGAGGTAGGAGCAAAACGTGGGGTAATCGCATATAGCGCCCTACCCTTACCATGCCATTTTTCAATCAGTTTTTTAGAGTCGTCATAGGCGCTTTGAGGCGTATCACACAAGTCTTCGGGTGCATGACGATCCATCAGGACTTTACCTGCGATCAAACGCATCTGGATGCGTTCTGCGGCTTCAAATAAGGCATCAACAGATTCAGGGTGGACAGTACAAAATACCAATGCCGTAGTTGTTCCATTTTTTAAAAGTTCTTGTACAAAAAACTGGGCAATATTTTGTGCATATGCTGAGTCTTTAAACTGAAGTTCAGTTGGAAATGTATAAGTATTTAGCCAACTCAGAAGTTGCTCACCATACGCACCGACCATTTCAGTTTGGGGATAATGAATGTGAGTATCGATAAATCCAGGAACAATCAGTTGTTCTGGATAATGTTGAATTTCAATATTTTCAGGAAGATGAGGTTGTGCGTCTTGCCAAGTGCCAAACCATTTAATTTTACCATTTTCGCTAATAAGAATGCCGTCTTCAAGATAACGAACCTGATCAGGAATCTGTTGAGCCTGTTGAACCAAAGACTGGATATCTAAAAATCGACCACGAACAATGGTGGTTTGAGCGGAAGATGACATCTAAAAAACCTTTAACTTGTAATTTTTTCGATTGATTGTAACGTATTTCCTTCGCATTGCTGTGTTTATATGAAAAGCAAAACAAAGATTATCGTGTATTAAAGATAAGAGATTTAAGGACTCATCTTCGAGTCCTTAAATCTCAGTTTTTTCTTAAAATCATGCAAAGAGCTTGCCAAATGGTATAAATTTAATATATTAGAATGATGGGTATGACAACATTGCACCATATTTCAGGGGCTTATGAAGATCAAATTCAATTATGGATTTTTCATCACGCCGAGATTTTTCTACGTCTAAAAGTATTACGCACTATCAATGCACACTGTTATCTGAGTGCAGGTGTGATTCGGCAATTCATCTGGTCTGAGCTGCATCATCAAAAATATGAGATTGAGCAGGTAGAAATCGATGTGATTTTTTACGATCCCGATGCAGATGCGCAGCAAGTACCACACATTCAACAGGCACTACATAGCGTATTTCCTTCTAACGAGTGGGATGTGGTGAATCAAGCGACCGTGCATCATTGGTATTTCAAAGAAAATGGTGAAACGATAAAAGCCTATACCTCTTTATTCGATGCAGTTTCAGCATGGCCTGAAACAGCGACCGCGATTGCAGTACGTTTAACAGAAAATGATCTGCTTGAAATCATTACACCTTTTGGACTAACAGACTTATTTGAGCTAAAACTACGTTGGAATCCTCGTTTGGTGAGCTATGAGACTTTTGTACAGCGAGTCATGCAAAAACAATGGCTTCAGCGTTGGCCAAAGCTTGAATTGATTGAATCTTGCCAATAAAAAGCCCTCCTATTTTACTAATAAAAGGGCTAGATCAATCAGAGTCGAAATTAAAATTGCGCCTGTTTTTTATTGTGGCGAATCGATAACCACGCGGTAATCCCGAGCACCAACACAATAAAGCTCAAGGAAATCCAGACGGGCATATGGAATACATCCAACAATAGCATTTTAAAGCCAATAAAGAGGAGAATAATCCCTAAGCCATAAGGTAGGTAATGCATTTTAGATGCCGTACCTGCCAATAAAAAGAACATGGCACGTAAACCCAAAATCGCCATTAGGTTAGCAGTAAGGACAATAAACGGGTCGGTGGTGACCGCAAAGATGGCAGGAATAGAGTCTACTGCGAAGATCACATCGGAGAATTCCACCAAGATCAGTACAATAAACAACGGAGTTGCCCAAAGAACGCCTTGCTCTTTGACAAAGAAACGATCACCTTTAAAACTTGGCGTGATACGCATTTTTTTGCGTAACCATTTGAGTAATGCCATATCTTCAATATTAGGATTTTCTTCGCCTTGACCTTTCAAAAATTTAAAGCCTGTATAAACTAAAAAGGCACCAAAGATATATAAAATCCACGAAAATTCTTGAACAAACCATGCGCCAATAAAAATAAAAATTGTTCTTAAAATAATCGCGCCTAATACGCCGTAAAGTAGGATTTTACGTTGTAGCGAAGGTGGAATGGCAAAAGCCGAAAAAATCATGAGCCAGACAAAGACATTGTCAATTGCTAAAGATTTTTCTAATAGATAACCAGCAAGATATTCCATGGTTTTTTGATTGGCAATGGCAAGTCCTACGGTTTGTTGTAGATAGAACCATAACCCCCCTGCAAACAGCATTGCTACGGTCACCCATGCCACGCTCCATGCCAATGCCTGTTTAATTGGCACGGATTGATCTTTTTTTTGTTTAAAGCCAAAAAAGTCAATGAATAGCATCGCAAATACGATGCCAAAAAAGACTAAATAAAGCCAAATATTACCAATAGAGTCCATAAATCTCTCCACATCTGGCAATTGGCCATAAAAAAACCTTGACCTGTCGCCAGATGAATAAAAAAAACATCTGTATCAACATGATCAAGGTCTTGCCTACATCAAACTAAATTTGATGCTCAGATACCGACTTTTTGCAAAGTGTATTGACGATATCTGACGCGTTGTAAATTAACTTTTGATGTTACAGTAGCTTACAACGCTTGGAGGAGGCTACTCCCCTTGTCTACTTAAATTGAGTTTTGGAATCGCATCCAAATGTATATCCAGCATCGCATATTTATGCTGTTTAAGCAAATGGGTTTTTTCGCCATGTAGTAGGTTTAAAAAAGTCATTAGAACATTGAGTAGCTCATTGATAATAAAATAGCAGAACAAAAACTTTAAGTTTTGAATCAATTTGTTCAATGGTGATTCGACTGTGACTGATCTTTTTATTAAGACGTTTGGTTTCTTTCGACCATTCTATGTTTTGAATGTCTTTTAGGTACTGCAAATTGACTTGATCGTACTAAGGCCTAACGCCTTGTGAACTTTAAGACATTGAGGATAGAAAAAATTAAAAAGAGCCCAAAAAGGACTCTTTAGCATGCTACGATTTGATCAAAATTTATTTTAAGGCATTTAGAAGCTTTTGATGTAGTCCACCAAAACCACCATTTGACATGATCACTACAGCATTGCCCTCACCTGCTTCATGCACAATGCGTGTAATGATTTCATCCAGTGAACGACTCACTTGAGCATGATTACTGGCAGCATTAACCACAGGTTGTAAATCCCAATCCAAACCTTCTGGCTGATACCAGATGACTTCATCAGCTAAACGTGCTGAATGTGCCAGACCGTCTTTATGGCTGCCCATACGCATGGTATTAGAGCGTGGTTCGATAATTGCCCAGAGCTTACGTTCGCCCAAACGTTTACGTGCACCGTCTAGCGTGGTTTCAATTGCAGTTGGATGATGGGCAAAGTCATCATAAACTTCGATTCCACGCACGGTTCCAAGCAGCTCCATACGACGTTTAACTCCACCAAAATTGGACAAAGCTTGACAGGATTGTTCGATACTTACACCGACATGTTGTGCCGCTGCAATCGTTGCTAAGGCATTGGCGACGCTATGTTGTCCAGTCATATTCCATTGAACTTCACCTTTGACAATGCCATGTTCAAGGACTTTAAAATGGCAGCCATCTGCGCTCAGTTGCTCTGCACTGAGGGCAGCATCAGGATTTGAATCTAAACTGGTACGTACCACGGGCGTCCAGCAACCCATATCCAGCACTTCATCAATATTAGTTTCGGTGATTGGCGCAATAATGCATCCTTCACTTGGAATAGTACGCACCAAATGATGGAATTGTTTTTGAATCGCAGCCAAATCATCAAAGATATCGGCATGGTCAAATTCAAGATTATTGAGAATTGCGGTTTTAGGATGGTAGTGGACAAATTTTGAGCGCTTGTCAAAGAAAGCTGAGTCATATTCGTCTGCTTCAACACAAAAATACTGACCACCGCCTAAACGAGCACTTTCACTAAAACCAAGTGGTACACCCCCGATCAAAAATCCAGGATTAAGCCCAGCTTGATCCAATACCCACGCCAACATGGTGGTCGTGGTGGTTTTACCATGCGTACCTGCGACACCGAGTACATGTTTACCTTGTAAAACATGATCAGCTAAAAACTGTGGACCAGAGATATAGGGCAAACCTGCATTGAGCATATATTCAACGGCATCAATACCACGTTTCATGGCGTTACCCACAATGACTAGATCTGGATGTGGTTGTAAATGGCTGCGATCATAGCCTTGCTTGAGTTCAATGCCTGCATGTTCTAATTGGGTCGACATGGGAGGATAGACATTGGTATCTGAACCTGTGACTTTATGTCCTAAATCTCGTGCCAAAAGTGCCAAAGAACCCATAAAAGTGCCACAAATACCCAAAATATGCAGATGCATAACTCGCCTACTCCACTGCCCTGAGTTGGCCTTTTATTTCTATACGCCAACGTCAAAATATCAATTTACATTGTCAGCAACGATAACAAGGCTGCATGGGAAAAGATAGTCATAAATCATGCGATTCGGCTGTTTTGCTGTTGCTTTTAGGTGAAATAATTTAGATTAAATTTTGATGAAAGAATTATTTTTTTAGATTTCCCTTTTATAATGAATTTTACTGTTCTCATACTTATTGTCGCCTATTCTAATTAAGGATATTCATTTGAATCCAACATTGATTGCGCTTGGTTGTTTAATTATCTCCAATTGTTTTATGACGATGGCGTGGTATGGTCATTTGAAGTTTTTACATCATGCACCATTGTGGCAAGCCATATTATTTGGCTGGCTGATTGCATTATTTGAGTATAGTTTTATGGTTCCAGCCACCCGATTGCTAGATCAGCAAGGCTGGAGTCTGGGGCAAATGAAGATTACCCAAGAGGTTGTGACGTTAATTGTATTTACCCCATTTATGCTACTTTTATTTAAACAACCGTTCAAACTGGATTATTTATGGGCCATGTTATGTTTGATGGGATGTGTCTATTTTGTGTTTCGTGGGCAATAAACTGTCCGGATCAAGTGAAGAAAGCCCGACATCCTGTCGGGCTTTCTTGTATTTTGCGCCTAGGTATAACTCCTGTCATCCCTCACGATCCTGATGCAAGAACTTATCATTTTTGTTTTCTGTTCTGGAACTTCCTGTTCCCGATGAGTTCATCATAGAACAACATAAAAAACAGACCTAGACGCTATTTTCTGAGAATTTTGTCAGTAAATGCTTACGGCAGCCTCTTGTTCAGCTTTGACTCATATTTCCTGTTATTTAATTTGGCTCAAAAACTGGGTAAAAGTGTCAAACTTGATCAATTCTGATCAAATTGTCTCAGAGTTTTGGAGCTGTTGAAAAAAACCGCTATAATGCCGCGCATTCTCTTATCTTTCTTGGTGCAAACCGAGATCTCTATTTTTATCTTTGATACTTTGGAAATGCCAATGAACGCGGTCGCAGCGAAAGATGCTCAACCCTTAGTCGGAATTATTATGGGTTCTCAATCGGATTGGGCAACGCTAGAACATACTGCCAATATGCTCAAACAACTCGGTGTCCCTTTCGAAGCTGAAGTGGTTTCAGCACATCGTACTCCCGATCGTTTATTTGAATATGCAGAAACGGCGCGTGAACGCGGCATTCAGGTGATTATTGCAGGTGCTGGTGGCGCAGCGCATTTACCGGGCATGTGCGCAGCCAAAACTGATTTGCCTGTACTCGGTGTCCCTGTTAAATCTTCAATTTTAAACGGAATAGATTCGCTGCTTTCAATTGTACAAATGCCAGCAGGTATCGCAGTGGGAACTTTGGCCATTGGCCCTGCGGGTGCGAGCAATGCTGCAATTATGGCAGCGCAGATTTTAGGGTTGCAGAATGCTGAAATTGCCAAAAATGTCGCTAATTTCCGTTCGGCACAAACTGATAGAGTCGCAAGTAACAACATTCCAGGTCATGAATGAGGATAAGCCAACTTAAAGCATCGCTTTAAGGCTTTGCATAAGCGCAAGGCACAGGCTTTATCTGAGCAAAAGAGTAATAGATATGAATAAAACCATCGGGATATTTGGTGGTGGCCAACTGGGTCGGATGATGGCTCAAGCTGCTTTACCATTCAATATTCAATGTACTTTTTTTGAAGCCCAGCAAGATTGTCCAGCCGCGGCGCTTGGACAGGTTTTTTCAAGTCAGGCAGAACAGGGTTTAAGTGCTTTTATTCAAAGTGCCGATGTATTTAGTCTTGAGTTTGAAAATACACCACTCGAAGATGTCGATGCTCTCAGTCAAACCAAATCCATTTATCCGCCACGTGAGGCACTTGCAATTGCGCAAAATCGTCTTTCAGAAAAGACTTTATTTAATGCGCTTGATATTCCAGTTGCGCCGTTCAAAGCGGTGGATAGTCTAGAGTCACTGAAACAAGCGGTCTCTGTATTGGGTTTACCGATTGTCTTGAAAACGGCGACAGGCGGTTATGATGGCAAAGGGCAATTTGTTTTGCGTGAGCATGAGCAGCTTGAACAAGCGTGGGCTGAACTTGGGGCAGCACAATCATTGATTGCTGAAAGTTTTGTGACCTTTTCGCGTGAAGTTTCTATTATTGCTGTGCGTGGTCAAGATGGTGAAGTAAAAACTTGGCCTTTGGCGGAAAATCATCATCATCATGGGATTTTATCGCATTCGATAGTACCTGCACCAAACAGTGAAGATTTACAACCTGTTGCGCAGGATTACATTACTCGATTGTTGAATCATCTGAACTACGTGGGTGTTTTGACGCTCGAATTATTTGTGACTGAGCAAGGCTTATTTGCGAATGAAATGGCACCACGTGTACACAATTCAGGACATTGGTCGATCGAAGGATCGGTGTGTTCACAGTTCGAAAATCATATTCGGGCGGTGGCTGGTTTGCCACTGGGTTCAACTGAGGTAGTGCGTCCCACAGTGATGGTTAATATCATTGGGAAACATCCAAAATCTGAGGATGTTTTAGCTTTAAATGGTGCACATTTACATCTATACAATAAGACAGAGCGTGAAGGCCGTAAGCTCGGTCATGTCACCTTAATGCCGGTGAATAGTGAGGATTTGGTCGGTTTATGCCGCCAATTAGCGCATATTTTACCTGAGCCATTGGCCTTAAAAGATGATATGACGCTGTAATATTTAAATTTTAACCAAAAAAACGATCAGAATATTGGTCGTTTTTTTTGTTAGAGCGTATTTCAATTTAACCTTTTATCTTATTTATCTCGTCAAAGCGTTTAAATCTGGTTATTTTTTAACAAGATTTCATTAGATACCATGAATCTTTATATTGAAAATAGAGGGCTAAAAAATTCAAATTACACTCCTATTTCTGCTTTTTTTGAATTTAAATTAACTTTGATAAATGTTGAGCCTCTCTTTATTTTTATCCACAAGGAGAAAGTACAAAGGGCTATAAAAAGAAACAAGTCGATGATTGAGGATTTTTTGAATTCAAAATAGGGTTTACTTCATATTCTGTGTTTTAAATTCAAAAACCAAGCTTAAGGTTATCCACAATTGATGTTGTGGGTGTATTTGAATTCAAAAGAGTGGTTGAGGTTTTGTTTAACTTTTAAATTCAAAATATAAAATGGTTGTAAATCGAACAAAATGCTATCTAAGTTGCTGTAAATACTAAAAATGATGACTCTTTGGTTTTAATTCAATATTTTTGAAATACCATCATGTTGAACATGCTTTGAATTTAAATTGGAAAACTATTTTGAATTTAAAATTAAACATATGGAAAAGTTTGAATTTAAAACAGAGTTCGATTTTAAATTTAAAATAAGAAAAATGAATTCAAAGTTACGAATCTTATCTGTCATCGCGCTATCTAAATGCTAAGGTAAAATCAAAATTTAAATTCAAAAATGGTGATGATAACAATGCAACGTTTGCCTTTCTTTCTTTCTTCCTGTTTTTTTCTAGCGACCCAGGCTCAAGCTGAACTCATTATGAATGGTGCGACGATTTCTGCCACCACTACGACACCCCCTGTATCCAGTAGTTTTTCACCCCAAAATAATTTTCAGGGTTGTATCGCCAATTTACGTTCGCAAGCCATCAGTTCTGGTGTTAGTGCTACAATCTACGACCGTTATACACAAAATTTAAGTCCTGATTATTCTGTAATTGATAAATTAAATTATCAGCCTGAATTTTCAACGCCGATTTGGGATTATCTTTCTGGTTTAGTGGATGAAGAACGAGTACAGGCCGGTCAGCAAAAAATGTCGCAATATCGTGATGTGCTAAATCGTGCATCACAAGCCTACGGTGTACCACCAGAAACTATTGTTGCGGTTTGGGGTGTTGAAAGTAATTATGGTGATATTTCTGGAAAATATCCGTTACTTCAGGCGCTCGGAACATTAAGTTGTGAAGGTCGCCGCCAGAGCTATTTTCGGGGTGAGTTCTTTGCCACGCTGCGCATTTTACAGCGCGGTGATTTGAGGGAAGATCAGTTAAAAGGCTCATGGGCAGGCGCATTTGGTCATACTCAGTTTATGCCATCGACTTATGAAAGATTAGCGGTTGATTTTGATGGCGATGGACGCCGTGATTTGGTCTCAAGTGTGCCAGATGCACTCGCTTCAACAGCGAATTTCTTGAAAAAGGCGGGTTGGCAAACGGGAATGCCGTGGGGATTTGAAGTGAAAATCCCGCAAGGTATGTCAATCAGTGGAGAAGGGCGTCGTAATAAAAAGCCATTGAGCTATTGGACTGCAAATGGTTTAACTCGTGTGGATGGTTCGCAACTTGTTCAGGGTAATCTTTCAACATCTACTCCAGCGGGTTTGATGACACCAGCAGGTGCGAATGGACCAGCATTTTTAGTATTTAAAAACTTTGATGTGATTTATAGTTACAATGCTGCCGAAAGTTATGGTTTGGCGATTGCTCATTTGTCAGATCGATTACGTGGTGCAGGCCCCTTTGTGAGCTCATGGCCGACGGATGATCCTGGAACATCCCGTGCTGAACGCCGTGAAATTCAGCGGTATTTAATCAGTCGTGGTTATGATATTGGAGAGGTTGATGGTTTGATTGGAGATAAATCTCGTCAGGCTATTCGTCAGGAACAAACTCGTTTAGGGTTGAATCCAACAGGTCGGGCAGGGCAAAAGATTTTAAAAGCGATTCGTACGCAACAAGCAGTGAAAATGATGCAGTAGTTTTTAAAATCTGACTGATGAAACCATAAAAGGTCTACACTTGTAGACCTTTTATGGTTTGAAAAGCTTTATTCGATCGGGGAGTGATCCAGTTTGACTGCTTCAAGTATGTCCATAATCACGGTAGTGACATCCTGACTGAGTTCACGATCATTAAAAATTTCATAGGCAGTAATGGTGACATCAGTATCACTAGGTAACAGTTTTTGTTCTTCTTCAATGAGATGTTCAATAGGCAATAAGGTTTGTTTTACTTCAAGATGCAAAATATCCTTAAATGCGACATTTTCGTCCTCAAGTTCAATTTCTTGTTCATTGAAATACGGTAATAAAATCGAATGGAGATAGGGTTGAATCTCAATGATGTTAAGAATTTCAATATCACGTGTTTGCTCAATCGTACTGATTAGATCATTCACTTCAATCAAGATATGATAGTAACTCACGTCGATCTCCATTAGATATTCACTAGATTAAGCTAACACAATAGCATGAATCCTAAAGTGATTTCGGTTACAGAATATAATCAACATGAAATAACTTAAAAAATAGTATCAGAAAAAATAGGGTTTATAAGATAAAATTATTTTTAAGCGTTGCGAGATGATGATAAGAGTTGACTCACGATTAAATCAATGATGTAGGCAATCAAGCAGCCAGTCACGCAAAATATGATACGAAATAATGCACCTTCAATAGTGTGATGTGAGACATCATAAACGGTTACAATCAAAAAGCTAGCAAGCGCAATCCCGCAATATTCACCATGTTTAAGAATAATGCAGATGAGAGTTGTGATAAAAATTCCCAGAATTAAAAAATAATATTCCAGATTAATATAACTGACATAATGTGATGCGCCTGAAATAAGAAACCAAATTGCAATCCCAACAACTGAACCAATGATATTTCCTGTAATCTGATTAAAATTAACTTTATTTGTTTGGTCAAACTGTAAGGTAAAAAAAGCCGTAAGAGAGGCCCATAAAAAGAAATTTGAGGTTTTGTCTCTGTCGATAATGATGGAAATGAGGGTGATAATTACCGCACAGCTCAGGATTTTAACAATATATTGAATTTGTTGTGAATTTGACTTGCTCATCTTCTTAAATGTCATTTCCAAAAGAGCCGAAGAGGGAATTACTATAAATCAAAAAGTTAATATACAAATGAAAAAACCGCGCATATTGCGCGGTTTTTTCATTAAAGAGACAAATTATTTTTTGTCATCTTTGACTTCTGTGAACTCAGCATCTACAACGCCATCGTCTGCTTTTTGTTGTTGACCTGCATCACCACCTTGGAATGCATTTGGATCAAAACCTTCTGCACCGCCAGCACCTTGTGCTTGTTCATAAGCACGTTGTGTGATTGGCATCAAGATGTTTTGTAAAGCTTCAGTTTTCGCTTTGATATCATCTACATCATTTTCTTTCGTGGCTGCTTCAAGTTCAGACACCGCAGTTGCAACCGCAGTTTTTTCATCTTCAGTGACTTTATCACCCAGATCTTTGACTGCTTTGTTTGAGCTAGACACTAAAGCATCCGCTTCATTGCGTGCTTTCGCTAACTCTTCAAACTTACGGTCTTCTTCAGCATTCGCTTCAGCATCTTTGATCATGGCATCGATTTCAGCATCAGACAAACCTGAATTGGCTTTGATCTGAATCGATTGCTCTTTACCCGTGCTCTTATCTTTCGCAGACACTTTCAAGATACCATCAGCGTTGATGTCGAACGATACTTCAATTTGCGGTACGCCACGTGGAGCAGGTGGAATATCGCCTAACTGGAAGTTACCCAACAACTTGTTTTGTTGAGCCATTTTACGTTCACCTTGGTAAACTGAAATGTCAACCGCAGGTTGATTATCTGCTGCTGTAGAGAACACTTGTGATTTCTTCGCAGGAATCGTGGTGTTCTTCTCAATTATCGGAGTTAATACACCGCCCATTGTTTCGATACCTAAAGTTAATGGTGTCACGTCTAATAAAAGTACGTCAGTTTTGTCACCAGACAATACTGCACCTTGTATCGCAGCACCAATCGCAACTGCTTCGTCAGGGTTCACGTCTTTACGTGGCTCTTTACCAAAAAATTCTTGTACTTTTTGTTGTACAAGCGGCATACGAGACTGACCACCAACCAAGATCACGTCAGAGATGTCAGAAGTTGATAAACCTGCATCTTTCAATGCAATTTTACAAGGCTCAATGGTGCGAGCAACCAAATCTGCAACCAAACCTTCAAGTTTTGCACGAGTCACATTGATCACTAAGTGTTTAGGACCAGTTGCATCAGCCGTGATATATGGCAGATTGATTTCAGTTGCATTTGATGAAGAAAGCTCAATTTTTGCTTTTTCGGCAGCTTCTTTTAAACGTTGTAACGCAAGTGGATCATTTTTCAGATTCACACTTTGTTCTTTTTTGAACTCTTCAACCAAGTATTCAATCAAGGCATTATCGAAGTCTTCACCACCAAGGAAAGTATCACCATTGGTTGATAACACTTCGATTTGCTGGTCGCCATCAAGATCTGCGATCTCAATGATAGAAACGTCAAATGTACCACCACCCAAGTCGTAAACAGCAACTTTACGGTCGCCTTCTTTTTTGTCCATACCGAACGCAAGTGCTGCAGCCGTTGGTTCGTTGATGATACGTTTTACATCAAGGCCTGCAATTTTACCTGCATCTTTAGTCGCTTGACGTTGTGCATCGTTAAAGTATGCAGGAACGGTAATAACGGCTTCCGTTACAGTTTCACCCAAGTAGTCTTCGGCAGTTTTTTTCATCTTTTTCAAGATTTCAGCAGATACTTGTTGTGGAGCAAGTTTCTTGTCGTTGACTTCAACCCAAGCATCGCCATTGTCTGCTTTGATGATTTTATAAGGTACCAGACCAATATCTTTTTGTACCGCAGCATCATCATAGCGACGACCAATTAAACGTTTGATCGCAAATAATGTATTTTTAGGGTTAGTGACTGCTTGACGTTTTGCAGACTGACCCACCAAGATTTCACCATCTTTATATGCAATGATCGAAGGGGTTGTACGTGCGCCTTCAGCATTTTCGATGACTTTAACTTTATCGCCTTCAAGTACTGCAACACATGAGTTGGTTGTACCCAAGTCAATACCAATAATCTTTGCCATTTGGTGTATTCCTCAAATTTTTTTGCAATGTTTTGCTTGTTATTCGATATGAGAGTTAATCGTGTTTTTTCAAGGATTTTTATGAAAAAAAATCAAAAAACTCTCAAATTCTTACATTTGTGAGCAAATACATGCTTTGCTCACACAACTTATTGACCAACCATCACCATAGCAGGGCGTAACAAACGACCATTTAAGGTATAGCCCTTTTGTAAAACTGTACCGATTTCATTTGCTTTCGCGTTCGGATCAATTCCCACGGCTTGATGAAGATCAGCGTTAAAACCATTTTGAGTATCTGCTTCCACCACACCAAATTTTTCAAGTGTGCTCAGTAAAGATTTCAAGGTCAGTTTTACACCTTCAAGTACAGGTGTTTCTTCATTGCCCGCCGCCTGAATGGCGCGTTCCAAATTATCGACAGAATCCAATAATTCTTTTGCAAATTTTTCAAGCACAGTCTCTTTGTGTTTTTCAGACTCACGTTGAATGCGCTCTACACTTTTTTGTGCTTCGTAAACGGCATTTGCGGTACGTGCTTTTTCAAGTTTTAGGCTTTCTTCGAGTTTGCTGATTTGAGTTTTTAAATCTTCAACGCCAGCATCGACCCCTTGCCCAGTATCTTCAGATTGAATTTGTTCATTATTTTGAATTTCTTGCTCTGAAGATAAGTCTTGAGCTTGTTCGTTTTGCTCATTAGCCATTGATGATCTCCGTTTAAATGGGTTTTTAAACATGTACAGTCCTTTTGGCATCGGTGTCTATAACAGAATTTGCTGAACTGCCATGAGTTTTGATTCTTGATGAGTAAAGTAAGGTCATCCTTTAAAAATTCAAGCATGCTGTTATATTTAAATCTCTTTAATTTTCTTTAATTAAGTAAAAATCGAGGTGTTCGATTAAAAAAGCAATAAATTGCTGAATGATTCTGGGTAAATGTTGACGAGACACATACACTAACGAAAGCGTTAAATCTGGTGCAGAAAAAGCAGCTAATACCTGAATTAATCGTCCGTTAATCAAGTCATTTTGCACTAATCGTGCAGGTAACATCGCAATTCCTTGCGCATTGATACACATATCATACAAAGCATTTACGTCGTTACTTTTAAAGGTACTATTTAAGGGATAATTCTGGGGCTGTTGTTCGACATTAAACAGCGTCCAGTACTGACTGGCATGTTGATGCGTAATACAGTCATATTGTAAAAGCTGGCTTGGATGGGACAGAGGAGGGTGCTGCGCCAGATAATCGGGATGTGCGCAAAAAATTGATTTGATCTCGTGCACGGGTCGCGCAATTAAACCATCAGCCACCTTTTGAGTGATGCGAAGTGCCAAATCCATCTGATGATCAATTAAATCAACCGTATTTTCAGTGAGAATTACTTCAAATTGAATATGGGGGTATTGTCGTTTAAACGCACGTAGACATTCATTCAAACCCATTTGGTATAAAAATAAACCGCAGGTGAGACGAATTGTACCTGTTTGTTGTTCATGCGCAGCCAATTCGTACAGTAATGCCTGCTGCTGTAAAATATTTTCACAATACAGTAAAGCTTTTTCCCCCGCAGGGGTCAGTGAGATTTTACGAGTGTTCCGCTGAAATAGACGTACGGAAAATGTTTGTTCCAAATGATCCAGATAACGTGACACCATGGCTCGAGAATAATTAAGTTGCTCAGCGGCACGGCTCAGGCTGCCTTGTTCTGCAATACGAACAAAGACTTGCATGGCTTTTATAGTATCCATCATGACATCTGATTGTTGCATTATTCGTAATAGTTTATCTTGAATTAGCGGCTTTATCTGATACAAATTGCAAATTAAAGTGCTATTTATTTATCTGGATTTAGTTATGCGTAGTTTAAAAGCACCTATTTTAGCCGCAGTCACTTCAGTTTTATTTTCTCAAATGGCACTGGCTCAACCGCTGACCCTCAAAAACTTTTTAGCTCAACCACAACATTTTGGTGTGACTTCGACTCTGATTGAAGGGGAGAAAGAAGTGGTCTTGGTGAATGCACAATTTTCCAAATCAGAAGCACTTCGAGTGGCTGCTGATATTCTGGATAGCGGTAAGACGTTAAAAACCATTTTTGTCAGTTATGGTGATCCAGACTTTTATTTTGGTTTGGATGTATTTAAGCAGTATTTTCCAAATGCCAAAATCATCGCAACGCCAGAAACAGTAAAACACATCCAAGACACGGAGGCCTTAAAAGTACAATATTGGTCACCTAAAATGGGCGATAATGCACCTAGGAGCATCATCATTCCACAAGCGTTCACTGGCAAAACACTTCAACTGGAAAATGAACAGATCGAAATAAAAGGAAATCATGAATTGACTTATTTATGGATTCCGTCGATCAAAGCCGTTGTAGGGGGGATTCCAGTGTCATCGGGGATTCATTTATGGATGGCTGATACGCCTAGTAGTAAAGATCGTGCAGAAGTCATTAGTACACTACAAACGATCAAGGCTCTTCAGCCTCAAATAGTTGTACCTGCACATATGGTAGAAAATGCGCCAGAAAATTTAGCTGCCGTGAATTTTTCATTAGACTATTTAAATAATTATCAGAAAGCAGTAAAAACCACAAAAACTGCACATCAACTTTCTCAAACAATGCAACAACAATATCCTGAACTTAAGGACACAGAAACATTAGATTTGGGTGCCAAAGTGGTCAAAGGTGAAATGAAATGGCCTTAAACCAAGAATAAGACAATGCCTGTTAAATGATAAGAGGAAATCTTCTATAACAGGCATATTTTCCTCACACAATGGGCTCATTCAAAAAATGGGCCTTTATGGATGATAAATACTGCAAAAAGCCATCAATTACGATGTAACAATTTATTAGGGTTTTTAGGTGATTTATATAACGTTAAAATCCAGATTTTTGATGATTCTTTGTGAATTAAAATTAAAAAATAAAAGATGGATAATAAGTTAGGTCAGTTTTTTTAGTTGAAATCACTGTCTTTAACAACATGGATTCAAGTTAAAAAAATTGCAGAACATGTACGCCTCACTCTATAAACACCAACTTATTATGTGAGTTTGACCAGAAGAAATTGTGAATCATAGGCAGCGCAAAGTTTGACTTTGCAAATTTTTGTCATAATGAAAGGAAAGCAACATGAAGAAACTTGGTCTATTATCATTGGTATTCGCAGGTGTAGCATTCGCAGCAGTAGGTTGTGCTTCGGAGGCTGGCTTAGATGCTTCAGGTTCTACACAAGCTTCTGCAAGCCCTGAAGCAACTGGTGCGCAGAGTGGTGTGGCAGTACAAGCGGATACTTCAACGCAGACTCAACCTGTACAGGCATCTCCTGAACAACCTCAAGTTGCCCCAGAGTCTGCACCTGTTCAATAACATTTTTTTCTGTATTGCGGTGAATGAAAGTGATCATTGAATGCCACCACGACACTCAGTTTTAGATGAGCTGCTACTCATCTGAAGCGTTCAAAACCGACATTCAGAGAAGATATGACGTACAGTTATTTAGGTCGATTGCCCTCAGGCAAGCCATTAATAATCAATTATAGTAGCCCTATAGCGAACAGGATGTTCCAAATGGTCGTACGGTAAATAAGGTAGGATGCTTGGGTACGAATCAAACCAAAGCCTAAATCTCAATGGATTTAGGCTTTGGCTTATTTGAGTGACCTGACTGAACAATAATAAACGTTAAAGACAATCTGCATATCTTCGCCCCACATTCACATGACCCCAGCAATCATCACTTCGAGCATAGTCATATTGGTCACCATGCCGATGATGATGCTCCGCAGGTAAAACAACACTCTCAACTCAAAGCAATATAGTGACAAGTGAGATCAAAATTACTTTCATTTCACGACGCCTTATTTTTGATCCAACCAATGACAAAACTTTCCAATGCTATTTCAGGTTTGAGCCAATGACTTTTGTTGAGGTTGGGATTAGCGTAGGGAAAAATAAGGAAATGTAACTTGATTAGGTGTCTTGCATGCGCATATAGTCAAGACACGCTCGAATATGTAAAAAAATGAATAACAGCATTTTAAGGGAGAAATCAGTGAATCTATCGCAGCAAAAGCTTCAGGCATTATTAGAAAAAGGGCAGGGGCCAGCAGCACGTGCATTAGACAAACTCCCTACTTTTTTTCAGGAGTCAATTGTCAAATTACTGGGCTATCCTTATCAGTATCCACAACTTGATAGTTTCACTAAATGTTTGATGGCGGTGCAGTACAAACAGCGGTATACGGGTTTCATCGATGAAAATATTGACCGTTCCCGCCAAATGTTTGAACTGCAAATGCAGGCAATCCGACGTAAACCAACATTCTTAGAGTTTGTTGAAGATATTCGCCTACCTTTACAAAGTGGTACAATTTTTGCCAGACATTATCATCCGCATCCAAATAAAAAGCTGCCTATGGTGGTATTTTATCATGGTGGTGGCTTTGTGGTTGGTAATGTTGATACTCACGATGAAGCTTGTCGCCTGATTGCTAAATCAGCCAATGTGCAAATATTAAGTATTGATTATCCGCTTGCTCCAGAATTTTCGCCTAAGCATTTAATTCAGTCTTGTGAAGATGCGTTGGCCTGGGTTTATCAAAACCGTCGCTATTTTAAAATTCTAAAAAATCGTATTGCAGTGGCAGGTGATAGTGCAGGCGGTAATATCAGTACTGTGGTTGCTCAAAGAACCATTGGTAAGTCTTATGCACCACAAGCTCAATTCCTGATTTATCCAACCGTAGATTTTAAAAGCCGTCATCCATCTTTTTATGCCTATAAAGATGGTTTGGTGTTGACAGGTCGTGATATCGATTACGTCACAGACTACTACGCGACTCAACATCATATTGAATTAACAGATCCAGTGATTTCACCCACCTATGGAAATTTGAAAAAAATAGCACCTGCATATGTCGTAACGGCAGGTCATGACGTGTTACATGATGAAGGTGAGATCTATAGTCATAAGTTGCGTCAGAATGGTGTGAAGGTTCAACATGATGAATATTTGGATCAGACTCATGGTTTTATTAACCTGACGCCTGTTTCACGTAAAGCCAAAGCCAATCTAATACAGATGAGTAAATCATTTAGAAAATTTTGGGATAAACATGCCTAAACGAAATCAGGACGAAAAATAGAAGACAAAAGATGTTTCACGTGAAACATCTTTTTGATAATACAAATAACAATACTATAAAAATAGACCTTGAACATTCTATGCTAGTCTGGCTAGCAATTTGATTGCTAAAGAGATAGAAAAGGAAAAAAAATGTTAAAGAAAGTCGCTTTAATGGCAACGGGATGTTTAATGAGTATTAATGTATTTGCAAATACATTAGTTGAAATGAAAACCTCCATGGGCAATATTGAAATTGAGCTTTTTAATGATCAAGCTCCTATTTCTAGCAAAAATTTTGAAAATTATGTAAAAAGCAACTTTTATACAGGAACGATTTTTCATCGCGTTATTCCTGGATTCATGGTTCAAGGTGGTGGCATGGATGTCAACCTCAAAGAAAAAGCGACTCGACCAGCAATCAAAAATGAAGCGAGTAATGGTCTTAAAAATACACGTGGTACTTTAGCTATGGCGCGTACCAGTAATCCAAATTCTGCAACTAGCCAATTCTTCATTAACGTTGCAGATAACAACTTTCTCAATGCCTCGCCTGTCGATGCAGGATATGCAGTATTTGGTAAAGTCACCAAGGGCATGGATGTGGTCGATAAAATTGTTAAAGTTCCGACAACGACTATAGGTTCTTATCAAAATGTGCCTAAACAACCTATTAAAATCTTGAGTGTTCAAATCAAGCCTCAAAAAAGTGCCAAATAGCATACAATAAAGCAGAAATATGAAATTAATATTTCTGCTTTATAAATAAATAGTTACAGTCGTTTTGAGTGTAAAATAAACCAGCTGGATGCATAAAAATAGAACACTTGATAAAACAATGGGTTAAAGATGCTTGCACTGTTTTAGAAACTGTATAGAATACGCTGCATCCCGACGCGATACACGATGAAGATCTTGGCTATTAGGGTT